>JAHBUB010000019.1 GCA_019638285.1 Cyclobacteriaceae bacterium | reverse complement strand
CGAAAATTTTAAAGTGAACCCAGAAGATTTTGAATTGATAGCACAACTCATTCAAAGCGATGACAGCCCGGTTGGAATCGATGCGAAAAAAACACATGTTATTATTCTTAACAAATTGCAGGAGTTGTGTGAAAGGATGGAAAGAATTGAGCAAAAATTAAACTAGTTTGCCAAATGGGTCAAAAGGACTTAGTGAATTTGCGTGGTTATCTGTACGTTGGCTTAGGAATTGTATTTTGTATTTATAGTGTAAGCAACACGGTGACATGGGGAGTCTGGGAATTTATCGAACTGATGGTGGCGCTGGGAATGACTCTTATTGGAGCTTATATTATTATTATTAGAAAGTGAATCATATTTGATTATTACTTTAACAGGTGTGGTTGTTAGTCAAACAAACTAAGAGAAATAAAAAGGACGGTGGCCGAGATGATAGCCACTGTCTCAGTTGAGAAGAGTACTTTACACCTCTATTGCAACTTCACTTTGGCCTCCTTGCAACCATTCAAAGATGATTTTCTTTGTTTAAGATTCCATCGCCCTATTTACGGGAATATGTGGCGTGTAACTATGTCTGGGTTTCATTGTGATATGAATATATTTATTGCCTTCTCTGTTATACACGTTCAATTTCTAAGAAATATCAAGTATGGGTAATTCAATTATTAGCATAAAGCCACTCGAGTTTCCATGGAAAACAAGTGACCCTTTTCTATTTTGTGTACACCATGCAGATTTTTATCCCAAAGGAAATGATCATATGGGGCCGGATGCTTCGTTGGCAGGGAGAAACATTGGTAATGATTTTACCATAAAAGATGGATGGAGGATGTATCACGGAAGTAAGGTGCCGGGGTTTCCCGCTCATCCACACCGGGGTTTTGAAACAGTTACTATTGTAACCAAAGGAATGGTGGATCATTCTGATTCTCTGGGCGCGGCTGGTCGATTTGGTAATGGGGACGTGCAATGGATGACAGCAGGAAAGGGCGTCCAGCATTCAGAAATGTTTCCATTACTTAATAGGAAGCAAGACAATCCCCTTGAACTTTTTCAAATTTGGTTGAATTTGCCCAAAAAGAACAAACTGGTGGAGCCTCATTTTGCTATGTTATGGGATGAAAGCATACCTCAGCACAAAGTAGTGGATGAGAAGGGAAAGAAAACATCAGTCAAAATTATTGCCGGGCACTTAGGATCGGTAAAGGCACCTGAGCCAGCTCCGAATTCATGGGCTAATGACAAAACCAATGAAGTCGCCATCTGGATTTTAAAAATGGAGGAAGGCGCCTCGTTTAAATTGCCAAAAGCAAGTGCAGGCATTAATAGAACACTTTATCTGTACGAGGGCGAAAACATCCGTATGGATGGTCAAAGTGTTACTAACTATCATTCTGTAGTTGTGAAACCTGATGATGAAATTGAAATTGAAAATGGGGCAAGGCCTGCTTCCATTTTACTTTTACAGGGAAAGCCAATTGGCGAGCCGGTGGCTCAATACGGACCATTCGTAATGAACACGCAACCTGAGATTCAGGAAGCCATGCAAGAGTATCAGCAGACCGAGTTTGGTGGATGGCCATGGGGAAGCCATGATCATGTTCATCCTCGTGAGCGCGGCAGATTCGCCATACATGCCGATGGTACAGAAGAGTTGAAATAGCCATAAACTATTTATATTTATGGAATAATCAATTCATAATGAAATCCATTTTTGTTTTTGTTCTAAGTGCAGCCTTGTTGTTCGGTTGTGACCAACCCTTAAAACCTCAGGAAGGTTATGTGCAAGTCACTGGAGGAAGGATTTGGTACAAGGTAATAGGTGAAGGGCCTGGCAAACCTTTGATGGTAATGCATGGTGGACCGGGAGGCAGAAGTTGTGGATCGATAGAGGCCTATCAGGCACTGGCCAATGACAGACCGATTATATTTTTCGACCAGCTGGAATCAGGAATGTCTGATCACCCCAATGACACCAGTCTATGGAAAGTGCCATATTTTGTTGAGCAAGTGGAGGCACTGCGGAAGGAATTAAATTTGAAAAGCTTTCACTTATTGGGGGGCTCATGGGGAGGTTCTATTGCAGTCGAATATATGATGACTAAAAATACCGATGCCATAGCTTCCGTTATTTTTTCAGGGCCACTCATTGGTACTCCCCAATGGATGAAGGATTCAAAAGTGTTGATCTCTAGGTTGTCACAACCCGTTCAGGATACCATTAATAAATATGAGACATTGGGTGAATATACTGCGCCAGCCTATCTGGCAGCTACGGATACTTTTAATATCAACTTTGGTTCAAGAAAGAAGGGCCCCCGGACACCAGCACCAGAATGCGAAGGGGTTCCCACCTCCAATCGTGCGATATACAATTACATGTGGGGACCCACAGAATTTAATGCCACGGGTACGCTACGTGATTTTGACAGGGTACCGGACCTTCATAAAATTACAACCCCCACACTTTTTATTGGGGGTGAATATGATGAGGTGCTTCCAGAGACACTTTATTACTATCAAACGCTTGTACCTGGCTCAAAAGTAGCGATTGTTCCCAATGCGGGTCATGCCAAAACACGCGACAATCCAGAGGACTACATGAAATCATTGAAAGAGTTTTTGGAAGAGGTAGAATCCAGATGATTTTTATCCCATACTGGGGAATAGTGTAGAAAAGAATTCACATGCTTTTTAGGTAAAATTCGTATTTCACGAAGAATTAGACATGGCCGTTCATTTGCAATACTGACTTATAAAGTGAGTGTTTCAAAATTTAAAATGAATAGTTATGACTGAGGATAATGTAATCTACACGAATGGCAGAGGCGTGACAATTACCGATTCTATTTTTGAAGTTGGTAAAATGAGGTACAGACTAAATGGTATCACTAAATTTGGCTTTTCTGTATTGAAGCCGGAGCGATTGCCAAGTTTAATTTTATTGGTCTTATCAATTCTATTAATGATAGGTGGCTTTATGAATACTTTCCCTAATCCGGATGGAATGTATCAATCTTTTAATGATGGAGGTCATTATGGCGCAAACCTCATAGCCATTTGGGGTGGAGGCCTTCTCTCCGTAATTGCTATTCTTTTGCTGGTAGTTTTGCGTGAGCGATATGCTGTCAGAATTTCAACCGCTGAAGGGGACAAGGACGCAGTGGTTAGTCCTCGCAAAGAATATATTTCACAGGTTGTGGATGCTTTGAATAAAGCATTCAATCAAGTATATCCGTACAGCAGGAGAATAAAAGTAAAAAGAGAACTAACTAAAACCATCGGAAACAAGTAAGGTGGTTTCAATTCGGGCTATGTGCGTAGCCCGAATTGTTATTTCTTTTTCTTTACCCCTCTCACCGCCTCAGCAGTCCACGGATCGTCTGGCCAACTGTGTTTTGGATATCTTCGTTTTAGGTCTTTCCTTACTTCAAAATAGGCAGTATTCCAAAAGCTTTTAAGATCAGAAGTAATCTGAACAGGTTTGTAACCTGGGGAGAGGAGATGAAGTACACAATTATTTTTTCCATTGTTTACTTTAGGTGTGTCTACCATCCCAAATACTTCTTGTAATCTGACCGACACCACAGGAGAGTCACCAGGCGAAGGATAAATGATTTTGATAGTTGATCCACTGGGCACTTCGATGGATGCGGGAGCCAATTGATTAAGCATTTTTTGTTTTTCCCAGTCGAGGCTATTGTTCAAAACTGATACCAGATCAATTTTTTTAAGATCATCAGGTTTCTTTACTGCATTAAGGTAAGGGCCAAGCCATTCTTCGTTGGTAATTAATAGGGTGTGCGTACTCACCTCTGGCCATCCTTCTTCAGGATTCCATTTGCGTAAACTCAATACACGGTTTTGCCATTGCTCCACGTCTTCATTAAATGAAAGTAATCTTTCTCCCTCCTGTTTTATGGCATCTGAGATGGCTTTTGATAAATGCTTTGGGTCGGGTGAGGGGAGGGGTTTCGATTGTAACACGATGCTACCAATACGCAAGTCTTTCGTAGCTATCAATCCACCCTTTCGAGTATCCCAGATAATTACTTCTTTTTCACGTACAAGGGGGGCAAGATCCTTCGGATTTAATGGAGCGGCCATAAATATCTTCCCCATTCCATCTCGTGCGTTGACATGAGCAACGGCAAGCCAGGCTTCATGCGCCAAGTCATCACGGTGGCCGGCCATAGCTAGTTTCCCATTGGCCATTTGAAACTGTGCGTTGTTACCGGGTCGGGCACAAGCAATGCGCTCTGGATAAGCATAGGCGAGCAATACTCCTGTCTCGAATGGATCGAAGGTCCCATTGTCCGGCTCAGCGTCAAAAAGTTTGCGATAGGATGCTGCCACCTTTTCAATTCTACTAAATTTTTTTCCAGTACTGTCTTCTTTCCTATATCGTCTTAATGCTTCAATACGTAAGTTAATGTCAATTCCTGATTCACGAGGCAGTGGATCGCGTTCTTCCAAAATAGCTGCAATGTCGGTGGCTAATTCAAGGGTATCATTTTCGTCAGCCAATACCAGCATGTGTGCAATGCGCGGGTGACAGGGAAGTGCATGAATTTTTTTCCCATGTGCTGTGATTCTTCCATTCTCGAGTGCATTCAATTCATGCAATAATTCAGAGGCTTGCGCTACCGTGCCTTTAGGAGGAGGTGTTAGCCAAGTGAGTTGATTGATGTCAATGATTCCCCATTGCGCCATATCAAGTACAAGGGAGGATAGATCTGTTTCGAGTATTTCAGGTGAACGATGATCTGCCAGTTGTGCTTGGGTGGCTTTTGTCCATAACCGATAACAAGTGCCGGGCCCCAGCCTGCCCGCTCTCCCTGCCCTTTGGTCAGCAGCATCTTTCGAAATCATTACTGTTTCTAATCGCGATAATGCCGAGTTGGGGTCAAATTTAGAGGTGCGTCCATAACCACAATCGACAACCGTAGTGATACCTTCAATGGTCAAACTTGTTTCAGCAATAGAAGTAGCCAGCACCACTTTTCGCTTACCATATTTATTTGGCATAATAGCAGCTTGTTGCATATGAAAGGGCAACTGACCGAACAATGGATGGATGGAAAAATCTTTCAACTCTTTTTTTAATAACTCCTCACATTTTCTTATCTCTCCTTCTCCGGGAAAGAAGGCAAGAATATCTCCCTCTTTTTCTTTACTGGCTTTCAAAATGGCTCGGGCCATCAGTTCGGGAATTAAGAACATGTCTACTCCGTTTCCGTAATTGATTTCCACCGGATATTGCCTTCCCTGGCTAACCACCGCAGGAGCCTTTAACAAATCAGTAAGTTGAGGCATGTCCAGCGTAGCAGACATGATCATGATGCGGAGATCCGGACGTAATACTTGTTGGGCTTCCCTACAAAGCGCCAGCGCTACATCCGCGTGAATACTGCGTTCATGAAATTCATCAAAAATGACGAGTCCGACACCTTCTAATGAATTGTCGCTTTGAAGCATTCTGGTGAGAATACCTTCCGTAAGTACCTCAATCTTTGTTTGTTTACCGATCTTGTTTTCAAAACGAATGCGGTAACCAACACTTTCTCCTACTTCTTCCTCCAGTAAAGAAGCCATTCTTGTAGCAATCGATCGGGCAGCAAGCCTTCGAGGCTCTAGCATTAAAATTTTACTATGCTGTAGCCACGGCTCTTCCAATAAGGCCAGGGGGAGCAATGTGCTCTTACCAGCACCAGGAGGCGCATTCACGATGAGCGTATTTCCTGATTTTAAATTGCTTTTAACATCATTGATTACTTCTGTAATGGGTAAATCGATATGAAACGGATCGAAGGACAATATGCATTGAGTAAGGTGAAGTGCGAAATTAAGAAATTATCATACCAACGGAGCTATTGAAAATGGTTGAGTCGCGGCCTCCTTTTTTATATATTTATCTAATGTTACTGAGATATATTTTACTTCTGTCATTTGTTTCAATACTGAGCAGTTGCACCCACTCTATTTCCAGGTTCTATCCAGAAATAATTCCTAAAAAAAGTGAGACTGTGCTTTCTGTCCGCCCTGATTCGAAAGACGAACTGAATATTGTATACATGGGGACTGGTAACCTCGTGCTGGAGAAAAATGGAGAGGCTATTATTACAGATCCGTTTTTCTCTAATCAGAAATTGCTAAAGCTCCTTGGTAAAGTAAAGACCAACCCATCCCTTTATAATACGTGGAAAAATACTCTTGAGTATTTTATTTCTCCCTCTGTAGTAAGAGCAGGACTGGTCTCACATACTCATTATGATCACGCGATGGATCTTCCTTTACTTTTGGAAAGTCATTATTTCAAAAACATGAAGGTGGTATATGGCAACACCTACCTACCTGAGATCTTGCAGAACTTTAAGGAAGACGGAGTAAGATTAGCTTCTCTCACTAAAGAGCAGATATATGATCCAACAACGAAAGATCAAAAGTATGAATGGATTCCAGTGACGTCCAACATTCGCGTTCTTCCGATTTTATCCAATCATGCACCTCAAATTAAAAGAAAATTATTTATGAATAAGCCGCTGGATGAGCGATATTTTGAAGAGCATTTAATTTATTCCAACAGCAAAACAAAAGCTTTTAAGTGGTCTGCAGGTGAAACTTTTTCCTTCTTGATAGACTTTCTCGGATCAGATACGCTTCGTGTATTCTTACAAACTTCTGCCAGTCAGCACCCATTCGGATTTCCACCTTCAGAAGAATTAAGTAAGAAAGGAGTGGATTTAGCGATAGTATGTTATGCCTCTGCTACTCATGTAGATCAATACCCTAACAAGCTGATCGATTTTATTCAGCCTGAAAAATTAATGTTTGTGCATTGGGAAGATTTTTTCCGTACACCAAATTCATTCCACGATCAAAGACTGGTGCGTAGTACTAATCCTAAGAAAGTACGCAAACGTGTGGATCGATTAGACAAGCCCAAGGATTATTTTATAATGCCATTACCTGGGACAAGAATTAAAGTTAAGTATTGACTAGTTTACTGAAATCAACTCGACCTCGAATATAAGTGTAGAGAAAGGAGGTATTTGTGCACCGGCACCGCGATCTCCATAACCCAATTCGTAGGGAATGTAAAGCTCCCATTTATCACCCACATGCATGAGCTGTAGTGCTTCCGTCCATCCGCTTATTACCTGGCTTACGCCAAAAGTGGCTGGCTCTCCTCTTTCTACAGAGCTATCGAAGACAGTACCGTCAATGAGTTTGCCAGTATAATGCACCGTTACGTTGCTTGCAGCAGTGGGCATTTTCCCAGTTCCTGCAGAAAGGACCCTGTATTGCAATCCACTCTCAGTCACCTTTACACCTTCTTTGGTTTTGTTGGCAGCAAGAAAATCAACGCCTTCTTTTTTCAATGCTTCTATTTCCCTTTCCATGGCCCGGTTCATATACGGTTGTACGATTGCCATCGCCTCTTCCTCATTCATTTGTTTGGGTAAATCCTTCAATGCATCGCGCATGCCTTCATTAAGAACCTCAACGATCAGGGAATCTGATCCTTGCTTTTTAAGGTTTGAACCCATTAATATCCCTAATCCGTAACTGGCTTTTAGGTGCTCATTACTCAACTCAGTTTTAGGTGGGTTTTTGAAGCCATCAAGCTCCGTGCTAAGATTCTCTACCTCAGCTTTTAGCTTAATTACTTCAGCTTTTAGTTCTTTTTTTGATTGGGCAGAAACAAGTTGACTCATCAACAAAAGCACTATTAGTATATAACGCATGATTTTCAGTTTAAAACGAGGCGCAAGAAACGAAATACTATCTATAATTAACAGGGGGAAGAAGGATAAATTCGGGCAATACCCATCAGAAAATACGCCATTCTTTAATTTGATCAATAAATAGTATCACAGAACGAGGATAAAGGAGGATACAAAAAACAATGCCTACCAAAGCTCCGTAAATGTGGGCCGCGTGATTGATATTGTCCTTTCCCCTTTTTCCATAATAATACGAGCCAATGATATAGGCAATTCCGAAAATAAATCCTGGGAAACACAGAATGCCATAAAGGCATATGTTTTGCAGCGGTTGAAAAAGAATAGATGCAAAAATGATGGCTGCAACCCCTCCGGACGCACCCAGAGAGTTATACTTGGGGTTGTCTTTGTGATTAAAACAAGAGGGAAGGTCGGAGATAATGATGGCCAACACGTAGAGTACGATAAACAAGATAGGGCCTGCTGTGCCAAATAGGTAATTGAAATAATATTCCACTACCTGTCCAAAAAAGTAAAATGAGAACATGTTCCACAGGAGGTGTGAAAAATTGGCATGAACAAACCCGCTAGTGATAAGCCGGTAATATTCTTTGTTTTTAGAAACCTTGTAAGGGTTTAATAAGAGCTTGCCGAGCACTTCCGGCCTGTCGAATGAATACCAGCTCACTACAGCAGTAATACCAATGATCCAATAGGTTAATACCATGGAGGTTGTCGATTTGAATTTGCTAAGGTGCCAACTATGACAAAGAGTTGCAAGTAGTTAGCCGAAGTTTCACTTACTCAGCCTTACTGACAAACCAGTGGATATTTAGGTGATTTGAGCTCCTTAGAATTTATATATTTATATATAAGGAAAAATCAACTTTTGGGTTAAATATTGTGTTCGGGGGAATGAGGTGGAAGAGAATTAGACCATCCGGAATTATAAATGAAATTATTTTTCGAAAAGGTTAAGCATCATCGGTACGGATTATTGTTACTCATCACTTTACTAGTGGTTGGTATTTCATTTTTTACGCGGTTGTTCTTGTTTATCTCTTCTGATGGAATTCATGAATTGTCAATCCCGACCATCCTAGGCGTATTTTTCATGGGGTTCTTTTTTGATCTTATCAATGCTACCTACTTTATTATCCCAGTGCTGCTCTACTTATGGCTTTGCCCTGAGAGGATATTTAACAAACGGTGGCACAGGTATGTTCTTAATTTCATTTTGTTCTTTTTTACTTTTTTATTGATTTTCAATTCATTTTCAGAATGGTTCTTCTGGGAAGAGTTCACTACCAGATTCAACTTTATCGCAGTTGATTATCTGGTATACACTACGGAGGTTATTGGAAACATACGTCAATCGTATCCCATTGAGTGGTACATCGCTGGGGCCTTGGGGTGCTCGGTCTTTATTGCTTATCGATTTCGTTCATGGACCACTCATTAGCACTGCGCTCTTATGTCATTTAAAAGAAGAACGATTTGGTTTTTGGCGATTATCACGCTGCCTATCTTATCCTATTTGTTGGTAAATACAAAGTCCCATCGCTTCAGCAAATCAACCTTGGCCAATGAGCTGGCAGGCAATGGACTTTATGAGTTGTTTGCTGCATATTTAAATAATGAACTTGATTATGATCAATTCTATAATAGAATAGATGAGGACAGCGCCTTTAAACAAGTGCGTCTATTACTAAAAACAAAAGAATCACATTTTGTGGATTCTTCTCCACTGTCTATTGAGAGAACTATCAATGCAGAAGGGCCGGAAATGAGAAAGAATGTTATATTGATTAGTGTAGAAAGTTTCAGTGCTGACTTTATGAAGTATTTTGGCAATGAAAAAAATATTACTCCTTTCCTTGATTCTTTGGCATTGCAAAGCCGACTTTATACCCATCTATATGCAACTGGAACACGCACCGTGCGAGGACTCGAAGCACTTTCACTTTGTGTTCCACCAGCACCGGGACAATCGATTGTTAGACGACCAGGCAATGAGAATTTATTTACTATGGGAAAAGTATTCAAAGAAAAAGGATATGAAAGTAAGTATATCTATGGAGGGTACGGTTATTTTGACAACATGAATTATTTCTTTTCTCACAACAGCTATGAAGTGGTAGACCGGGCTGAGTTAAAGAAAGATGAAATTGATTATGAAAATATTTGGGGTGTGGCGGATGAAAACTTATTTGATCTGGCTACACGCGAAATAGAAAAAACATTAGCAAAAGGCAAGCCTGTATTTGCACAAATTATGACCACATCTAACCATCGCCCCTACACCTATCCTGATGGCAGGATTGATATCCCGTCCCATACAGGAAGAGATGGAGCGGTGAAATATACAGATTATGCCATCGGACAATTCGTAAAACAAATCGCTAAAAAGCCATGGTTTAAAAATACGTTGTTGATTATAGTGGCCGACCATTGTGCATCCAGTGCAGGGATGACGGAACTACCTGTTAACAAATATCACATTCCTATGCTGGTGTACTCACCAGGATTTATTGCCCCAGAGATTGAGGATCAACTAATGAGTCAGATTGATGTTGGTCCCACAATTTTGGGGATGCTCAACTTCAGTTATAAAAGCAAATTTTTTGGTTATGACATGGCCCACCTTGAGCGGGGAAGAGAGAGAGCATTTGTAAGTACCTATCAAAGTCTGGGGTATTTGCAGGGAAATAAGTTAATGGTTTTAATGCCTCAGAAAGTGATAAAGTATTTTACACTGGAGGGGGACCAACAAATTGAGTATTCAAAAATTGACACTACATTATATTACGATGCCATTAGTTGGTATCAAACAGCCAGCACTTCCTTCAAAAAGGATTTAATGAAATAGCGTTCTCTGGTTAACCCTTGATAATATTTTAGAATTAAATATGTTTAAGGATTGTTAGGAAGAGATAATCCACGATTTTTCAATCACATACATGAAAACTTGTCCCAGTTATAAACGATGCCATGCTACCTATGAATTGGCCGAAGAAGCGCTGATTGGCGCCCATATTGCATATGACTATGACAAAGGCAGCCACCCGGTGGGTGTTTACCAATGTGATCAATGTGGGCAATATCATCTTACTTCTCATGGCGAAGTAAACGCCCGTTTACAGAAAATGCTTAATGAAGGGGAGATTCAAAAGCAAAGGGAAGCCGATTGGTGGGAGGGAAAAATTCGAAGAAGATAGTTGTTAAAGACTTCATTTGGTGGATGGCACTAAATGAGGCTGCCTCAAAGATTTAAACAGAACTGCCATCGCACTATGCCTGCCGAAGCGAAGCATGGTGATCCCCTTCTATTTTGCAAGTATTAGGTGATTACCAGGACGATGATGCTTTTGAGCCAGCCCTGGCTATTTCCTTTATAAATGGCACTTTTCCTCCATGCCTTGCGTTAAACGAGATACTACTGCATTAGGCGTGATGTAATTGTTTATCAACAAAAAGTGGATTTGAGCCAGGTAAATTTGAGAAAGCAGATCCAGGTGCGCCTGGAAGAAAAGCGCAAATTATCTAGCGCACGCAAGAGCTACTTTCTACTATTATTGATTGCCAATGGTCTTATCATGCTCACGCTTCTTAGCGTAATGTTTTTATACAACCCACAAAGTATCTTCATTCCTGTCGGCTTTATGGCTTCTATTGCCCTGCTCGCACTGTTGATTGTAGTAGTTTGGAAGGCTAAATATTATGTGAGGGAGGATGACTTGCAGACGGTGAAGGTGTACATCAAAGTGGCGCTGGTAATTGTTGTCCTGCATGTGTTGATGTTGATTTTTGGAGTTTATAAAATGCTTGGCGAGCTGGAAGCAATCCATCGTTTTAATTTTGGGGCACTCATTATCTTTTTGTCCTATTATGCGTTGAATATACTATTTACGGCCGGTGCTTTGTTTTCGGTACTAAAGAAACTGGAGCATTATGAAATTCATTCAAGGAATGGGGTAGATATCAATCGGCTATTTGTGTTGTCGACATTTTTATTTATAACATTGACCTTATTTGTTTTATTAGCAGGTTTATGAACAGCAAGTTTTGGAACGAGCGATACAGTACAAACGATACAGTGTATGGACTTAAGCCCAATGCTTTTTTTCAGGAGCAGTTATCAAAACACAAATCAGGTAAGCTTTTATTACCCGCAGAGGGGGAGGGGAGGAATGCCCTGTTTGCCGCACAACTCGGCTGGCAGGTGGAAGCATTTGATTTCAGTGAGGCTGCAAGAGAAAAGGCGTTGGCGATAGCGCATCAATTTGATGCGGAGCTGGAGTATAAGCTGGCCAATATCCAAACCATATTGCTTCAGCCTGATACTTATGATGTCATAGGATTAATCTATGTCCATCTTGAAAGTGATCTGCGCAAGCATTTTCACAGTCAATGTATACAATCTTTAAATAAGGGAGGCTATATCATTCTCGAAGCTTTTTCAAAAAAACAACTCACTTATTCATCTGGAGGACCGAGGGACGTAAATATGCTTTACTCTTTGGGGCAGCTGCTGGATGATTTCGCAAGCATGAAGATTGTCTATTCAAATACAGAGGATGTAGTCTTGGAGGAAGGTGCTTTTCATACAGGCAAAGCATCCGTGGTGCGCTTGGTAGCCCGAAAAGATTAGCTAAAATATTGAAGGGCTCATGATTGGGTAAATGCGAGAAGGTTAGACCCCTAGTTATCAACAAAGTTATACACATCGATTGGTATTTTTAAAACCAAATCAAATAACGGACCTAAGATTACTCACTTATTTACTAGCTTTGGGAAGGCGCTGTAAACAGGAGTCCTTCATAACCGATTAAAAACCATTTTTATCACTCAATTAAATTGCCCAAACAAATTCAGGCTGATTCCTTTTTTCACTTTGAGGTGAATGAGTCTGAGTGTATTGACCCGTATCAGTAAATTCCAAACTATGAAAAAACTATTGTACTTTTCCCTGGCACTGCTATTAGCAGGTGCCTGCAAACAAGCCTCTCAGACAGACACAAAACATGTGGTTGTAAGCGGCATTGACAACACTAAAAATCCAGGAGATGATTTTTTTGCTTACGCAAACAGCATCTGGTATGACACCGTGCAGATACCCGCCAGTCAGGCAGGAGTAGGTTCTTATTCATTTATGAATTACCCGCAGCGCATACGTCTGCAAGGGATTTTGGACAGCGTTTCGAGCACTAATAGCCCTGCAGGAAGCATCGAACAAAAGGTAGGAGATTTTTATGCCTCAGGTATGGATATGGATGCCATTAACAAACGTGACTATGAGCCCATCAAACCCATTCTGGTTCGCATTGATGCAATTACCGATGTACCCTCATTGTTGAAGGTAGCAGTGGAGGAACAAAAAGTAGGGGATGGATCTATCATTGGCTTTTATGTAGGTCCTGATGATAAGCACAGCAGCATCAACATTGCTCAGTTTTATCAAACCGGCATTGGTTTGCCAGAAAGGGATTATTATTTCAAGACAGATTCTTCCACAATCTCCATTCAGAATGCTTACAAAAAATACCTTACCAGTTTGTTTGAATTGACAGGGGCCGATGCTGCTACCGCTGAGAAAAACGCAAAGATAACCTATGACATAGAAAAACAATTGGCCTCCGCACACAGAACGAATGTTGAACTGCGCGATATAAACGCCAACTACAATAAATTAGCGGTTGCAGCGCTGTCAAAAAAACAACCTAATATCAACTGGACAACCTTAGTAAGCGACCTTGGGGTAAAGGTGGATTCAGTGAACGTAGGACAACCTGCATATTACGACAAACTGAATACCATGTTGAAATCGGTTTCCATCAATGATTGGAAAATCTATTTGAAAGCCAATGCACTTACCTTCTACTCCAATTTCTTAAGTCAGCCTTTTGTGGATGCATCTTTTGAATACACAAAAATTCTGACTGGGCAGGCAGTTAAGAAATCCAGGGCTGAGGAGATGACACAAGCAGTGGATCGTTCACTTGGTCATGCATTGGCGCAGTTGTATGTAAAAAAATATTTTCCGGAAGACGCCAAAAAACGTGTAAGAGTGTTGGTTGACAATCTGAAAATGGCATTTGAAACACGAATTACCAATTTGGATTGGATGAGCGATTCTACCAAAACAAAAGCAAAAGAAAAACTGCACGCCTTCACTGAGAAAATTGGATACCCTGATAAATGGAGAGACTATTCTAACGTGGAAATAAAGAGAGACGCTTATTTTGAAAACCGTTTATCAGCCAATAAAAATGATTATCTCTATGACATTGCTAAGGTAGGCCAGCCAGTGGATAGAACTGAGTGGCACACTACTCCACCTACCGTAACGGCATACAATAATCCTCCGCTAAATGAAATTGTTTTCCCTGCCGGTATTTTACAACCACCTTACTTTGACTTGAATGCCGATGACGCGCTTAACTATGGCGGTATTGGTATGGTGATTGGCCATGAGATCACTCACTCGTTTGATGACCAGGGAGCACAGTATGATAAGGATGGCAACGTAACTAACTGGTGGACAAAAGATGACTTTGCTAAATTCAAAGCGAGAACACAGCAGGTGATTGATCAGTACAATTCGTTTACCGTACTCGATTCAGTGCATGTAAAAGGCGCCTTAACCGTAGGCGAAAACACCGCAGATATTGCAGGGGTGGCCATTGCCTATGATGCCTTTAAATTGACAGCACAAGGAAAAGATACTACAAAACTAGATGGCTTTACGCCCGATCAACGTTTCTTTATCTCCATAGCAAGAATATGGCGCGTAAAAACACGGGACGAATTTATGCGCATGTACGTGAACACCAATCCACACTCACCTGCCAAGTGGCGTGTGAACGGACCGTTGATGAACTTTACGCCATTCTACAATGCATTTGATCTACAGCCTGGGGATAAGATGTATAAACCCGAAGGCGAAAGGATTACCGTTTGGTAAGAGATAGGGTAGAAATTCAGAAAGGGAATCTGTGGTACAATCGCCACGGATTCCTTTTAAGTTTTGAAAAACTGAGTGAGGAACTATTTAGTCCTCCTTCTGCTTGTCAGGCTTCAGGGTTCTTTGTAAGCGATTCTGAAGCCTGATTTATTTTTAATCCTATTTTGTTCGGCTTGCCAGAAACCCTGCCATGAGGTTTACAGAATGTCAGCCATCGTTATTGTGGTTCATTGAATTCGATTTCCCAAATTTCATTGACATAAAGACTTGGGTTGGATTTGGGTATTTTAGCCACTAAGAAAACCACCTTATCTCCTTCTTTATTCCAATCAAAATCTGATGTTAAGATTCTAAAATCTGTAGAGTTTTCGTTGAACTTTGTTAATTGTTGAATTTCTCCACTGATCATATTTTTAATATATAGTTCTGTGCTCAATTCATTGGGAGTACTTCCGGGATAATTCCATGAATTGTCGTGTCTACTTGAAATAAATATAAAATTATTCTTTGAAGGAGAAAAGCTGGCGTGCTCTTCCCAACTTGAAGTTCTATTTATCAAGTTTACAATATTATTTCCATCTAGATCAGATTGATAGCAATCATCAACATAACCTTGCCCGTTTGGCGTATATGAATACGTTAATTTATCCTCTATGCTGTGAGTCTCATAAAATCCAGTGCCATTAGGCTTGAGTAATATGTGATTGGATAATTTATTGGTATTTACCTGAGACATATCGAAATCAGCAATGTGCATTCCCCAACCATCCCAATGATTTTCACCTCCTGGAGTTATTCCAATAAGAGACGGAATAATGTTTCCAGTGGGAATTCTATTAGCGAATAATAATTTAGATCCATCATTATTAAAGTGAGCATGTAATGCGGCATTATTCAAATCAGTCTCAAATACTTTTTCTGCTGCTAAGGTTTGTGTATTTAAAAGCCAAAGGTCATTATTAAAGCCCCATGCCATATGTTCAAACTGTGTATGTTTTGAATTACTATTTTCAACTTGAATAATACAATGAATGCCATCTGGATGCCATTCGGGTTGCCCTACAAACCTTCCAGTAATATTTGGTAATTCGCATGTTAAACATTGGGCATCAGAGCCGTCAGCATTTATTATAAACAGATCTGTATTCCTTGTTGATGGGTCAGTTATTTTATCGAATAATATCTTTGAGTGCGAACTTCCTTTATACCATGCGACTCTACCACCATTGTCAATTAATTTATGCATTACGAATTCACTTGATGGCATGAGCTCATTAGAATCTTTCTCGCATCCTGCTCCGATAATTCCAATAATTATAAATAGTACAAAAAAGTGTTTTAACGCTTTTTTATTTTTGTTTGGATTGCGGCTAACGCCAATTGATGTGGTATGTGTCATTTTGCTTAAATCATCACCAAAGTAACGCTTTCTGTATTTTCCTTTTAAGTTTGTAAAAACTGAGTGAGGAGCTATTAGTCCTCCTTCTGCTTATCGGGCTTCAGCGTTCTTTATAAACGACTCTGAAGCCCGATTTATTTTTAACTCTATTCCGATTGGTTTGCCCATTAATAGGATCATATCGGATACACTGTTGTAGTCAGTTGCTACTTATCCGTGTTAATGAATTCAATGGCTTTATCCAATTGCGAAATATCGAAGTATCGCTCTTCATACCCTTTTTGCAATCTTTCAAAGAAAAATTTGTCAATAGGTACCAGGGCTTTTATGATTTTGGAATGTGCCACGATAGCGAAATTGCCCATGTGCTTGTAATTTCTTAAAGCAAATATCATGTCTTGCATAAATGCTTTCGTACTGCTACGACTTATTTTCATTTCATCAAGTTTTACCAGCACATTGACATGGTCATTCCCCTGATCAATTTTCTCCTTAAAGAACTTTTGGGCTAGTTTTCCATCTGTTTTTGTAAAGCCATCTATTACTTCAATGGCCAGCGAATTGCCTTTAAATGTTTTGATTTGTTCAATCATAAAATTTTATTTTACGTGTTACTTAAATTGGATCTAAGGCCAGTGTATGTGGCGAACGCCACGTTGCATAAGTCACTACTAAATTAGTGCTATTTGTGTTTTTTTCCAAGTTTGTAAAAACTTAGTGAAGGACTTTTTTATAGCCAGGGTTTCAGGCATGTGAACCTGCTACCAATGAGTAAATATTTTTTCTTGTCAATAAATAAATGGATACTACGAGGAGAGTCCAGACGGTCACGAGAATGGGCGAACCTAAAACCCAATAAGTATCCCACAATCCCTTCTCAAGAAGTGTATTCATCAACCCTACCACTATCAACACATCGATGGTGGTAGGCAAAAGGAAAAACAGGAGGAACCATCCCATCTTATATTTATTTTCTACCAGTTGATAAGCTTTATACAATGGGTAAGCGATAATTACTATAATCAGAATTGCTGCGATTAATCTGGAGAGGCCATGGTGATGTAAAAAATGATTGATAACAACCACCTCATCACCTCCTCCTCCCACAGGATTGAGGAGTCGCATGATAGGCATGTTGGCAAATACAAGAGAAAAACCGAGTGCCTTTTGATTGTCTGTTTTGTTTTTATCTAACCACAAGCTACCATACCAAATCATTAAAAAGGTGAACAATGGCCCCGCTGCTGTGGCAAGAAACTCAAGGGAGTTGGTGGCACAGCTTTCACACGTGCTCCACACATTAAAATCCCTTTGTCCCCAACAGCCACAAATTATCCTACCCACAGTTGTATGCGCAATTTCATGCGCTTCATGCATTACGAAGGTTAATGCTAAAAATGTAAGAATGAATTTGGGTGCCAGCTTTAGCTTCATGGTTATTTTTTGGCTACTGAACGGATCGGGCAATTAAAGGAACACATAGTCTAAAATTATAGAAGCCTTGGTTGACCGGAAAGATGACTAACACTGCCAAGCCCTTTGACGCACTTCACCTTGCAATGGTTGCTAACAAAGCAATGCTTTTTTTCAAAAGATGAAGACTCAGTAGGACGCTTTTAATGGGTTTTGTGTTAGCTTTCACAGCTCTCAGCGAGTGATTCTGAATAGGATTAATTAAAGAGCTTGTGCCCTTGTATTTATAGTATAATCCTCCAGCCCTGCCTTAAATAAGAAGATTGACAGGGTACCTCTTTTAACTACTCCGTTTATCCATGATAATAGCATAAACACAGTCCTCTCTGATTTTTTCAATATCGATACCGAAATCCATGATTTTCATATGTTGCATTCCGATAAGGTCCAAATGATTTCTATCGTGTAATGTGAAAATGAAAAAGTATTTATCATCAACAAGACCTAAAAGTTTGTTGATTATTTCATAATCACTTTCTGCAATACCACTCCTTTTTTCTCCTATTTCTTCAATAGATACATTATAATCATCTTGAAAAATAGTTGCTAAAACTTCGTTTCCTTTCAAGAACGCAGTTAGGTTTTCAATCTCCCATACCTCAAACCCTTCGTATAATTGGCAGGATGAGATGAATTCAAGTACAATCATTTTTTATTTTAATCTAATTTTACATTGTCCTCTTCTAATGATTTTTTGGCTTTTTCAATATCCATCTGTTCATAGGGTAGGGATAAATAATAGGGTAAGTCGGTAGCTTCTTTTGTTAATACAATAAATCTTAAATCGACAAGACGAGTAACTGCCGAATGAATGGTTGCTTCAAGATTGGCAGGAGGGGAGTCATTGTACCTTCCTGATAAATCCTTACTAAGGTCTTCGATTGTACGTTGTCCATTCGCATACTGAAGCACGAGTCCAAGCCAGGGGTCAAGAATTTGTCCCTTATGATCAGGATTATTTATGTCAATCAATGAAACCTTATTGTCCTTCATAGACAAGATAACATTTCGATAAAAATATTGAGAAGTATCCATTGTTTTCTAAATACAAAAATAGATATACTAATATCACTAATACATCACCACAATCTAAAATTAATAAAAATCAAACAGCCTTTCTGATTAGTTGCCAAGTAATGAAAATTGAATTTATCTTTTTAGAAATAGAACCTCCTTGTATCGATTTGTTTGAATTAAATCATCCCGAGGTGGTTCATCGGAAAACTTTGACCTTGTTCTTAATTTATAATCTTCAATGCTACTTTTCTTGTCTCTGGCATCCATGTATTTGGCGGGCTAGCCAGTGGCATGAGCCACCTTACACAAGTCACCACCAAAGTAGCGTTTTCTTGATTTTTTTTTGGTTCCAGAAAGACTTAATGTGGAGTGTTTAACGGTCTTTAGTGTCAGGTCCAGGGTTCTCTTCCAGGGGTGCTAAATAAGAGGATGGCATTATTTATCCTTCTCCTCAGGTTGTGCAATAGACGCAGCGCCTATTAAGACGATACCAAGGAAAATTCCAAAATAAGCAATGGTGGTTTCTTCCTTGTAGAGATAGGAGTAGACTCCGGCCAATACACTTAGCATTCCTATAATGATCACTACAATCTTGGTTGATTTGTTCATTTTTATTTAAGGCTTTATTTACAGTAAATGATTCATTTTACATGTTAACCAATGCGCCTGTTTGTGAGGGGTGCCTTCCGGTCGGTAGGGGTCCATACACCTTACCGCCAAAATAGGATTTTTTATGATTGCCTTCAAATACTGAAAACTATTTGAAGAACTTTTAACCAAATTGAATGTTACCTTTCAGGCTCTCTGCGAGTGACACTAAATGGGAAGAATAGGAATAAGTGGAGAGCCTCTCAACACGTCCATCTTCCATGATAATCAAATATTTTCAACAAAATCTAAAAAGACCTTTTTATGACGTTCAAGGTCCAGATTTGGAGAAAGTGCTACTCGAACAATATAATCTTTGTCGCCTTCTTTGGTCGTTCCTTGAGTAGATGTGGCAGGTACTGTCCAATAACAACCTTCTAATTGGCCATAGCTCACACAGAACTTACTTTCATCAGGAATTTCTTGGATCATTAAATTGATTAATTTAAGATTTAACGCCCTTTTATATGATTCTTTTTCTTGGTCCGTATTGCCTTTGGTGGGAAGGTCTAACGAGAATACAGAGGGAGTAAATCCTTGTGTTGCCAATTTCTCAGTAACAAAATTAATTTTCGCGTCCGGCAGCGTATCGTGTATAAAACTGACAAATTCACGCGTATTCTTATAAGCGTTCATAATTCTTTGATTCATTGACGGCAATTGTTTTGCCAATATTTCAATTTGAAGATGGGTAGCCTCATTATCGCACAGCCTTAAATGTGTTTCTATTTTTTCCATCAAGGCTTCTGTTTTATTATTCCCAACACAGTAGCCTGCGGTGCACTTCCCGCCACTCGGGAACTTCGATCCACTGGCATATGAAATGGCCCTAAACGTTGATAGTATTTCACCTTCTCCTAAAAAGTGCACGTTAGGACAAAAGGTTTGATCCAAAATAAATACAGGATCGATGGCATTTTCACCCGTTGTGGTTTTGCGTTTTTTACTTAAAACACTTTTTAGTTTTATAAGGTCTGGAACTTCCACTCTGGGATTTGTTGGAATTTCAGCAATGATGTAAGGGATAGCATCTTCGCTAGCGATTTTGTCTAAAACGATGTCAATGCTTTGCACCATTTCATTATCACCATCTACGAGTAAATCCACAATTTCAACATTATCAATGCAAGCGGCAATGCGTCTTGCCTGGTCATTGGTTCCGCCATAGCAATTGGGAGGAACAATAAACTTGATGGCTTTACCCTTGTGGTTTTTCAAGGCATCATCAATGAGCCCCATCATAATTGCATATTGAACAGACAGCCCGCTAGAGCCAAGTAGCGGCTTTGTAGTTGTGCCGGTAATCTCTTTAATTAAATTTAAGACACGTGTTTTGTTTGTCACTATAGCCCGATGGTTATCGATATTTTTTTGATCATCAAAGGCGGACTTGGCTATAAGCGCTTTTAAAGCAACAAGACAATTGGCTGGCGTCATGGCAATGGTCTCTCTTCTTCTTACATGCTGTATTTCTGATATATAATTATCATTTCCTTTACCATTGACTAATAAAATACTTCCAAGGTGAGAATAGAAACTGATGTAAAAGTCTATGTTTTGAGAGAGAGCAAGGGTTCCAATTCCATCTTGTTGCGAAAGGTAAACGATACTACTGTTACCCCGATCGCTATCAGAGACGGAAATCTCTTCAACTTTCGCAACCTGTTTTAACTCAAATTTGTAGCCATAAACTTTTTTCAATACCTCAGCATCAAAACAATCAGGGAGTTCACCTGTATAAATGATTTGGGTGTTTTTATGAGCCAATAGATTCTTTCTAAGAATGGCCATGACCGGAATTGTCTTGGATGAAAAGCTGATTACATTTTTGGGATTTAAATGCTGTAATTTGGCAATGGCCCATTCCAGCACGCAAGACAGTGGATGACCCAATCGAATATAATCGTAGGCGGTGGGTAAATTGTTGAGTGCCGCCCCGATAGCTATCGGGGTAGCAGAATTATTATTCTTATATAAGCTTTCAAACTGTTCTAGGAACTCAGTTTTGGCCAAATCTTCGTCATAAATATCGAGCCGATGGGTTGTTAGGCCCAGCCAGCCAGTGGGCATATTTTCTAAAACAACTTTGAGATAGTTGAGCATTTTATTGTCTTCCATAATTTTCGCCTTTGGATAGGCCTACAAGGTACGTTAAAATGATTTTTCAAAAAGTATTGCGACTCGTTTTGTTACGTTGTGCCTTACAACCGTGTCTGTAACGTGAACCGTTAAAGTTAAAGTTAGGATGGTGTTGTTTTGTAAAATGTAAGTGAACTCACCTTACTTGTTATCTTCTCTTATTATTTTCAGACCTTTTGTCCATCTGATTAATTGTTTAAGCATTACTTGTGCAGCTTTGTGCGAAATGTCGTTGACCTCAAATTCATTCTGGTCATTTATATTTTGTTGAAAGAACGGAAAGTTTACCGCCTCCGTTAAGGGCACCATTTTGAATGTAGACAAGTCTGCCTTTAAGCTGTTGCAGGCTCTTGTGCCTGCTGAAACACCCCCATAACTTACAATACCTGCTGCTTTATACCCCCATTCCTTCGAGAGGTATTCTAGGGCGTTTCGCAATGGAGCGGGATAATTATAATCATACTCGGCTGTTACAAAAATAAAAGCATCGGCTTCATCTATTTTGGCACTCCATTGTTTGGTATGCTCGTGTTCATATTTTTTTAATACCGGATGATTGGGTTCGTCCATCATCGGCAAATTGATCTCGCCAAGGTCTAATAATTCTACATTAAAGTTTTCATTTTGCTTTGCCAATTCAGTAATCCACGCTGCTACAACTGGGCCTTTACGGCCTGGACGTACGGTAGAAGAAATAATTTTGAGGTTGTACATAATATTAACTTTTGAGATGAGTGTTGTTTATTAGTTAACCAATCTTAGTTTCTTTTTGTTAACTAGAACAAGGTTTATAATTTTTTTTCAGGGCGGGGCAACATGCTGCTATTCTACATAGGTTACTGCCAAAGTAACCCTTTTTCTGGTTCCTTTCAAATTCCATAGAAATCCGCTGCCTTTGTTGGTGTTGTGCGTAAGCAAGACGGAATGCCCCAACAACAAACGGAAATTGTAATCTTTGGGGAATTTGCAAAGCCTTGCCTTCACAGGATTGGTGTGGATGTAATCCAGCTTTTGGTTGTTGGTTCTTCCTTAATGTTTTTTATCAGTTTTCTGTTCTGTTTCAACTCCTCTGCTGAGAGGTTCTGTCAAAGAATCGTTGTAATACTCACTACTTAAATTATCGACATATTGTTGAGGGTAGATTAGGAACTTACTGTTGTCTGAAAAGTTTTTTTCAAGTTTAGAAGGCAGATTTTCTAAGGCTCCTATATAGGATGGGGCTCCTCTTCTGGCAGAAACCAAAACAAACAAGTCATCTTGTTTAATATTTCTTGACAGCACCATAAAATCTTCCCAATCCGTAAATAACCTTATTGTTATTACTTCGGCCAGTTTCTCCTTTTTGGATAATCTCTCGACTGCTTGCTGCGTTGCTTTATTACAATGCAGCTGAACCGGAATGCTTAGTTCCTGAGCCAGCTTTACCATTTTAGTAATCCACAGGCTAAAACCGTTTTCATGTTCTGCCAATGGTGGGGCAGCAATTATGATTTTTTTATGCAATGCCAACGGTTTTTCTAGATGACAAATAAAAATGGTTTTGGATATGTTATTCAATATGCTATCTACTTTCACCCCTATTAGCTTATCAATAAACCCTGAGCGCTGAGGCCATCCCATCACAATAATGTTGGCCATTGTTTCTTTGGAAATTCGGGTTATTCCACTTGCTGCATTGTGGTCAATTGCGGTAATTATATTTACATTGGTCTCAGATGCAGTGGCCTGTTTCACAAATTCTTCTAATTTGTCCCTTGCTTTTAGAATATTGATTTCTGCTTCTTTGTTATTGGCAACCACTGAGAGGATTGATACGGGATTGGTTGATTTTTCATCTTTAATGAAAATGGCAAATTCCAGTAGTTTCTCTATGTTTGAAACATTTGCAATTGGCAAGAGAATATGTTCACTTTTCGTCCCATTCTTTTTTACCAGATCGGTAGTATCATTTTCGGATTCTATAATAATTTGTTTGGCGGCCTTTTCTGTAGCAAACGAAGCCACTATACACGTTATCAAAATAAGTATGATGGTACCATTCAGAATATTCTCATCCAGAATTTCTGCTTTGTAACCCACTAAGATTATGGCAAGCGTTGCAGCTGCATGAGAACTGCTAAGTCCAAAAATAAGTTGTTGCTGTGCCTTTGAATATTTGAACAGGTGCTGGGTAAACCAAGCAGCAATCCATTTCCCGAGCAATGCCACCAGGGTAAGCGTTGTGGCTACAATAATAGCTGTTGGACCGCTGAAAATCACATTCACATCAACGATCATCCCAACGCTTATGAGAAAGAATGGAATGAATAATGAATTGCCAATAAATTCAATTCTGTTCATCAATGCGGATGAATGTGGGATTAGTTTGTTTAAGGACAAGCCTGCAACGAAAGCTCCAATTATTGGTTCAATGCCTGCTACTTCTGCTAAAAAGGCAGCCAGAAATACGATTGACAATACAAAAATATAATGTGAGTGTTTTTCACTTTCCAATTTTCGGAAAAACCATTTGGCAATTCTTGGAATTATCAAGAACATGATGGCGGAAAATATAACCAGAGAAACGCCCAATCGTATCCAAAATTCTTGATTTAAATTGCCCAGACTATTTTCCATAACGATGGCAAGGATAATAAGCACTGCTGTGTCAGTCAATATTGTTCCTCCAACAGTAATAGCAACTGCCTGATTTTTTGAAACACCTAATTTGCTCACAATGGGATAGGCTACAAGCGTATGTGTTGCAAACATACTAGCCGTAAGGAAGCTAGCATTGAAGTCATAACCGAGAAAATAATAACATACTGGAAATCCAATTACTAATGGAAAAGTGAACGTGAGCAACCCAAATAAAAGGCTCTTATTTCGGTTAGATTTAAAATCGTTCAAATCCAGATCAAGCCCTGCAATGAACATGATATACAAAAGCCCAATGGTTGAAAAGAGGTCGATGGCAGAGCTTTTCTCAAGAATGCCCAAACCATAAGGGCCGATAACCACGCCTGCTATAATTAACCCAATGATTCCAGGAATATTTAGTCTTCTAAGTAAAATGGGGGATAAAAGAATTATGAACAGAATTAATGAAAATATAAGGATTGGATTCTCTAGTGGTAATTCAAATTCATACATCAAGTGTTTGAAAAAATCGGTCATATGTATTCTTGATGAATGTGGGTGGTAGTTTGTTTTTACAGAATGCTAATTCTGGCCTAGTGTAGCGTAGTTAGGGATTTAAAGGGGAAGACGCGATGGCAAACCAGGAAGGCGATTCTCTGAAACATGAGTCTTTCTTTTTTTTGAATGAATATATAGAAAATAACCGTATCGCAGAAAGGAAAAATGAATGGGGGCAATTATTAGTTATAATTATTAGTGAGAAGAAGTGTAGCCTTCTCGCGGAAAAACTACTATGGTACTTCAGTAAAGCGGGGCGGACCACCAACAAACGGAATGTCAGTCCTTCATCGGTTCATTCTTCATGGTGCGATTGCAATAATAACAAAACAAAATTAACGAAAGCGCCTGCTATCCAGATTCATCTTGCTTGTTGGTGAACTGCGCTTTGTCTTGCGCTCAACCCCAACAAGAGCGAGGCGCTGTTAGTGGTAATTTTTTATTATATCGCCTATATAGTTCAACGCTTTGTCGTGTGTTTCAATTCCATGACCTACATTATAAAATAATTTTACATCTTTCAATTTCTTTATCTGCTTAGTTGCGTTTTCAATTGATTTTTGAAAAGGAAATAACAGGTCTTTGTCCCCTTCAAGCAAATAAGTATCAACGTTAACATCTTCAAGTTGCTTTTTCATATAGTAAGGTTTCTGCGTCTTGTCCTTGTAGCGACTTATTGCGAAAACTTCATAGTCTACAAGCATTTTTTCTGAGAAGTCTGAAAGCTTATGATTTGGTTTTGAAAAGACTGCTTTGTCAAGAAATTTCAGAATATTTTTATTTGTTGGTTTTACTATTGGCAGAAGATTATAGTATAGATTTTTTATTTTCATTGAAAATGGTTGTAAGCAACCTGGGTTTAATAAAAATATTGCCTTTATTTTTTCCGGACTTACAATTCCTAATTTCATACAAATCAGTCCGCCAAATGAAGCACCTGCTACAAATGCTTTTTCTATTCCTAGTTTTTCAAAAACTTCGCCTGCCCAAATACCATAGTCCAATGTTTTAATGTCTGGAGTTGAGCCATCACTTAAATTTGGAAGTCCATTTGTCTCCACCATAAAAATTCGCATTTTATGATTTAGATTATCAAGCCCCTTATCAAAGTCCCAAATTAATGAGGTGGTTCTTGCTCCTGGAAAAATCACTAACGTATCCAACTGTTCGTCTATTGTATGATGTCCCCAAACGAGTGTCTTACCAAGAGAGGTTTCAATCTCATAACGCTCATAAGGTCTAACATTATTTTTTTCTAATTTTGTCACCCATTTTTCAAAATAATTTCTATCTGTTGCTTCGTCTTTAAAGTGTGATTTGCTGTATATTTTCATCTGTTTGTTTTGTTCAATTAAAATGATCGCTGCTGCGTGGTAGATTGACGAAGTGGAGAATTTAGATATACTTACTTTCAGTTAAGCGCAAATGTTTATTAGGATTCTGAATGTTAAATGGAACACAGGATCCGGTCTCTTACCAGCGGGTTGCCAGGGGTTTGTTGTTTTCTTCAGTTAAATTTGCCCTTTATAATTTGGGTCAAAATCCACCATCCACTCAATGCCGTATTTATCTCTGAACATTCCAAAATAAGAACCCCACGGACTTTCTGAAATAGGATATTCTATTTGTCCTCCTGCCGAAAGCGCATTAAATAATTTGTCGGCTTCTTCTTTGCTTTCAGCGCTGATGGAAATTTTGCTTCTGTTTTCATTTTCGTTTGTTCGCCCCATACTTTCGGGAACATCATTGCCCATTAATATGTTTTTACCAATTGGCAAAGCAATATGCATTATTTTGTTTGCCTCATTTTCTGCTAAAGGAAATTCATTACTTGCCAAGTCTTTAAAGCGCATAATTTTTGCGAACGCTCCGCCAAATACTGATTTATAAAAATTGAATGCTTCTTCGGCATTTCCGTTGAAGTTAATGTGTGGGTTAATAATCGCCATAATTTTTATTTTTTTTAATTGTTCCTCTATTGTTGATCGTTCGTTTCGGAGTTGTGCTACAATGACGCCCAGAGACCAGGCATGCGCTACATACCACCTTAGACAAGTCACTACTAAAGTAATGTTTTTTGTGTTTCCCGCAATTTTCGAAAATGATTTATTGAATAAATTATTGCCTAGGCTTTGTGGGTGTTGCGTGTGAGCAAAGTGGGACGCCCACCAACAAACAGGAAATGTGTCCTTCATCGACTTACCTTTCATGATGCGTTTACAACAATAACAAAACAAAATTGATGAGAGTGTCTGGTATCCAGGTTCATCTTGCTTGTTGGTGAACCACGCTATGTCTTGCGCGCAACACGAACAAGAGCGAACTTTAATTTGATGAAATTTAGTTTTTACACAGCCTCTTGCTTCCGCGCTTTGTGGTTCCGTCATTCTGCCAGTCCGCCCACTGACGTTAGCCACCGCGGGTTGACTGTGGGTGGATGCGAAGGATCGCATAGCTTAAAAGAGATGCTTCGGTCGTCCTGCGTCCTTCCTCTGAATGACGAACCCAACCGACTTATCGAAAGATAAACCCATCTTTCAAAGGGTCTTCCGGATCGATTACGAAAGTATGTTTCCCAGTGATGTAGGCAGTGCCTTCCACCTCGGGGATCACGGCATCATAGGGGCCAAACTTTGTGGTCTCTTTCACGCTGCACTTGAATGAACTAGCCACGATACTTTCTATCACCATGGGTTCTCCCACTTTGATGTCGCCCTTGGCGTAGTGCAGTGCCATGCGTCCGCTTACTCCGGTTCCTGTAGGACTGCGGTCTACTTCGCCTTCAGCGAAAACGCACACGTTCCGGCTGTGGGCATTTTTGGTAAGCGCAGCGCCTGTGAAGATAGTGCCGTAAAGAAAGTTAAGGTCGGCCTCGAAAGGATGTTTGAAAGTGAACTCGTTCATCACGGCTCGTTTAATGGCCATTCCCTTTTCAATCAATTCATCGTGGTCATTGGCACTCATGCCCACGCCTACTTCGGCTGCATCCACGTACGCATAAAAAGCACCCCCATAGGCGATGTCATACCTTACTTTACCAATGCCCTCCACTGCTACGGATTGATCCATTGCCTGCACAAAGGAAGGCACATTCATAAAGGACACACCTTCTACTTTGTTGTCTTTGATTTTGGCCAATGCCCTAATCAACCCTGCCGGGGAGTCGATGTTGATAGGTGTTGCCGGCTCTTTTATGGGCAGCATGCCACATTCTAATACTACTTTGGTAATGGCTATAATTCCATGACCACACATGGTGCTGTAACCTTCGTTGTGAAGAAACAATACACCAAAGTCGGCATCGGCTGTAACGGGTGGCATGATGATGCATCCATACATATCGGCATGACCGCGCGGCTCCCAAATTAAAGCCTTTCTGATGTAATCAAAGTTTTCTCTCATGTACCTGCGTCTCTCCAGAATGGTGCTTCCCTGAATAGGAGGTAGCCCACCCGTAATCACCCTTAGGGGTTCTCCTCCTGTGTGTGCATCTATGGTGGTGATTTGCAGATCGCTCGTAGGTTGCCAGGTGGCTAGTTTTTCAAATTGTGATTGAAAGCGCATATTTATTAGTTATAGTCGGGGTGATTAAAATAACTCTTATTTATCTAATATTGAATTAATTTTAATAAACCTGTTTTTCTATCTAAATCTATGAAGGGCATCCTTAAAAGCTTTTCGCTTATCATTAACTACAAGACATTTATTGTCACCCTACTTTCACTTATCAGCACTTACATCTGCTATAAGTTAAACTTGGTGGCGTCCTTCCCTGATATGCTGGTAGGAGTGGCCATTGTCTTTCCGGTGGTATTCTCAATAGGATCGGCCTATAACAGAAGAGAGAATGCATTACAGCGACTTGCTGACTTTAAAGGTCATGCAGTGGTTTTGTATTATGCGACCAGGGATTGGCCTACTGACAAAAGCACTGACCTACCCAAGCGAACCAGAACGTTGATTACTGATTTATTTAAACTCATGAGGGATATGCTTGCTGAAAGTAAAATGGAACGTTGGCATGACAATGAGGTGAAATTATATCAAATGTTTTCAAAATTATCAGGCTACACTATGGAAATGAGAAATTTGGGTGTGCAAAGCGGTGAGATTTCAAGGGTAAGTCAATATGTGAGTAAAATGATTATCGCATTTGATAACATGAAAGTAATTCATAATTATCGAACGCCTGTTACGCTTAGGGCCTATAGCAAGGTATTTATCTATGTATTCCCAATCATTTATGGGCCCTATTTTGCCAATAGTTTCCATACCTATTCCCCTCAGCTGGTGTACGTGATGCCTATCTTGTATAGTTTTATTTTGGTAAGCCTGGATAACATTCAGGATCACCTGGAAAATCCTTATGATAATGTAGGAGAAGACGATATTGATATTAACGCAGAAGCAACAGATCGATTGCTGGACTAATTGGGACAATCTCCCATTTTGGCAATGGCTTCTGTGTAGCCCAGTTCCAGGGCTTTGTTAAAGTCTTCACAGGCACCCTTTAAGTTGCCCTGACTTTTCCTTGTAATACCTCTGTTGAAATAAGCAGATGCATATTTTGGGCTTAAGCGAATGGCTTCGTCAAAATCCAATAAGGCTTCTGCACCTAATCCTGCTTCGTCTTTTACATTGCCTCTCATCACGTAGGCTTCAATGAACTTGCCATCCTTTTGTATCGTGTTTGTAAAGTCACTGATGGCATTTTGAAAGTCATTCCTCAGATAAAACACAAGACCTCTATTAAAATAGTAATCTGCCTTTGGGTCTAATTCTATGGCTTTAGAATAATAGGCAATGGCTTGTTCATAGTCAGGCAGTTTAGAATAGTAGTTGGCAATGCCATAGTAGGGACCAGCTAACTGGGGTTTGGTCTCAATGGCGCGCGAATAATCTACTAAAGCACTGTCTGCATTATCCAGGGCCATCCATGCATCTGCCCTTAGGTTGAACGCCTCTCCATAGTCGGGAATGATCGTCACCGCCATGGAGAAATCCTGAATGGCCTTTTCAGGTTGGTGGAGATTGAGGTGGGCATTGCCGCGAAAGTAGTACAACTCTGCATCGGTGTTGTTCTGTGTGAGTTCAATGGCTTTGGTGTAGTCGGTGATGGCTCCTTCAAAATCATCCAGATTAAATTTACTGCTGCCCCGGGTATAATAGGCGTCACTGTTTTTGTCATCCATGGCAATTACAGAATCCAGAAGAGCGATTGCACCGCGATAATCTTCCTTATCAAATCGATCGGAGGCAGCATTATAGAGTTCCTTGCTGGATTTGCTGCATGAAAATACAAGCAGAGAGAGCATGGCTATAGTAAATAATTTGTTTACCATGTAATTATTTTTTTGCCGCGAGCATCTTCTTTACAAACTCATCCATTTGACTGTTTTCAATCCAACGCACCACCGCTACGATATCATTTTCGGGATCAACATAGATCATGTTGGTACCGTTGCCGATGTGTACAAATACTTTTTCCGGTGCACTGGGAAGGAATTCTTTGTTGGTGTTTACAAACCAGTTCATAAAACCATAAGTAGGTTCTGGAGAAGAGGGGGTCTGAGCCCATTTGTTCCACTGCTCCGACACCAACTGACGGTCTTTCCATTTTCCATTGTGCAAGGTGAGGTAACCAAAGCGTGCCATGTCATAGGCGTGGATAAACATACCCCCACCCCAGTGGCCGCCACCAGTTACGGACTGCACGGCTTTTCCATCCAACACAATCCATGAGTTTTCGTAGCCATACCAACGCCAGGTGTTGGAGGCGCCAATGGGATCCATGATATTTTCTTTCAACACTTCCGGTATAGGCTTTCTCCACACACTTAAGGCAGCCAATGCCAATGCATTCACGCGGGTGTCGTTGTACTCATACACAGTACCCGGCTTGTTTCTTTTTGTAAGCCACGTTCCGTATTCTGCACTGGGACGATCGGCCCAGTCGGGCTTGCCCCACAGTGTACCTTCCCAGTCACTGTTTTGCTGAAGCATTTGCCGCCAGGTAATAGTGCGGTTGTGAGGGGTGCTGAATAAGTCAATGAAGTCTGATTTTCTATCAAACTCGTCTGCCTTGTTGCCAATTTGTATTGGACTATAGGATAAGATAGGAGGAACATATTTATACACCTCGTCATCGATGTTGTTGATCATTCCTCGATCATAAGCCAAGCCCACCACACTTGATAGAAAGCTTTTAGTGACACTGTGTGTCATATCGATTCTATAGGGCTCTCCCCATTCGGCAATTACGTAACCATTTTTAATAATGATACCTGTTTGATCTCCGCGATCTTTGATTGGGCCAATGGCATCGCCAAACGGCTCTCTTCCAAAACTTCTGTAGTGATTTAGCTTGAGATCACGGGGTGCACTGGCATCGCTGGCGATGGCAAAATCTACAGCTTCTTTTAACAATGCTGCGTCCATGCCCACCTCAGCGGGTTGTTTCTTTATCCATTCTTTGTCAGGATAGTAAATTGCTGGAGTATTTGATTTGCTTCTTTTTTGTGCAAAACTGGTGGAGGCGACTAAGAGAGCGGCTATTATTAAACCAAGGCGGTAAATCATTTGAATTCTTTTTAATGAAACAGCAATTTAGGCACTGCTATTGCACAAACAAAGTATCTGCTGTCAAGGCATTTCTCAGTTATGGAATGTAGGAGCGAAGCGATCTCTGAAAAAAGAGATTGCCTCGTAACAAGGCCCAAACCCTTCACAGAAGCTCACACTCCTCTGATGCGGAAGTTACTTCCGTATCAAGTGCACCGATAACTACTTCTCTAAAGGCTTTACAGCAATTCCTAACTCATCCAGCTGCTCTTTTGAAATTGTAGAAGGCGAATCAATCATTACGTCTCTCCCTGAATTGTTTTTGGGAAAAGCGATAAAGTCGCGGATAGAATCAACGCCTCCAAAGATGGAGCACAAACGATCAAAGCCAAAAGCAATACCACCATGGGGTGGTGCGCCAAACTCGAAGGCATCCATCAAGAAACCAAATTGCTTTTTTGCTTCCTCCTCTGAGAAGCCTAGTTTCTTAAACATCAATTGCTGAGTAGACCTGTCGTGGATACGAATAGAGCCACCGCCAATTTCTGTGCCGTTGATGACCATGTCGTAGGCATTGGCACGTACTTTACCCGGTTCACTGTCCAGCAACGGAATGTCTTCCTTTTTGGGCGAAGTGAAAGGATGGTGTTTCGCATGATAGCGCTGAGTGTCTTCATCCCATTCAAACAAAGGAAAGTCGAGTACCCACAATGCGGCAAATGCATTTTTATCGCGAAGGCCCAATTGGTTGCCAAGATGTAAGCGGAGCTCGTTCAAGGCCTTTCTCGTCTTCTCTTCCTCCCCTGACAAGAGTAACATTAAATCACCAGGCTGGGCGTTCATTTTTTCTGCCCAGGTTTTCAATGCATCCTGATCATAAAATTTATCTACCGATGATTTGAAGGTGCCATCTTCATTGTAGCGCGCATACACCATTCCTTTGGCTCCCACTTGAGGTCGCTTCACATAATCTGTAAGCTCATCCACTTGCTTGCGTGTATATCCGGCACACCCTTTTGCGCAGATACCCACGACCAGTGCTGCTTCATCGAAGATGCCAAACCCTTTTCCCTTGGCCACCTCATTGAGTTCAACAAACTTCATCTCAAACCGGATGTCTGGTTTGTCAGATCCATAATATTTCATAGCATGGTCGTAGCTCATGCGAGGCACTTCGGGAATATTTATTCCTTTTACGTGCTTAAACAGATGACGAATTAATCCCTCAAAGATATTGAGTATGTCTTCTTGTTCCACAAAAGCCATCTCACAGTCGATCTGAGTAAACTCAGGCTGGCGGTCGGCCCTTAGGTCCTCATCGCGAAAACATTTTACAATTTGATAATAGCGATCAAACCCAGACACCATCAGTAATTGCTTAAAAGTTTGGGGTGATTGCGGGAGCGCATAAAATTCTCCTTGGTTCATGCGAGAAGGCACCACGAAGTCACGTGCACCTTCTGGTGTTGACTTTATCAGCACAGGCGTTTCTACCTCAATGAAATTTTGTGCATCGAGGTACAGCCTTGTTTGCTGGCCCATTTTATGTCTTAGTTGCAAGCTTTCCCTCACCGGATTTCTTCTCAAATCCAGATAGCGGTATTTCATACGCAGGTCATCCCCACCATCGGTATCGTCTTCAATAGTAAAGGGGGGTGTTTTGGAGGGATTTAATATTTCTAATTGCGCTACAAGGATTTCGATATCACCGGTGGCCATCTTACTATTTTTGGACTGGCGCTCTACTACGGTTCCAGTTACCTTAATTACGAATTCGCGACCGCAATCGCGGACAGATTTTATCAACTCAGGAGCAGTTTTGCCTTCTTCCAGAAATAACTGGGTAAGCCCATACCGGTCCCGGAGGTCTACCCATAGCAAACTGCCCTTGTCGCGTACCCGCTGCACCCAGCCAGTCAGCGTAACTTGTTGGTTTACATTATCAATCCGCAATTCACCGCATGTGTGCGTCCGTAACATGTATTTTCTGTTAAATTTGAAGGTGCAAATTAACAAAAGCTTAAGCGTTTATAGGATGCTGGCAGCTTGAATTAATACCATTTCCAACCAACTGGCTAAAGACAGAAGGTTTGGCCTCGTTTATGCTTAAATAGCCCTATGATACAAATTGGATTACTTGTTTTTCTGTATTTTTTCCCCAATGAGAATGGCCACAAATTGGTGAAAACCAAGATTGCCCATGATATTACTGTTTCAATCCCTGCGGAACTGATGGTGATGACTCCGGAAGACATAGCGTTGCGCCATCCTTCCGTGAGAAAGCCAATTGCAGCTTACTCCGATGCGGACAGGGTGATTGATTTTAGTATTAAAACCTCCGCTACCCATTGGCCTGATGCTGACCATGAGATGTCTCAGAAATTTTTCAAGTCAGGATTATATAATCTATACGATAGGGTGGATATGATTGATGAAGGTATCCGTGAGATTCACAAAAAGGAATATATCTTTTTCGAGTTTGACTCTAGAATGAATGGAGATAGACTGGCGCTTGGTGAGACGGATGCGATCCTTAAATACACTTATATAATGTATTTGGTGGAGAAAGGAAGAACCCTGGTTATTAGCTTCAGTTGCCCTGATCAGATGAAGGAAGAATGGCAGGAGACGGCTCATGCGATAATGAATTCTCTTATAATAAAATAGTTTATAATTCTAGCTTCGGGCGCTAATCTTACTATGAGTTGAGTTTATGGATTTGTAGACGGATGAGTACTTCATGCGGGAGGCGCTAAAGGAGGCTAAGAAGGCTTTTGATAATGGGGAGGTGCCTGTAGGAGCGGTGGTGGCTTGTAATAATAAGATCATTGCCCGCGCACACAACCAAACAGAACAATTGACAGATGCGACCGCTCATGCGGAGATGCTGGCCATCACATCAGCCTCAAATTACCTGGGATCCAAATACCTTAGCGAGTGTGTGCTCTATGTGACCTTGGAGCCATGTATGATGTGTGCGGGAGCGCTCCATTGGGTGCAACTGATGAAGCTTGTTTATGGAGCATCTGATCTTCAAAGAGGTTACTCATTATCGAAAAGCCCCATATTGCACCCTAAAACCACGGTGGCGAAAGGAGTAAAGCAGGAGGAATGTAAGACATTGGTAGATGATTTTTTTAAACGCATCAGGGAGTAGGAATTGTTGCTTCCTTGCGTTGTCATATTCTCAATTAATCGACAAATTGCTACGAAATACACATCAATAAACTAAAAGAAGTGCCTTATGGCTATGGAATTAAAAGGAAAAGTAATTCAATTGCTTCCGATGCAATCAGGAATGGGGAAGAAAGGACAATGGAGAAAACAAGAATTCATTGTAGAAACACAAAGCCAGTACCCAAAGAAAGTTTGTCTTTCTATTTGGGGAGATAAAATTGATCAGTTTGGTATTACTGAAGGAGACGAGGTAAATGTAGGGGTAGATTTGGAAAGCAGAGAATATAATGGCCGTTGGTACACGGAAGCGCGCGCCTGGAAGATCGACAAGAGCAATGCAGGGGGAGGAGATTCTTATTCGCCACCACCCCCGATGGATGAACCGCAGAACATGGGAGGGTCTGACGATCTACCCTTTTAGTAGGAATAAAAAAAGCCCTTTTAAGGGCTTTTTTGTTATGCTTTTTCTTTCTGGTGTAGCTTCTTCTTCTTTTCCTCTACACGTTTTCCATTTTTGTGCTCCCCAAGAATGATTACATCTTTTGTGTTCTCATACTGCTTTACTGCCTGCATCATCTCTTTTTCGCTGTCGCGAATAATGATAATACCCGATTTTGCACCCTTATTGCGGATATCCAGGTAATAACCATCTTTTTTCTTCTTAGGTAATATAGGGGGTCTTCCCATAATTCTAGCTTATTTTAATGGTGAAACAATCTAATTTCAATGATAAAACTCCTTTAAGACGGGTTTGGTTCAAAAGGTGTTTTTGAGTTTTAATAGGCTTTTTTTAGCTGTTTTTACTAAAGTCGTGCAAAAATAGTCATTTTACCACAGAAATCCTTGTATTTCTTGGCTATTTACCTTATTAAAACGTGCCAAAGGGAGTAAAATTGTAAAAGAGCCAATTCTATTTGTAATCAGGATTCTCTTAGTAGACTTTCTGTATATGATAGTCCAGTTTGTTAAAACTAAACTTATCCTCCGGTCCAAGATTCATCATTTTCGCGCCTAGGGGAGACATTGGAGATAAACAGATATAGTCTACATCATCCAATGTTATCTTTCCTGCACCTATCGATAGGTAAAACCAGCTGTTGTTGGCTTGAATCAGGCTTCCCAATTGAATATTACCGGTTTTGCTTTCTCCTGAAAATCTACTCAACAGCTGTTTCAGTTTATTGGCTTCAACCAGCTGACGGGTGTTCTTCTCAATTTCAAGCTGTGCCATGGCCCTGCCTGTTTCATATTTATCCCCTACACTACTTTTGGTTTCTTCATTGGCAGAGGTTTGTACGGCATTAATCTCTTTTTGTGCCAGAGCGATTTTGTGATCAACCCATTGTTGACAGTATTGGTAAAGTTGTTGTTTGATTTTTTTCAAGGGATATTTCAAATAATTGAGACTGCCAGTTTTACCTTTCAAGTGAATGAGTCAATCACTCTTATTTTCTTCTAATGATAAAGCAATCCTGGAATTTCTCCATTCCTATTTTAGGGTAGTATTCTGTGGCGGCAGGAGCCGCCAATAATATCAATGTAGTAAGATGGCCTGCCGCAAGATGAGTTTCTTCGATCAGTTGCTTGCCGATTCCTTTCTTTTGATAGTCCTTGTCTACGGCCAGGTCTGACAAATAGCAGCAGAATGAGAAGTCAGAAAGTGCACGGGAAACACCAACTAAAAGATCGCCATCCCATGCAGTGACAAGGATGTTTCCATGATCTAGCATTTTTTGAATTCTTTCTGGACTATTTACAGGTCTCCGTTCATCCAATGTAGATCTTTTAAGTAGATCAATAAATTGAGCACTCGAGATACTTGCATCTGATTGGTAGATTATGTTCAAAGTGAAATGGGTTATAGAATAGGATGTATCTAAGTACTACTTTGTTTTAACAATGTAGTTCCATTGATGTTTATCTTCTGCTTCTCCGGTTCTAATATCCATCAATTGCTTTTTTACTTTCAATTGAAAACTATTACTGTCTGGCAGCGGGATGGTGTAATCTATCCCGTGAATACGAATGGATTGGATGGGAGCAACCACGGCTGCAGTGCCTGCACCGAATGCTTCTGTTATGGATCCATCCTTAAAACCTTTCTCCAGCTCTTCCAGCTTTATCCTTCTTTCTTCTGTAGGAAAATTCATTTCTTTGGCCAGTGTGAGAATAGAATCGCGTGTAACACCATCAAGGATTGCCGTGTTCAATGAAGGAGTAATGAGTTTTCCGTTGATAACGAACATTACGTTCATCATGCCTACCTCATCAATGTATTGGTGGTCTTTATGGTCCGTCCACAGCACCTGATCAAAACCTTCCTCTTTAGCAACTTGAGTGGGGTAGAAGGCGCCTCCATAGTTACCGGCACACTTTGCAAAGCCAGTTCCGCCTTCTGCTGTGCGAACATAGTGGTCCTCTACTTTCAACCTGTAAGGTTTACTGAAATAAGGCCCCACAGGGGTTGTCATAATGATAAACTTATACAGGTCGGAAACTTTAACGCCAAGACGCGCTTCGGATGCGAATACAATAGGTCTTATGTAAAGCGATGCACCTTCGTTGGAAGGAACCCACCGATGATCCAGTTCAATCAACGTGCGAAGTGCTTCTATAAACATAGATTCAATTATTTCCGGCATGCACATTCTGGCCAAAGATTTATTCATTCGGGTATGGTGTTTTTTCAATCTGAAAATACTGATGTTGCCATCTTTCATTTTAAAGGCTTTCATGCCTTCAAAGATGGATTGTCCATAATGAAGGGATAACATGGCAGGGCTCATCAAGAGATCGCCATAGGGTACTATTTCAGGTTGGCTCCAGCTACTGTGGGCGTAGTTAGCAACAACCATGTGATCTGAAATGTATTTACCAAAATCGAGATTATTAAAATCAACCTTCGAAAGTTGGGATTGATGGGTGTGCTTTATTGCAATTTCATTGGATGTTGTCATTGCGGTAGTATCTGTTAATAGAATAAATATATTTAAATTGGTTTAATAGGGGCAACGATTTTTCATTTCTTTGGCCACTTCCCTGGCGTTACTTTCTTCTTTTTTATTCAATTCAGTAATGATGTTTTCATAGTCCTCCTTATCCCTGTTTTGAGAAAGCTTGAAAGCGGCTTCAATTTGACTAATTGTAATTTCAAAGGCCACAATGCCCCGTATCTCTCTTTCTAAATAGGAGGGAGTCATTTTTTCCATTGTCACGGGATTGACAGAGTCAGCTTCGTAACGATCCATTAATTCTTTTAAAGAAGCTTTTAATTCATCCCCTTCTATAATTCGAAGGTGTCCGTAAACATGCACTGCAATATAATTCCAGGTAGGCACGTTTTCGTGGTTATACCACGAGGAGGAGACGTAAGCATTAGGCCCTAAAAAAGCCACCATCACCTCCTTCTCCGCGGAAAAGTGTTTCCATTGAATATTTCCTCTTGAAATATGGCTTGTCAATTTTGTGCCATCACCATTGAGTATGAAAGGAATATAGGTAGCCCAGGGTTTGTTATCCACCTCATTGATCAACATTCCAAAACTATTTTTTCTGATGAAATCCAGTTGTTCTTCCCGGTTGTTGTTCCTGTAGTATTTTGGTACATACATGATAAATAAATTTTGTGAGTCCAATTAAAATTTATGGTCTTCATTTTTTTGAAGCACCATTTTCAAAGCTTTTTCAAATGATTTTATAGAAAGGTTCACATCTGTTTCGGTAGTTGCCCAGGAGCAGACACTTATTCTTATCACCTTTTTTCCTTGCCAGGTGGAGCCGCCTACCCAACACGTTCTAAGTTCTTGAATTTTAGAAATGGTCTGAGTGGTTATATCTTCGGTTTCACAAGCAACCAATACCTGATTAAACACAACTTCATTTAAGATACGGAATCCCTCAATTTTTTTAAGGCCTTCTGAGAATTGGATGGCCCTCTCATGAAATCGGTAAATCATTTCATCGAGGCCACTTTTCCCCATGTATTTTAAGGCTGCCCAAAACTCTATCACTCGTGCACGTCTTGACATTTCTGGTGTGTAGAGCATCCCATCTCTTTCGTTACCTGTGATGATATAGCCTCCGGTCATGTGGAGTGATGAAACAAGGGCTTCTTTATCAGCACATAAAATAACACCCGAGTCGTAGGGTGTGTTTAATGTTTTATGAGCATCTACTGTCCATGAATTCGCAAATTCAATTCCATCGGTTAGGTGCTTTAGTTTTTTTGAAGCTTGTGCCCATAAACCAAAGGCACCATCAATATGAACCCATGCTCCTTGGTCTTTTGCTTTTTGACAGATCGACTTGAAATCATCAAATGATCCACTATTTACATTTCCGGCTTGTAGAATGAGTATGGTGTTAGCGCTTAATGCGGGTATTAATTCTGGAATAATACGACCCTGGTCATCTGCGTCAACCCATTCGATATTGGATTTCCCTATACCGGAAAGTGAAACCGACTTCAGTATGGTAGAATGTGCATGTCTTCCTGCTACTACCCTAATCCTGGGAGCGTCAAAAAGTCCCTTCTCTGTAATGTCCCAGTTCTGGTTTTTCAAAATTCTATACCGGGCTGCTGCAAGCCCACAAAAATTGGCCATGGATGAGCCACTCACAAAACCAACTACAGTATTTGAAGGCAAATGAAAGAGATCCACCAGCCATTTCTCAACGATAGTTTCAAGCTTGGCTGAGATGGGGGACATTACTTGCATGGCTGATACCTGGTCCCAGAATATGGATAAGTTTTTAGCCGCAAGGCTTACAGGGAGTACACTTCCAGTGACGAAACCAAAGTACCTGCCACCCATAGTTGCCACCGTGGCCGGTGATCCAAACTGATGAAGCAAGTCAATTACTTTTCCGGCTTCTTCGGATTGGGTTGGCATCTCCTCAATAAATTTTTCCAAGCCTTCCAGCGCCTGGTTTTCGGGAAAAACATTTCTGTCAAAAACTTTCGAAAGATATTCAAGACCGCTGGCCTGCGCTTTCTTAAAGAGGTCAGATTCTACATCAGAAAACATACGATCTTGTATTGATTTATTTTTAGTCATTAAGGGGCTTTTATGCTTTAGTATCCAGGAATTCTCCATCTACGATAAACAGCAAGGCTCCCTCTTTCGTAGATGATTTATGTTTGCTCATCTGGTCACTTACAAGGTAGCTCATATTTTCTTTGAGCACATGCGAGGTGCCATCCGCTAATTCAGAGATTAACTCTCCTTTAATACAAAAAATAATATGCCCGAGTTCACACCAATGGTCTGCTTTATAGCCGGGGGAGTACTCCACCATTCTAACCCGTAGGCCTCCGTGGTCAATGGTTCGCCAGTAAGCAGTTCCTAGTTCACCGGGATGTGTCGTTACTTTTACTTTACTCCAATCGATGGTTTGATAAGGTATCGGAAGCATTTATTTAGAATTGGTTGATAATTGAGATTTCCATAAGTTTCTAAACTGATATCCGCGGTTGACGATATAAACCCCTGTCAATGTGATTCCAATAGCAATTGCCATTCTCATGTTTAATGTTTCCCCTAACACAGCCCATCCCAATATAACTGCTACAATGGGATTAATATAAGCATAGAGCGTAACAATGGTAATGGGTAGTGTTTTTATTGCGTATACATAAGAGCCATACGCAGCCACAGAGCCGATAATGATGAGGTATGACAAGGAATAAATCACGTTGTTGCTCCATTGTATGGCATGTAAATCGTCAAATGCCAGACTGAAAGGAAGTAGCCAGATTCCGCCAAAGAACATTTGAAGGCCGGCATTTAGAAACGGATTGGTTGTTTGGTTTTTGCGCTTCATCCAAATGCTTCCGGATGCCCACCCCAGGTTGGCTAAAAGTATAAAGGCAATGCCCCATGCGTAACCAGGTACACCAAAGCCAGCCAGGTTATCAGCAAATATTAGGATAATACCACTTAACCCAATCACTAATCCTATTACTATGGGGAGTGTTGGTTTCTCGTCTTTTGCGATTATTAGGTTGATCAGGATTACCCAAATGGGTAAAATAGCACATATAACTGCAGCCAATCCACTGGGGACATATACCTCAGCCCAGCCTACTAATCCATTGCCCAGGGTGATCATGAAAAATCCACCTACGGCCTGCCCGAATATTGCGGTTTTATCTGGTAATTTTACTTTTCCAAATAACAAGAGACTGCCAGAGAGTAGGACACCTGCAGTAATTTGTCTTATGGCGCTAAATAAGAATGGAGGGAACTCAAGCACGCCAATTCGGAGCGCCAGATAGGTTGTTCCCCATGCAATGCAAACTACTCCCAGTGCCAGATAGGGAAGGATCTTCCTGTCGCTATTGATCATTTTACCTCACTGGTTTCTAAGTATGTTCAGTGTCCCTCAAATTTGGCGCTATTATCGAATTGATAAACAATTTTGGATTAATATTTTTTTAACATTTGGCTCCAGAAACTATGGATGAATTAAAAGCGTGAAAGAGTAAACTTTTTACCTGGGCACTTAGTTAGTATATTTGAAGACAGTACAAATAAAATTTTCACTTTAAACATAGTTGAACATGGCATTTACACTCCCCAACCTTCCATATGATTTTAAAGCATTGGAACCACACATTGACGCACGCACCATGGAGATCCATCATGGGAAACACCATAATGGATACGTAACCAATTTAAACAAGGCCATTGAGGGCACTGATGCTGAAAAGTTAAGCATAGAGGATATTTGTAAGCATATTTCTAAATATCCGGTAGCGGTTCGCAATAATGGTGGTGGGCATTACAATCATAGTTTGTTTTGGACAGTGATGGGACCTAAAGCAGGTGGCAATCCATCAGGGGCTTTGGCGGATGCTATCAATGCAGCCTTTGGTTCTTTTGATGAGATGAAAACAAAATTCAACGCGGCAGCGGCAACCCGTTTTGGCTCTGGCTGGGCGTGGTTGATTAAAGACGCAAGCGGAAAGTTGGCCATTACAAGCACTCCTAATCAAGACAATCCTCTAATGGACATAGCTGAAGTAAAAGGTACTCCAATCCTTGGTTTGGATGTGTGGGAACACGCCTATTACCTACACTATCAAAACCGCAGACCTGATTATGCTACTGCTTTTTGGAATGTGGTGAACTGGACAGAAGTAGCAAAAAGATTTGGAGCGTAGCTTTAAATATTAACGCTCATTAAACTACCTAAGTGGTTTCTTAAACCACTTAGGTAGTTTTGATTAATACCCGAAGTAATTTTTTTTACGATTGTTTGTTGAAAGTACTTATTTCGAGTTGAAATATTAAGGGGATCTCAAATCCCAATTGGATATATCCCATGCCATTTCCTGATGAGGTTCTTGTTGACTAACTAGTGATGTATCAAAGAACGCGCTATGCGCTTCTTATAAGAAATTTGGTGGCAGATTATTAGATCACATATTATGAGCCGAGCACAGGTTTGTTATTTGCCCATCCCTTGTAAAAAAAATAAAACATCTTTTAGAGATTTCAGAGCAGGGTTGATTTAACGATCCTTTGCTTTGGTCTTACAATGTCTTGAATAATTAATTAGAAATAATAACTGCTAGAATAAAGAAATGATCTCCCGAGCCGAAACAGCATCCGATATTAGCTGGGATGGATCAGATCACAATAAAGTTCGATTTGTTGAATTCTAGAGATTCGATTTAGTTTAAAGTGTGATAAATGAATTATCAAAGCTATAAGTATAGGGGTCAAAAAAAACATATTGGACTCACTCTAATTTTATCGTTTTTATCATGCTTTCTTTGGGCGCAAAGTAAGGACTCCATTGAAATGGAGGAGCATATAACCTTAGAATATTGTATTCAATTTGCTCTTCAAAATAGCCCTGAAATTAAAAATGCCAATCTTAATGAGGCTTTTGTTGAGACAACAATAAAAAGTAAATTATCAGAATGGTATCCGCAAATTGGATTGACCTATAACCTGCAGCACAATTTTCAATTACCCACCACCAATTTTAACGGGAACATTAGTCACCTTGGAAGTCAAAATACTTCAGGCGTATTATTGGGTTTGACTCAAACTATTTTTAACCAGGATGCATTGTTAGCTTCTCAAAGTGCTAAAGATATCAGGACGGCATCGGAGCAAAAAACAAAAGATAAGAAAATCAGTTTGGCGGTTGCTGTCAGTAAAACTTTTTATAATATAATACTTGTGGAACAGCAAAGCTGGGTGGTGGACGAGGACATTATTCGAAACTCGCAAAGCGTAAAGGACGCTTATTACCAATATCAAAGTGGAATTGTTGATAAAACGGATTACAAAAGAGCAACTATTGCTTTGAATAATTCAAAAGCACAAAAAGTATTTGTTGAAGAATCGTTGTTGGCGAAGAAGGCTTATTTGAAAGAATTGATGGGTTATCCGAATTCAAGAAATATAATATTGGCTTACGACACCACTACGATGGAAAGTCAAATGTTTATGGATACAACTCAAAGTATAGATTATGGGCAGCGAATCGAAATCCAACAATTAGAAACTCAAAAAAGATTGCAACTGGATAATTTAAAATACTATAAATGGAGTTTCCTCCCAAATTTATTTGCATTTGGAAATTATAATTTGAATTTCCTTAACAACGAATTTTCTAATCTATATAAAGTTGCCTATCCCAATTCCTTTGCAGGCCTCGGTCTTTCATTTCCTATTTTACAAGGAGGTAAAAGAATACAGCAAATTAGAGGGGCGCAATTTTTAAAGAGGCAAGTTGATAATGATATTTTAAGTTATCAATACGCCATTAACACTCAATATCAAACAGCACTGTCTAATTATAAGGGGAACCTGAATAATTTTTTAAGCCAAAAAGAAAATTTATCCATAGCAAAAGAGGTATATGAGATAATCCAATTGCAATATCGATCTGGAGTAAAAACATTCCTAGATGTAATTACCGCAGAATCTGATTTAAAAACTGCTCAGATCAATTATTATAATTCCCTCTACCAGGTTTTATCCAGCAAACTAGATGTAGAACAAGCTTTGGGAAACATAAATTATTAAACAACAACGAATGAATTTAAATAAGTATTTTTTGGCTTCCTTATCATTAGCTTCTCTTTTTTATTCTTGTGGAATTAACTCTCAAGAAGTAAAAAATGAAAAAATGAATGCTACTGCGGTAACCGTTGCAGAGGTTGTTGCTACCAATGCTGTTTTTTATGATGAATATCCGGGAAATGTTATTGCGCTGAATCAAATAAACCTGACTGCGCAGGTGAGTGGTTATATTACTAAAATGAATTTTAAGGATGGACAAAATGTTGATAAGGGTCAACTTTTATACAGTATTGATGCGCAGGTTTATCAGGCTAATTATCAGAAGGCTATTGCCGATCTTCACGTTCAGGAAACTAATCTGATAAAAGCACAAAAAGATGCAGACAGATATCATGAACTAGATAAACACGATGCCATTGCAAAGCAACAAGTAGATTATGCAGATACTAATTTAGAGGTGGCTAAAAAGCAGGTGGAGGCTGCTCGGGCAAATGTAGCAAGCGTACATTCCGGAGTTCAGTTTGCGAGTATTTATTCCCCCTTTAGTGGCACTATTGGTATTTCTCAGGTAAAGGTTGGTACGGCTGTAGTAGCAGGACAAACTATTTTGAATACGATTTCTACAAATCACCCCATGGCAGTAGATTTTATTATAGATCAAAAAGATATTTATCACTTCGCTCAATTGCAAAAAAACAAAAATGAGATTGGGGATTCTACCTTTACTATTGCTTTTGGTAGTGACCCATATCCGGAACCGGGATACATAAGTTTTATTGACAGAGCAGTTGATCCTCAAACGGGCACAATAAAAATTAGATTGATTTTTGCAAACGATAATGGAATGCTTAAGCCTGGAATGAACACCATAGTTCGTGTTAGAAACGATGTTGCTGCTCAATTTATAGTAATACCTTATAAAGCAGTTTCTGAATCCCTTGGAGAGTTTATGGTTTATGTGGTAGGAGATAGCTCAAGGGTGAGCCAGCGTCAGGTTAAATTAGGAAGACAGATTGATGATAAGGTTATCATAAAGGAGGGGTTGAATGTAGGGGAATTAATCGTAGTTCAAGGAGTTCAAAACCTAAATGAAGGGTCTTCCATAATAGCAGAACGAAAGTAAACTTGACAAAAGATTATTAATCTAAAATGATCGCAGAAACCTTTATAAAACGACCAGTTACAGCAATTGTAATATCAATTATTATTGTGTTAGTAGGCATCCTTTCTTTATTGAATTTGCCGGTATCAAAGTACCCGAATATTTCCCCTCCTACAGTTTCGGTTTCTGGAAATTTTATTGGAGCTGATGCGATGACGGTAGAGCAAACTACAACCACACCGATGGAGACGCAAATAAATGGCTCACCAGGTATGAATTATATTACCAGTGGAAGTTCATCAAGTGGTGGAAGTAATGTGAGTGTTGTTTTTGACATGGGTACGGATATAGACATAGCCACCGTTGATGTTCAGAATAGAGTAAATGTTGCTTTGCCTACATTGCCTGAGGAAGTAAAGCGGTTGGGTATCACCGTTCGAAAGAGAAACCCTAGCTCATTGGCTATTTTTGCCTTTTATTCGCCAAGGGGCACACATAATTCTAGTTTTGTTGGGAATTATGTAAACATACATATACAAGATGCTTTAAAGCGAGTGAAAGGTGTAGGGGATATTGATTCTCATGGTGATGACTTCAGTATGCGAATTTGGTTGAACCCAGGGAAACTTGCTTCTTTAGGATTAACTCCTGATGATATTTCTGCAGCAATAAATGAACAGAATATTAAAATTGCGCCTGGAACTATTGGTGGGTTGCCGCAGAAGGGTCAGCAAAACTTTGAATATAATGTACTTACAAATAGTCGTATTAATACTGTAGATCAGTTTAATAATGTAATTGTTCGTAATGATCCTACTACAGGAAACATAGTATATTTAAAAGATGTTGCCAGAGTAGAATTGGGCAAGTTTAATTATGGTCATAATTCTACCGTGAATGGTATGCCCGCAACTTATCTTATTGTTTACCAAACTCCGGATGCAAATACATTAGAAACCTACGAGGGAATAGTCAGTAAGTTGGCTGAGTTAAAAAAGACCTTCCCAAATGATCTGGACTATCTTATACCCAATGAAACGGTGTCCGTTATTCGGGCCTCTATCCATGAAGTGATTGTAACATTATTGGAAGCTATACTTTTAGTAATCATTGTTGTATTTCTATTTCTTCAGGATTGGCGGTCTACCTTAATTCCGATTTTGGCAATTCCCGTTTCTTTAATTGGAACATTTTCATTATTTGTTCTGTTGGGATTTACGATCAATACACTCACCTTATTTGCATTTATTTTGGCAATAGGTATTGTGGTGGATGATGCCATTATTGTAGTTGAGGCAGCACAGCATTATATTGATCGCTATCATTTATCGGCAAAAGATGCGACCCGGAAAGCCATGAAGGATATTTCAGGGCCTGTAATTGCAATAGCTCTGATATTGGCAGCTGTTTTTGTTCCAGTAGGATTTATTCCAGGGATTGTAGGTAAACTCTATCAGCAATTTGCCATTACCATTGCGGTTTCTGTTATTATTTCTGCTTTTGTAGCACTATCTCTTACTCCAGCATTATGTTCTCTTTTACTTCGGCCTTCAAAGAGTAAAAAGGATAAGAAAAATTGGCTCGAGAAATTCTTCTTTTCTTTTAATAATTTTTTCGGAAAAATTACAACCTCCTATACTAGAGGAGTTGCGTTATGGATTAGAGAAACTCGCTATGTATTTGCCCTTTTGGTTGTATTGATTATCGCCCTTGTCTTTCTGTTTGAGAAAAAACCAACTGGCTTTATTCCACAAGAGGATGAAGGAAGTTTGATGGCAACTTATGAAATGCCCGAGGCCACTTCTACGGAGCGTAGTTATGCGATGTTATTAGAATTGGTTTCCAGAATAAAATCAATTCCTGAGGTTTCCGTAGTGGGAGGATTGGCTGGTTTCAATGCATTTCAAGGATCCAATCGGGCCAACGTAGGCACTATGTGGATTATGCTTAAACCTTGGGGTGAAAGAAAGGGGAAAGATCAGGATGCCAATAGCATATTGAAGAAAATTCAACAAAAAACTGCGGACCTTAAAGAAGCCAGGGTTCTTGTAGTTGCTCCGCCTCCAGTTCCTGGTCTTGGACGATCTGCCGGGTTTACCTTTGAGCTGGAGCAAACGACCAGCACAGACGATATGAATAAATTTAGTCAGGTAGCCAAAGATTTTATTGCAGAGGTGAATAAACGCCCTGAAATAGATTTTGCTTATACCTATTTCACTGCGAATACTCCAAGTTATCAAGTGGATGTGGATAGAGAGAAGGCTAAGCAACTGGGTGTGCAGATTTCAGATGTTTATGGTACGCTTTCTACGTTGCTAGGCAGTAGATATATTAATGACATTAACCTTTACGGTAGAAACTTTAGGGTAGTTAGTCAGGCGGATAGTTCTTATCGTGCATCTCTTGATGAAATTGGAAAATATTATGTGCGAAATGGAGCAGGAAATATGATTCCATTGCGCTCTCTGATTAGCTCAAGAATAATAGAAAGCCCTTCTTTAATTTCACATTATAACACCAATCGTTCCATAGAAATTAATGGAACATCAAAACCCGGTTATAGCAGTGGGCAAGCAATTAGGGCATTAAAGGAAACATCCGATAAATATTTGCCTACCGGTTATGGTTATGAGTTTTCAGGGATGTCACTTGAGGAAATACAAGCAGGGGATAAAACTTTAATGATTTTCGGACTTTCTCTAATATTTGTATTTCTCTTTTTAGTTGCATTGTACGAAAGTTGGTCTGTGCCTTTCTCGGTTTTATTGGCAGTTCCTATTGGAGCATTAGGGTCTATTATTGCATTGAGTTTAGTGCCGAATATCACTAATAATATCTATGCTCAAATTGGTTTGATTACCTTAATTGGACTGTCTGCAAAAAATGCAATTTTGATAGTGGAATTTGCAAAAGAAAGAGTGGATGGTGGGATGGAATTAATTCAGGCTACTATTTCAGCAGTTAGACTTCGTTTGCGCCCAATTGTGATGACCTCTTTGGCTTTCATCTTTGGTGTGCTACCGTTGATTTTTGCAACCGGTGCTGCAGCTGAATCTCGAAAGACCATAGGATTGACTGTCTTTGGTGGTATGTTAGCAGCGACATCTTTGGCTATTTTTATTGTACCTGTTTTATATGTATTTATTACAAAATTGGCTTATGGTAAGAAAAGACTGAAGGAGCTAAGAGAAGTAGGAAGCTAAATAATTTATGATTCAAATAATGATTGAGGATTATAAGGACAGTAAATCCACTGAATATTCGCACGACAACTAAAATTGAATTGCATAACTCTACCCTGTCCAAAAAAATGAAAATCTTATGTTAGCTAGGCTCGTCCCTTATCTCTACTTAATGACGTAAGCCAGCCCAATTCTTACACCAAACTCAGTACTGTTGACATAGAAATCTCCCATTCCCTCAAGGCGTAAGTATTGCGTTAAGGCTTTGGCATAACCACCGCCAATGGCTACATCGTTTGCACCGATTAAGCCTTTAAACTTTAAGAATACATTGTCATTGGCATACCAGCGTGCACCCATGGTAAACGAATTATTTTGGTTGGACCAAATTTCTCCTCCCAGACCTACCGCAAAATGCCTGACCACAAAATAGTTTACCTCAAAGCCTATTTGAGATTTCTTAAAAAGCCCGGGATTATCTGTTTTTATAAAATCCAAACCACCGCCAAGCATGACATCACCTGTGCTTTGTGCGGCTGCCAAATTTGTCAAACCCAGAATAAACGCAACAACTAAAATAAATCTCATAATCAGGAAATTAATTTTTTTTAAGTGATGTAAAGTTAACCTCTTTCTTCAATCAACTTCTGCAAGGCCATATATTCATCTCTCAGGCGGGCAGCTTCAATAAACTCGAGTTCTTTGGCAGCTTTTTCCATGGATTTTTTAGTTCTTTCAACCATTTTTTTCAGCTCTTCTATGCTTAAGTATGCGATTACAGGGTCTGCAGCAAGCGACTTTTCTTCCTCTTCAATGTAGTACCGTTTGGCTGTTTTTTTGGAATCGGCCACCATTGTTTGCTCCATTATGGCTTCTTTGGATTTCAATATAGTTTTAGGAGTGATGCCATGTTCAATATTGTAATCTTGTTGAGTTTTCCTTCTTCTATTTTTTCTTCTATGGCCAATCGCATAGATTCGGTGATTTTGTCTGCATACATAATCACTTTACCGTTTTCATTGCGAGCTGCACGGCCTATCGTTTGCACCAGTGATCTTTGATTGCGTAAAAAGCCTTCTTTGTCTGCATCGAGAATGGCAACCAGAGACACTTCTGGTAAATCAAGCCCTTCCCTTAAAAGGTTTACGCCTACCAATACATCAAATATCCCTAAGCGCAACTCCCTCAGAATTTCTACCCGGTCTAGTGTTTTTACTTCGGAATGAATATATCGACACTTGACATTAGCACGTTCCAGATATTTGGTAAGCTCTTCCGCCATTCTCTTAGTTAGCGTAGTAACTAATACGCGTTCATGTTTTTTACGCGCTCATCTATTTCTTCCAGCAAGTCGTCAATTTGATTTTGCTGGGCCTTACATCAATTTCTGGATCAATAATCCGGTGGGGCGAATTAATTGCTCAATGACCACGCCTTCCGATTTGCGCAATTCGTATTCAGATGGAGTAGCACTCACATAGATTACCTGATTCAAAACACTTTCAAACTCATTAAAAGTTAGAGGGCGATTATCCATAGCTGATGGCAGCCTGAAGCCATAATCCACTAAGTTGACTTTGCGGGAACGGTCCCCTCCCCACATGGCCCTCACTTGTGGTATGGTCACATGACTCTCATCGATGACCATCAAGAAATCATCAGGAAAATAATCGATGAGGCAGAATGGCCTTGCACCTGCCTGTCTTCGGTCAAAGTACCTTGAATAATTCTCAATGCCGCTGCAATAACCTAGCTCGCGCATCATCTCAATATCAAATTCGGTGCGCTCCTTAAGTCGTTTGGCTTCCAAATGCCTTTTCTCGTCACTAAACATTTCAACTTGTAAAACCATGTCATCCTGAATTTCCCGAATGGCTTGTTGTAACATGTCCTTGCCTGTTACAAAGAGATTGGCTGGAAAAATAACGGCTACCCTTTCATCGGATATTTTCTTTCCGGTAAAGGGATCAATCAGTTGAATGGCTTCGATTTCATCTCCAAAGAAATAGATACGAACTGCGTAATCTGCGTAGGCCAAGAATACATCTACTGTGTCTCCTTTTACTCTGAACGTGCCGCGCTTAAATTCTACTTCCGTTCTGTTGTATAAAATGTCTACTAATCCAAACAGTAATTGATTTCTTGGAATAGTTTCTCCAGCTGTAAGTTGTATTCTGTTTTTCCCAAATTCTTCCGGGTTTCCTATTCCATAAATGCAGGAGACCGAGGCAACCACGATCACATCTCTTCTTCCAGAAAGCAAGGAAGAGGTGGCGCTGAGTCTGAGTTTTTCAATTTCATCATTGATAGACAGATCTTTCTCAATGTATAAACCTGAGCTGGGAATGAATGCCTCAGGTTGGTAGTAATCATAATAAGAGATGAAGTATTCGACTGCATTCTCAGGAAAAAATTGTTTGAATTCACCATACAACTGTGCAGCCAATGTTTTATTATGACTAAGCACAAGTGTAGGTCTATTCACTTGTGCTATTACATTGGCAATGGTAAATGTCTTTCCGGATCCCGTTACCCCAAGAAGGGTCTGATGCTGTTCACCGGATTGCAAACCTGAAGTGAGTTGCTTAATGGCAGTAGGCTGATCACCTGTGGGAGTGTATTCGCTGGTAAGTTTGAAATCCACTTTCTCTTGCTTAGCCGAATTTTATATCTCAACTGTTCCAAATCACCCAGGCTTTTTCGGCCTGAACATGCAACATTTCTAATCCATTTTTAAAATGAGCGCCTCTCATTTCTGCTTTTTGTAAAAATTCTGTCCGAGCAGGATTGTAAATGATATCATAGACAAAATGATTGTCCGTAAGTTGTTCATAATTGATGGATGGGTGCGCATTTGTATTTGGAGACATCCCCAAAGGGGTGGTATTTATTACCAGATTACATGCTGATATTCCATCGTTAACTTTCAATTCTTCGTAGGTATAATCGCCCTTTTCTTTCTCTCTGGATACCAACTTAAAATCAATTTTTAATTCTCGCAGTGCTTGCTGCACGGCTTTCGATGACCCACCTGTCCCCAGAATAATAGCAGAAGATCCTTCAGGATTTGGAAACCACTTGATTAAAGTTTCTTTAAATGCGATACTATCTGTGTTGTATCCATAAAGTTTTCCGTCTTTTATTTTGATCACATTGACTGCGCCAATCTTTTTTGCGGAATTATCAATTTCATCCAATAAGGCCATTACATTTTCTTTGTATGGAATAGTAACGTTGAGTCCACACATTTCCGGATTGTCACTGAGCAACTGCTTTAGGTCGTTAATTGTTTTTAATTCGTATAGGTCATAGTGGTAGTCACGCAATCCTTCTCTGAAAAACTTTTCATCAAAGAAATTCTTTGAAAAGGAGTGACTAACCGTGAGACCAATTAAACCGAATTTCTTTTCCATTTTAAGGTTTTGTTTTAAATGCAAGTGCGAGTTTTTCTACAAACACAACGATTAAGATCCCGAGCGCAACAAACAGGATGGCGTGAAATACTTGTGGGTCATGTCCGGTCTTTACAAGATACTGCCCAGGCCAGATACTTTGTTCAATTGCCGGTATTTGTTTTCCATCAGTGTTTAATCTGAAGGACAGCACTTCCTTCCAGGGCCAAACTTTGTTTAGTGAGCCGAGCATAAAGCCTGAAAGCAACGCCAGGGTAGGAAATCGGTAGTGCGTTAAGATCCAACTTAAAAACCTGGAAAAGCTCAACAATCCAATAATGCAGCCCAACGCAAAGACTGTCACGACAGCGAGATCTAATTCGACCAATGATTTGAGCATAAATTCATACTTTCCAAGCAGAAGTAATATAAAAGCTCCTGAGATTCCAGGTAAAATCATTGCGCAAATGGCCAATGCGCCACAGACGAAAATAAAAAGAAGACTTGAAGACGTTTGAGCAGGGGAAACGATTGTGATCCAATAAGCAATGGCAATACCGGCTAACCCTGCTAATACTGAAGAAACGGACCAAACCTTTACTTCTCGTAAAATCAGTGGAGCGGAAATAAGAATCAAACCAAAAAAGAATGACCAAATAGGGATAGGGTAGATAATCAATAGGTAGTTCATTAGCTTAGCAAGAGAAAGTAAACTTGTTAAGATGCCGCCTAAAACAATAAGAAGAAAATTTCCATTTATTCTTTTCCAGAACGCACTCCACTCAAGTCGTTGAAGTAATCGCATTGTCTCCATATCTATCCTGCGGATAGAGTTTATGAGTTCTTCATAAATACCTGTGATAAAGGCAATGGTGCCTCCTGACACGCCCGGTATTACATCAGCTGCACCCATCCCTATTCCCTTTAAGTAGAGGAATAAATAATCTTTAAAACGCCTCAATTGAAATTAGTCTGTATAAAACGGTGGAGCAGTATTGGTCTTCTTTTGTTCCAGACCAAGAAAATGAAGAAAAGTATCCCCTCTTAATCCAAGTCTTATGGTTTCCAGCGGAATTACTTCATTGGGTGCAATGTTACCTAGGTTTACGTTGGCGCCAAGAAGTTTGATAAACCAAACTTGTTGCGCCTTTTGTGGAGCTTCCCATATTATTTTTTCAAAGGGAATTTTTGTAAGAATCTCCTGTACCAGCCCTGATCGAACTTCACCGGTAGCACGAAAGAGCCCCACATTTCCACTTTCCCTCGCTTCCCCAATTACTTTCCAGGCGCCAGCATCCAGTTCTTTTTGCATCAAATCAATCCACTGATAGGGAGGAAATATTTTTTCTGCATCCTTAGATCCGACTTCTGACAATACTGTCACTTGTTCTGATAATTTTGAAATGTAGTCGAGTTTCTTGTCGTGATCCAGATCAATAGAGCCATCGGAAACTTCAGCGAACGGCATATCATACTTATCCAATACTTTCCTATAATCATCAAACTGATTTCTTATAACAAAAGCTTCAAATAAGGTGCCACCAAAGTAACAAGGGATGCCTGCGTCTTTGTATACCTTTAATTTTTCTTTTAATCTTGGAGTTACATATGAGGTGGCCCATCCTAGTTTTATTATATCAATGTGATCCGCAGAAATTGATACAAGGTCTTCCGCTTCTCTTACACTAAGACCTTTGTCCATTGTCATAGTGAATCCAATTTGCCTAGGCTTGGCGGTTCGCTCAGGCAGATTATTAAGTGTATAATTCATTAGTGATTTTCTTTTCTAAATTGATCAATAATCTTAAAGAGTGCCTTTTGGGTTTCTGGCTTTGGAAAAAAATCAAAAAGCATTCGGTGTCCTTCAAAATCCAAAATTAAAGCATTTTCAAGATAATTAAAGGCTTCTTTAAACTTACCATCTTCTATTTGATAAACCGCGATGCGATAAAGGAAATCGGCCTCATTGGGGATTTCCCCCAATCCTCTTTCAAGAATTTCAACAGCTTTTGAATATTCACCCTGCTCATAGTATATAAAGGACCAATTGAGCCAAATTTCTTTGTCGGTGGGACCAAAATGACTCGCCTCATCGTATGCACTAATACTCGAAATGGTATTTCCAATTTTAAATTCTGCATGAGCGGCAGCTTTCCAATATTCTGCATTCTGGCTGTTGAGTTTTATAGCCTTATTGAAGAAATGGAGTGCCTGATACCACTTCTCCTGTTTTTCAAGGCAACTACCCGCTCCGAACCAAGCTTCATCATAGAATGCATCTAGTTTGGCTGCCTTTTGAAAGTATTTTAATCCCAACTCAAATTGACCAAGATTTTCATAAGCCGCCCCCATTGAGCAATAAACTTCGGGGCTGGGGCCTTCAATCTCTATGGTTTTTCTAAATGAATCTAACCCTTTGGTGTATTGTTCCAGGTTCAGGTAAGTATTACCCATGTTGAAATACGCAGACGCAAACGTGTCGTCAATTGCCACTGCATATTCATAAGCATCAATTGCCTCTTTGTATTGCTCTAATTTATTACACACAATACCCAGGTTATACCAGGCTGCCGCTGAGTATGGATCTTCATCAATGAACTTTCTATAATAGGAAAGACTACTCTCTAATTGACCCACTACGTCAAGACAAAACGCTAACTCATAGAGGGATCCTTCATGGGAAATGTTTATTTCAACCGACTGCTTATAGGCGTTGATTGCTTCTTCATATTCCCCTAAACTTTGACGAGATAGCCCAATGCTATAATAAATTTCATCCACATCCTCATCTGCAAACGAAAGTGCTTCTTCATAGATTGATATGGCTTCTTTGTGCTTTCCTTGTAAGGAGAGGATGGAGCCTACCGAAAAATAAATCTCCAGATCGGTAGGATGAAGGCTTTTTGCCTTTTCAAGCAACTCCAGTGCTTGCTCATAATCTTCAAGGTTGGAAAGAATCTGGGCCTTTACAGCAATTAGCTCCGTAGAAAAAGGATAGAGTTGCATTGCCTGATTAACAGCTGTTAGCGCCCTTTTATATTTAGCCTGATCGAGATAGAAGTCAATGATAGTTTCGTATGAATTGATATCAAAGAAATCATTTGTATTCTTCTTGAGGCTCTCTTCAAAGCGTTTGATTAGCTCTTCCTCTTCTTCTCGTTTCCTGAAATCCTGGGCCATTAGATAAAATGGTTTTCCTAAAGTAGATAAAAATCGTGAACCAAATGAATCTGTCCCTGCAAAGGTAATCCCATAAAACATGGGCCACAAGCTTGTTAATTTCGATTGTTTATCGTACCGTTTTGTAAATAATAGGAGCAACACCATTCAAGTGTATCCTCAATGGTTCGAAACTCCATTCCAAGCTTTTGAATGGCCTTTTCATTGTCGTAAAAGAATCTTTCTTGGGCCCCTCTTGCCGATTGAGGGGTAACCATCGGTTCGTCCCCTGCAATCATAGATCGGGCAGATTCCACCCAAGCAGTAGCTGTGATGAGGGGCCCAGGCACCTTTATCCAGGGGGCCTTTTTGTTAAAATGTATAGCAATTTTAGACAGTATGTCTTTTAATGCTATTGCCCCTCCATTTGCGATAAACCGTTCACCACTGGCCTTTTTGGTTAATAGCAGGCTAATCATGTCAACCACATCTCTTGCATCCACATAGTTGATCGCCCCTTCGGTATAGAAGGGCTTATTTTTCCACACATACTTAAAGAGTTGGGCGCTGCTTCTATCCCAATTGGCTTGAGATAATATAACGGAGGGGTTAATGATGTCTATTTCGAGCCCTTCTTCTCGTCCTCTGAAAACTTCAAGTTCAGCTAAGTATTTAGATTCGGCATAATCTGAATTTAATCTGCTCTCTACCCAAAGATGATTTTCATTAATATTTTTTACACCTTTGTGCCTTCCCAAGGCAGCTACAGAGCTCACGTGAATCATTCTCTGGATACCCAAGCCAAGACATGTATTAACTATATTTCTTGTACCCTCCACATTAATGCGATACAACTGTTCGCTATCGCTAGATTTAAATGAAACCAGTGCTGCTGTATGAATCACAGTAGTTGCACCCTTCAATGCATCGTGCAAAACACCCACATCCAAAAGGTCTGCTTCTCTCCATTCAATAGGGAGGGTGCCAATCAGAGAGGTATCCGATTGAGCCCGTTTGACTCCATAAAATGGAATAGAATCAGCTGCCAGCCGGTGGACTAATCTGCTTCCGAGTAAACCATTTGCACCTGTTATAGCAACCATATATTGTTTATAGTGATCTATTAAGTAATGGCAATGCCAAGGCCTTCTTAAAATGTTTGTTCTTGAATGTTTCCTTTAGTACATCCATTTGAATTTGATTATGACAATCACTTCCCATAAAATCGATCCAGCCTTTTTCTATCAGTTGAATGGCAAGCTTCTGAGTAGGTTTTGAATACGCACCAATAATTGAAGGTATATTTAATTGAAATAATACCCCTCTATTTTTTAAGTCTTCCACTTTTAAAAAGTTGTTAACCAAATACTGATATCGCTCAGGATGGGCCAACACTGGCTTGTATCCTAATGTGGTGACTGAGAAAATAAATTCCTTTAATTGAAATGGCTCAGTGATAAAATTGGTTTCAAATAGTAGAAAATTGGCGCCAAAGGTCAATAACTTCTCTCCCTTCTTTATTCGCTCTATGAGTGACTCATCCAAGTAGTACTCAGCTGCGGCCTCAACAGGAATATTTATACTTTCACTTTTTAAATATTTTTTTAATAATTCGAGTTTCGCAATAATGTCATTGGGTTCATTGCGATAAAAATCATTCATTACATGGGGTGTGGTAATTAACTTTGTGTAGCCCAAATCAATGAATTGACGTATAAGCTGCCCTGACTCTTCCAGAGACTTCACCCCGTCATCTAACTGTGGAAGTAAATGCGAATGAATATCTGTTTTTAGAGGAGCTAAATCGATCTGCGCTTTTGATTTAAAAAATGAGAACACTACCTTTTCATCAATTTCCTAAGAAAACCTCTATCACTTTTTTCCTCATAATATCCATAGCCATAAGCTTTTCCATCTGATGGAAGAGCGTTTACTACGACAGCTACATTATTGAGTTTATTTATTTTAATTATTCTTGCAAGAGTATTTATAAATTCTCTTTTAGAGTAATTGGCACGAAGAACATAAATTGAAATATCTGATTTTTTCATTGCCATCACGCCATCTGTCACCAGGCCAACAGGCGGTGTATCCATTATGATGAAGTCGTACTTTGTTTTCAGGTTATCCAATAACCGATTGAAGGCTCCATTCAGTAGTAGCTCGGATGGATTTGGTGGGTGTGGCCCTGCAGGGATATAATCAAAAGAGTCAAGCGATGTTTTTATGATGCAATCATTCCATTCATGTTTGTTAATAAGAATAGTACTCACACCTTTTGATGCATCCTCTATCACAAATGGCAGGTTTTCTTTCACTTTGCGCATATCAAGATCAAGTAGCACGACCTTTTTATTTGACATGGCCAAAGCACCACTAAGGTTCGTGGCAATAAATGATTTACCCTCACCAGAAACAGTGGAGGTAACACAGATTACCTTTTTGTTTCCTCCAGATGTAAAAAAATCAAGGCTGGTTCTTAATGTTCGAATGGCTTCGCTTGCCATTGATTTTGGATTTTTTAGAACGATAAGAGCGTCTCCATTTGATTGTTGGAGCACGGGGATGGAACCCAGTACAGGAATGGAAACATTTCGTTCTACCTCTTGAACACCAATTATTTTGTTGTTTAGTAAATATAAAATACCAATGAAAAAGAAGTTGAGCACTAGACTAGCTACTAATCCTATTCCCAGTATCATTAGCTTTTTGGGTGCAATAGGAATTGACGGCAACGTAGCTGGTGAGAGTATTTTAAAATCGGGTGTATTACCCGCTTGCGCAATTTCAAACTCAGCCTTGGATTGCATCATAGACAAGTAAAACTCTTCATACAGTTTGTAGAATCTTTGATTTTTCGAAAACTGAGTGTTTTTATCTGGCATGGAAGCGAATTGCTTTTCAAGGCTCTCTTTTTTACGCTTCATGTCACTGAGGCTTTCCAGCCAATTTTTTTTAAGACTAGTCAATTGATTAAAGACCTGATCTTTTAATGCGTTCAATTCGTTTTCCTTTTGCTTAAAGGCAAATGTATTTTCATTATAAGATAGCGCCAGGCGGTTTCTATCAAGCAATGATTTTTTTAAAGCCTCCAGGTCTTGGTTTAAATAGATGGGTAAGAATTGTTTTTGAGTGATTGATATTTCAGGATTGTCGGAAGAAATATTTTCGATTAGTGAATTCAATTCTATCAATCTTTTGCTAAGTTCAAAACGCTGTGAGTCAATTTTGTTGATTTGGTATATCGTTCTTTTGAGATCCTCTTCTACGTTATTACTCTTATTGCGTAACGTAAAGTTTTCGAAATAATTCTCGAAGTCTTCCATTTTATGCTCCACTTGAAGGAGCTCTTTGTTAAGCCAATCAATTTTTTGCTTATTCGTCAGGTTTTTTTGTTCATTACTATAACTGATATAGAGTGAATCAATTTTGCTGACAATTGTATGCGCTTTCAAGGCATTAAAATCGCGAAATGAAATTTTTATAGTATTGGCATTAAAATTCAAAGGCTCTACAGAAAGATTATCGGTCAAATACTCAAGTAGAGATTCTCTGCTATGAACAATGAAATAATAATCATCCGTGGCAGCTGGGTCAAAGGATTTGGTTTTAGTTAAGGTAAATTCAAAATCATTGATGGCAATAGACTTTCCAAATGTCCCTTTGACTGTCTTGCCATTCTCACCAAGCTTTACTTCGAAATCTTCAGCACCAGGATCAAAATCTATATAAATAGGGATATCAAAAATATTAGAGGGAAAATATTCTGCCGTAACCCATACTGGAGAATATCTATATTTTTCATCTACCAATACCTTGCCTATACTGTAATAGCCAATATTGATATCTAATGAGTCAATTACTCTGTTTAGAAATACTTTTGATTTTATTTGTTCAATCTCACCCGCGATCACATTAAGATTTTGATCTTCCACAAGCGTTTTAATTCCTAGCTCAGTAGCATCTTGTTTGATGTCTAGCTTCATTTCAGACTCAGATTCGTAGACATCTTTTGTCCAACGAATAGTCAAATAGGCTACAAGGTTTACAATCAGAAAGAGACCAATGATCCAAATAATGTTTTTATGTATTACGATCTTTAATTTATTCAGATCAATACCTTCATCATTTGTAATTCCAATTTGTTCCGGTCTGTCCACTTTTACCTTACTTTAAGAAAAATAACCACTATTGAGGCAAGACTAACTACAATACTGAGAATGCTTCCATTTTCACGTATCGCTTCACTGAATGGCCTTCTAATGGGCTCTACATAAATGATATCCCCGGGTTGAATGAGTATATCACCGGCTCTGTAGCCGT
>JAHBUB010000018.1 GCA_019638285.1 Cyclobacteriaceae bacterium | reverse complement strand
TTAACCATGCCCATGGAAATAAAGAGTACCGTAGCAGGGTGCAACCATTCTGGAAAAAACAGAACCCCCATTACGGAGAAAATTATCCTAATTTGATCAAAGAAAAACGGAAAAACAGGAAGAAGTTAAACCCCTATTGAGGTAATATAAATTCTTGTTTTTAAGCCACTTAAAAGCCACTTTTTACAGGTAGAATTCCCCAATTTTACTTATCTTGCAAGGCTTAAAATGGAGGTGAGCCTACAGTAGATTTCACCTCTAAAAAAAAGATTATAAAAGAACAAAAGTGGCAGAAGACACCCTCGATTCACAGGCTGGAGACCAGCGGATTATCCACATAAATATTGAAGATGAAATGAGAGGCGCCTACATCGATTATTCGATGTCGGTCATCATTTCCAGGGCCCTACCCGATGTAAGGGACGGTTTAAAACCGGTGCACCGAAGGGTACTTTATGGTATGCAGGATTTAGGGGTTAACTACAACAAGCCTTACAAGAAATCTGCACGTATTGTAGGAGAGGTGCTTGGTAAGTATCACCCCCATGGAGACTTTTCTGTTTACGACACCATGGTGCGTATGGCCCAGAATTGGTCATTGCGATACCCCCTCGTAGATGGGCAGGGAAACTTTGGATCGATAGACGGGGACTTTGCGGCTGCAATGCGATACACCGAGGCCAGACTGAAACGAATCGCAGAGGAACTTCTGGCAGATATCAACAAAGATACCGTTGACTTTCAACCCAACTTTGACGATTCACTCACTGAACCAACGGTGCTGCCTGCCAAAATACCAAACCTGCTGATTAATGGATCTTCAGGTATTGCCGTGGGTATGGCTACGAATATGGCTCCCCATAACCTAAGGGAAGTGGTAGATGGCATTATTGCCTACATCGATAAAAGAGATATTACTATCCCTGAATTAATGGAGCATGTCAAAGGCCCCGACTTTCCCACAGGTGGAATAATATATGGGTATGCAGGAGTACAGCAAGGATTTCTGAATGGGAGAGGCCGTATAGTAGTCAGGGGAAAGGCTGAGATTATAACCAACGAAAACGGTAAGAATCAGATCATCGTTACCGAGATTCCCTATTTGGTGAATAAGGCGACCATGATTGAGCGGACAGCTGCATTGGTCAATGAAAAGAAAATAGAAGGAATTTCAGACATCAGGGATGAGTCCGATAGGGATGGCTACAGGGTAGTATATGATCTTAGGAGAGACGCCATCCCGAATATTGTACTCAATAACCTTTACAAGTACACACAACTGCAATCATCATTTGGGGTAAATAATGTGGCTTTGGTAAAGGGAAGGCCCGAAACCCTAAACCTGCTGGATTTAATCGTCCATTTCGTAGGCCATCGACATGAAGTGGTTATCCGAAGAGCCAAGTATGACCTCAATGAAGCGGAGAAAAGAGCACACATTCTTGAAGGATACCTCATCGCCTTAGACAATCTGGATGAGGTAATTGCTTTGATCCGGAATTCCAAAGATCCAGAGGTAGCCAAGATAGGTTTGATTGAGCGTTTTAAACTATCCGAAATTCAGGCGAAAGCCATTCTCGAAATGCGCCTGCAAAGATTGACTGGCCTGGAGCGAGAGAAGATTGAAAATGAATACAAGGAATTAAAAGCGCTTATTGCCCACCTCAACGAGGTGTTGAACAATGAATCCATGAGAATGGATATTATCAAAACCGAATTGTTGGAAATTAAAGAGCGGTACGGTGACGAAAGGAGAACAGAAATCGTACATAGTGATGATGACCTCACCGTGGAAGACATGATTCCTAATGAGGACATGGTGATTACCATTTCTAATCAGGGTTATGTAAAAAGGACTGTCCTCACTGATTACCGCACGCAGGGAAGAGGGGGAATTGGCTCAAAAGCCGTGACAACCAAGGAAGATGACTTTACAGAACATCTCTTTGTCGCCCAGGCGCATAATTACTTGTTGATATTTACTGCTTTTGGAAAAGTATATTGGAAGAAGGTGTACGAGATTCCGGAAGGAAGCAAAACTTCCAAGGGGCGTGCCATTCAAAACTTATTGAATATTGAAGCTGGTGATACCGTACGGGCAGTATTAAAGATCAAAGATCTCACGGATGAAGCTTACACCAATTCCAATTATGTTATTCTTTGCACTCAGAATGGAATTATTAAGAAAACCTCTTTGTCGGCCTATTCCAGACCCAGGGCAAATGGTATCACGGCAATTACTGTGCACGAAGGAGACAAGCTACTTACAGCAGCCCTTACCAATGGTCAAAATCATATTTTAATAGCCAAGAGTGAAGGAAAAGCCGTTCATTTTGATGAATCAGATGTACGCCCAATGGGTAGAACAGCGTCTGGCGTAAGGGGTGTAACCCTGGAATCAGAAGCCGATAAAGTAATTGGCATGATCTGCATTACAAGCAATGATGCCAATGTGCTTGTAGTTTCAGAGAAAGGATATGGCAAGAGATCTTCTATTGAAGATTACCGAATTACCCGAAGGGGCGGAAAAGGCGTTAAAACGATCAACATCACAGAAAAAACTGGCAAGCTTGTTGCAATTAAGGAAGTCGGTGATGAAGATGAACTGATGATTATCAACAGGTCTGGAATTAGTATTCGAATACGAGTAAATGAGCTTCGGATAATGGGTCGGGCCACTCAGGGAGTACGAGTCATCAAACTAAATGAAGACGATGAAATTTCTTCTGTGGAAAAAATTCAAAAAATGGAAGAACCGGATTCGACAATAACCGAGTAAACTGATAAATTTGCGACTCTAAACCTATTTCAAATGAAAAAATTACTTCTCTTTATTTTTATCATACCATTTGTGGTGGTGGCACAGAAGCCGATAAAGCCAAGTCTCCCGAAAGCTGAAAAAGCATTGCGTGAAGGCAAATTTGATGAAGCTAAAGCCGTTATTGATGCCACCTTGGCCAACGAAAAATTCGCAAATAATGCGAAGGCGTGGTACTTGAAGGGCTTGATTTATGCAGGTATCGATACTACAAGTAACGAATCCTATAAATCACTAATTGAAGATCCATTTCCAGAAGCTAAAGCTGCTTTCGACAAAGCGTATTCCTTAGACAAAGACAAAGGAAGCTTTATAAATGGACCCAATGGTTTTCCATTGCTAACCGAGCAGGTCAATGCCTACTTTGCACAGAAATATTTTGAAAAAGGACTGAAAGCATATCAGGATGATAAGGACTATGCTAAAGCTTTGAAAGAAATAGAAAGGACACTTTATTTCGTGCCAAAGGATACGTCCATCTTGTTAAACGCTGGTTTGTTTTTTGCACCCTCAGCAAACGAACATCAAAAATCCATTGATTATTTGCAACAGTACCTTGATAATGGAGGCACTTCTTCTGACGCCTATACTATGATTTTTAGCGCTTACCGCGATCAGATTAAAGACAACGATAAAGCTTTGGAGGTAGTAATGAAGGCGATGAAAGCGCACCCTAATAATAAAGATTTTCCAAAATATGAATTGGATATGTATATCAGGATGGGCAAGTTGCAGGATGCTAAAACAGCCATGGAACGTCAGGCTGCAAATGATCCTAATGATGCAGAAACCCGTTATTTTTTGGGCGTAATTAACCAGCAATTGAATAACACAGAGGAGGCTAGAAAGTGGTACGATGAGTCTGTTAAATTGGACCCTAAGTATTTTGAACCACGCTTGGCAATTGCTGAATTGGTATATTTTGATGCGAAAAAAGTAAAAGCGGAAATGAATCAACTGGGTATTACAGCGGATGATAAAAAGAAACGATTTGAATTGGATAAGGTGTTGGTAGAGAACCTAAAAAAGGCATTGCCTTACTGGGAAGCTTGTGAGAAGATAAATCCTGATGATGAAAAAGTGCTTGATAATCTGTATGCTATTTACAGTGATCTTGACATGCAAGCGCAAGTAACCCGCATAGAAAAGAAGATGAAAGCTCTTGGCCTTTATTAATTCTTAGCCTATAACATAGAAAGGCCATCCTAAACTTTTAGGACGGCTTTTTTTATGTCTTAAATTTACGATGGCTTATGTGGAGCGAAGCAGTTCCACCCTATACTCTGACAGGATGCTGGACTTGGATAAAAAACCAATGTATCTGTCGTACTCTATGATCGGGAGATTCCATTGACCTGTGTCTTCAAATTTCTTTAACACTGAGTTTAGGCTTTCATCGGGTGAAATTACCGCCAGAGGCCGGGTCATAATGTCCTTCACAATAATCTTGTCGTATAACTCCTGGTTGAACATCATTTCCTTTACACTATCCAACAGAATGACACCCACCAATTCCTGTTCATCATTGACTACAGGGAATAAATTTCTTCGGGATTTAGTAATAGCGGAGACAAGCGCACGGAGATTATCATCAGGCTTAATTGTTTGAAAATCGGTTTCAATCATCTTTTCAAGATTAAGTTTACTCAACAAATACTTATCCCTGGTGTCTATAGACAGGTTCATTTTGGTGGCCAGCTTTTTACTCTCCATAGACAATGGCTCAAAATATTTCATGATTACGTTGCTAAAGGCAGCCACGATCATTAGCGGAATCATGAGGTTATAGCCCCCTGTAATCTCAGCAATTAGAAATATTGCGGTGAGGGGTGCGTAAAAAACACCACTAAGAATCCCCGCCATGGCTACCAAAGTAAAATTGGCTGTAGGAAGTTTGGCTAACCCGCTAAGATTGATAAAATGAGAGAAAGTATAACCAAGGTATGCGCCCAGGCAAAGTGAGGGGGCAAAATTGCCGCCATTGCCACCACTGCCGATTGCAATGGCCGTTGCAAACACTTTAATCAGCAGTAACCCAACAATAAAAAGCAGACCAGCCCACTCTGTGGTAATAAAGGATTGCAAAATACTGTTTTGATAAAAATGCTGATGACCGTGGGTGGCTAGCATTTTAATACCCTCATAACCTTCTCCATACAAAGGAGGAAAAACAATAAGCAACAATGCCAGTATGAGGCCTCCACCAATTACTTTGGTGTAAATATTTTTTATCCCTGAAACGCGATGTTCTATTTTGGTATACATTCGTGTGTAATACAAGGATGTGAACCCGGCCAGAATACCAAGGGCAATGTAAAAAAAAGTGTAGCTATAGTCGAAAGGCTGCACATCAGTGAAGGAAAGGAGTACACCCTCGCCCAGTATTATTTTTACAAACAATGCGCCTGACGCAGCAGAAATAATGAGTGGAATAAAGACAGCCACTGATACATCCGTAAGTAGCACTTCAATAGCAAAAAGCACCCCGGCTATGGGTGAGTTAAAGGCACCTGCAATAGCTGCCGCTGCGCCACACGCCAGCAACATGGTGCGGTCTTTATAACTCAGGTTATAGGTTTTTCCGTAGTTGGACCCGATCGCAGAGCCAGCGCTTACCATGGGTGATTCCAGCCCCAAAGAGCCACCAAAACCTACTGTGAACCCACTGGTAATAACATGCGAGTACATAGCTGACTGTGGAAGAATACTGGATTTTTTGGCAATAGCATAAACGATATCCGCGCTTCCTCTTGAGAAATCTTCTTTTTTAATGAAGTAACGTAAATAGAGCACTGTGAGCGTGAGACCTACCAGTGGGAACAAAGTGAACAGGAAAAAATCATGGTAGTCACTGGAATACCCCTCTACCAGTTCATTAATGTTATGGGCAAATAATTTGAGGATAACAGCGGCCAATCCACTGGTGATGCCCACCAATATACTGGAGACCATCAAAAACTGTTTTTCGCTAAGTCTTCCTTGCATGTACCGGATCACATGCGTAAACACCCGATGAATTCTTCTAAACATGCATTAATCAAGAAATGATTCAAACACGCCTTAAATTAGTTTAGTTTTGAATAGACTCCTAAATATTAATGGAGTATTCGAATGTATTAATCATCGTGAGTATCATGGCGAATATCGTGAAAGTAGGAATTGGTCAGTTCAGTTCCGTCCATATGAACCTCTCCCAGAGCATTCAAAAATTGGAATCGATTGTGGGTGAAGCCTCCAACCAAGGAGTTAAACTATTGGTGATGGGGGAGACCTGGCTATCAGGATACCCTTCATGGTTGGATCACTGTACCAATGTATCTCAATGGGATAGTAAAGAGATGAAAGAGGTTTATCTCCAGTTTTATAACAGTAGCATTGATATCAAAAGTAAGGAGTTTGAAAAAGTATGTCAGTTGGCTCTATCAAACAAGGTTACGCTATGCATTGGTATCAATGAGAAAGTGAGCCAAGGTCCAGGCAATGGTACGGTTTATAATAGCTTGGTGATTATTGATCAAAATGGAAAACTACTGAATCATCATCGGAAATTGATGCCCACATACACTGAAAAAATGCTGTATGGGCTAGGGGATGGACAAGGGCTGAAGGCTGTAAATACTGAAGTGGGGCGGCTAGGTGCCAGTATTTGTTGGGAACACTGGATGCCACTAACCCGCCAGGCCTTGCATGATTCCGGTGAACACATTCACATTGCCCTATGGCCCAAAGTACACGAGATGCATCAGATAGCCAGCAGACATTATGCATTTGAGGGAAGATGCTTTGTGCTGGCTGCAGGGCAAATGTTAAAGGCATGTGATTTTCCTGAGTTATTGGAACAACCCGACTACTTGAAATCCAACCCTGAACAATGGACCCTCAATGGAGGGAGTTGTATTATTTCTCCCACTGGCAGGTACCTAGTTGAACCTATATTTAACAAAGAAGAGTTGATTACCTGTGAGTTGGATTTGGATGAAACCATCAAAGAACGAATGACCTTGGATACATCAGGACACTATCAAAGAAGGGATGTATTTGAGTTTAAAGTAGATCATAGTAGGGTGACTGATCAGGAGTTGCCATAAACTTTTATAACAGACTCTCTTATTGCGGATCCCTTTTCTGAAGTAGCAAATTCGATAATCTCAGCGATTGATTCTGGCTTTACCCACTTACCAGTATTTGCTTTTGGCATGGCAATGCGATTGTCCGGTGTGTCTATAATACTTGGTACGATCACAGAAGAAATCACGTTCTTTTCCTTCCCCTCTTCATTGAGTATTTCTGCCAGTTTAAAGATCAGTGTTTTGGAGAGTGCATAAGCCAGCACCCCTTTTCCTGCCTTGGCATCAAGGGCAGGGCGCGAGCCTACGAAAACAATGCGGCCTCCATTGGGTTGCTTGGCCATCTGGCCAAATATAGTTCGTGCTGTATAAAATGCAGTTTCAAAGTTGAGGCTTATCATTTTCCTTACCAAAGCACCGTCCGTAGTATCAATATTTCCCGAAGTAAAACCTCCCACTAAAAGTAAGGCTACATCAATGGTCTTATGATCTTTTATTACTTGAACTAATGTGGTGTTTGTGGCAGCTTCATCCATTAGATCGGTATTGTATATACTTACAGATGAACTAGTGGCATAAGAAAGTTTTTTATTGGGTGAAAGGATAACAATGACCTGATAATCCTTCTTTAAAAACTCCGTGACACATGCCTTTCCAAGTGCGCCTCCGGCTCCGGTAATTAAAACATTCTTCATCTTCCTTAAATTATCTGTCTGTAGTACGAAGTATACATAATTTTAAAATTATCAATATTCTACTTATGTAATACGCTGTCCTCATTGTGTTTTGCTGCTTACTCAGTTCTAATTGAACCAAATTACAATAAGTCAATGCCAAAAAACAGCGCGGAGAATGGCCCCGTTAGCGCGAGATTGCAAAGGAGTGTTAAAAGTTACACACACCCACTTGTCCAATTATTGAGGAGTCAAACTATCGATGTCCTCCTTATTTGGTAGTCAGAAACTTTCGGATATCTCCTGCCAGTTTGACCAAATCGGGTTCGTGAAGATACATCATATGTCCGGCTTCATAGTAGGTGAGGGTAACCTGGTTTTTTAATATCCCATTGCGAGCAAATGTATACTCTGTATCAAAGAATGGGCATATCAGATCATAATAACCGCTGGCTACCATTACCTTTAAGTCTTTGTTTCTTCTCATGGAGTCGCCCAATTTTCGTGCAACGTTCACATAACTGGGTTCCCAGTAGCTGTCATCGGGGACATCTCGCCAGCGCCACTTCGAACCCAATTCACCATTGGAAGTGAGGTAGGGTCTATCCATTTCAACCTTTAACTGACTTGCATAGTAATGATTTAAAATTGCCGTATAGGCCCCGTCAGTACTATAGCCGGCAGGATCACCCAATGTAGGGCTATCTGACACGTCATCGTATTCGTTACCTTTATAGCGGCCATCCAGTTGCCCAATCGTAATACCCTGGTCTCTTAACAATTCCTTTCTGAATCTTGGTACCAATAACCTGAGGTCGGACTGTTGTATGTATTTTTTTGATAATCCTGTAAAGTATACCATCTGATCAGCAATGTGATTCCTCTCCGCATCTGTAAGCCTGGATCCTTTATATAATGCAGACACATATTCATCCAATGTAAATTTTCGTGCCTCTTCCACAAATGCCTCTACTGTTTTTCCTTGTCCTGCTTTTTTATGATACCACGCGGTGGCTGCCATGCTGGGAAAGTATGTTACATAGGAAACGATATTGTCGAAGGTAGAAGTAGATCCCTGATAGTCCAATGCCTGGGATATTAGAATTAATCCATTCAATGACATTTCCTGACCGCCTCCCTCCAATTCGTAATTAACGGCAACTGCCCTTGTAGTGCCGAAACTTTCTCCTGCGATATATTTAGGAGAATTCCACCTTTTATTTTTTGTCACCCATTCACGAATAAAGGCAGCGATTGATTTGGCATCTTCTTTCAATCCCCAATAATCTTCTGCTTTCCCTTTGCCAACTACCCTGCTGTAGCCGGTGCCTACCGGATCAATGAATACCAGATCGGTAAGATCAAGCATTGCATTGTCGTTGTTCACCAAAGGATAAGGGGCCGCACCATCGTCTTTGGAAGCATCACTGTCTACTTTGGTCACCTGAGGACCAAAGAAACCCATGTGAAGCCAAACGGATGCTGATCCTGGGCCGCCATTAAAAACAAAGGTAACAGGGCGATTTGTGTTTTCAGGCCCATCCAATTTATAGGTCACGGACCAAATAGACGCCACGGGGTCACCCTCACTACTCTTTAGGTAAGTTTCTCCGGCAACTGCCTTATATTTTATCAGTTTACCACCGAAAGTTCCCTGATGGGTGGTTATGAATTCTTTAGGCTCTGGAATCGGTTTGGGTTCTTCTTTCTTAACTTCCTGAGCAAGAGAAAGTGTAATGGAGGATATTAGAATTAAAATAATTGCGTATATAGTTTTCATTGGATAACTATTTGGTCTATCAAAGATGATAAAAATCATGGAAAGTTAATTTAAAGAAATCATTTACAAAATATTCTTTACCAGTGTTACTGTAGGTAGGTGATCTTTATCATTTTATAAACAATTAAAATGCAGGTAATTGCGCTTCATAATTAGATGACTCGTATGAAATCCATTCTTATTCCTATTGACTTTTCTGAGTATGCTAAAACGGCAATGCAATCAGGAATTGCACTCGCCAAAAAGACAGGGGCAGAGATATTTTTGCTTCATGTATTCTCCGCACCTCTTGATTGGAATCGCATTTCTGTAGCAAGACAACAAGATTATCCTGAGAACGAAGCGCGTATGGTGGAAGCAGAAATAAAAATGGATCAGTTGATTAAGGACAAATCTTTTAACGGAGTCAAAGTAACTACCTTTGTACGTCCAGGCCGAGTGATGGAGGAAGTGCTGTCTATGTCCAAACTTTATCGGGTCGACTTGATAATAATGGGCGCACATGGTGTAGGGGAATCGCATCGTTATTTCATTGGCTCTCATGCTCAAAAAATAATGCGCACCAGCCCGTGCCCTGTGTTGTCTGTAAAGAAAGATTTCAAACCCACATCAATAAAGAGAATTGTTTTTGCTGCTGATTTTGAGGAAAATCTCACTAAACCTTTTAATAAGTTCATTCCATTTCTGAAAGCTACCGGGGCCTCAGTGACCCTGCTTTTTGTTAACACTCCTTCTCACTTCAAGGACACTCCCACAGTTACAAAGGCTATGCAAAAACTCATAGAAGCTTATCCAGAGGTAAAAATAAAGGGAGAGGTGTACAATGCTTTTGATGCGGAGAAGGGGATGTTGACTTTTGCTGAAAATAACAAAGTGGATATAATTACGAAAGTAACGGGCAATCGGTCCAGGCGTGTAGCTTATGACTTTGGTATTACTGAAGCATTGTTGTACAAATCCAATGTACCCGTGCTAAGCGTGGTGGTGGATTAGACAACCAATAGTTCCGCAAGGATTTGAAACCCTAAGACTAGATAGAAAGAATTTTTGCAATTCGCAGAGCGTCTTCCTCAATCTCATGTCGGTGATTTATTACTGCATCATAGGAGTTATAAACAATCTTGTTTTCACGGAACCCTACCATTACATTACTTTGATTATTGAGTAAACCTTCTACTGCTGCAACACCCATTTTGCTGGCCAATACCCGATCAAAATAAGTGGGAGAGCCACCTCTTTGCTGATGTCCAAGGATGGTTACTTTAATATCAAAGTAGTCAGAGCGCTCTGAAATTTTTCTTGCCAGTTCATTCGCTCCTCCAAGTTTTGAGCCTTCGGCAACCACCACAAGATTCGACTTCTTACTGGTTTCCTTGCCAGCTCCAAGCAATTGATACAGATCATCGAATGTCATCTTTTCTTCTGGCAGTATTATGGCCCCGGCGCCACCGGCAATGCCACTATTGAGTGCTATGTAACCTGAGTTTCTGCCCATTACCTCAATAAAAAACAATCTGTTGTGCGAGAGCGCTGTATCCCTTATTCTATCAATGGCTTGCACTGCTGTATTGGTGGCTGTATCGAACCCAATGGTATAGTCAGTGCCTGCAATATCGTTGTCGATGGTGCCTGGAAGGCAGACAGTAGGTATTCCAAACTCATTGGAGAAATGATACAACCCCGTAAAAGTGCCATCGCCACCAATCCCAACTAATCCATCAATTCCGTTTTTCTTTAGATTCTCAAAGGCCTTAACTCTTCCTTCCTTTGTTCTGAATGCTGTACTGCGGGCAGTTTTTAGAATGGTACCACCTCGCTGCAAAATGTTACCCACTGATCTTGCTCCAAGTTTTACAATGTCGTCTTCAATCATTCCTTCATAACCCCTCATTATCCCATATACTTCTTTTTGATAATATATTCCCGTACGGACTACCGCTCTGATTGCTGCATTCATTCCGGGAGCATCTCCTCCGGAGGTGAAAACACCTAACCTTTGAATCTTATTTATTTCTTCCATGCGCCTTAAATATAATCAAACGTGTTTTGTCTTGCCGTGTAAAGCTGAAAGAGTAATTTCTATAAGCAGGATGAAAAATGAATAGTTTCTAATCAATTTGCATAAAATCCTCTTTCAGTACACGTTCCAATGTAGATAGAAGGAAATCGGAATCTGTCTTGCTGAATATTATTGGTGGCTTAATCTTTAACACATTTTCGTGTGGCCCATCGGTGCTCATCAGTATTCCCAATTCACGCATCCGGTTGGCCAAGTAAGTAGCTTGGTCAGTAGCCGGGTCAAGGTTGCTATTTTTTACTAATTCAATACCTAAAAACAAACCTAATCCACGTACATCCCCTATAATCGGATGGTTATTCTTTAGTCGCAAAAGTCCATCTGTCAGATAGTTCCCGATGTCTTTCGCGTTCTGCTGAAGCCCCTCATCATTAATTACGTGAAGTACTTCTAATCCAATGGCGCAGGATACAGGATTGCCACCGAATGTGTTGAAATATTCCATCCCATTGGCAAAAGCATCGGTCAGTTTCCTGGTGGTCACTACCACGCCCAGCGGATGGCCGTTACCAATCGGTTTTCCTATAGTAACAATATCCGGAATAACACCCTGGTGCTCAAATGCCCAGAAGTATTCGCCTGATCTACCACACCCGGTTTGGACCTCATCGGCAATGCACACGCCACCTGCATGGCGCACGTGTTTGTAAGTTTCCTTTAAATACCCTTCTGGCAGTAGGATTTGCCCCCCACAGCTAAGTACCGATTCACAAATGAATCCAGCTATCCCTTTACCACTGGATCGAACGCTTTCAATGGCTTCTTTGATGTGCGAAGCATACTTTTTGCCCGCAACTGCTTTGTCACGATAAATGCCTCGGTAGGTATCGGGGATGGGTACCACATGGATATGTTCTGGTGCGCCCTTGCCGCCTTTTCTATCAAACTTATACGAACTGATGTCTACGCAGGCATTGGTATTTCCATGGTATCCTACTTCTACCACCACCATGTCCTTTTGTTGGGTGTAGGTCTTGGCTATTCGCAGTGCCAATTCGTTGGCCTCGCTGCCCGAATTGACCACATAGGCAACGCTCAGTGATGAAGGCATGGTGGCCAGCAGTTTTTCTGTGAACTGAACAATATTCTTATGCAGATAGCGGGTGTTGGTGTTGAGCACCGCCATTTGTTTTTGACCTGCACTGACTACGCGCGGATGTTCATGTCCAACGTGCGCTACATTATTTACGGTATCCAGGTATTTTCGTCCATCCGATTCGTAAAGATATTGCATGTATCCACGCTGCATCTTCAAAGGCTTGTGATAGGAGAGACTAAGATTTTTCCCCAGGTGTTCTTTGCGGAAGGAGAGAAGTTGGATGTCTTCTGTTGGCCTGGAGGTCGGGGATATAGTTCCATTAATAAGCAACCATGGATCTGGACAAATGCTTTTCCATACTTCAATTAGCATTGGGGCAGCTACACCGGGAAAGTCTCCCTTTTTCCCCAAGGTATCCAACATGATCTGAAAATGAAGATGAGGTGACCATCCACCGTTTTCATGTAAGTCTCCAAGGGTACCTATGGGCACACCCGCCTCCACTTTATCTCCGGGTGCCCATTTGGATAAGGTAGTCCTGCTCAGGTGTCCGTAGAGGGTATAAAAGGTTAACTCAGGTAAAATATCATGCCTTAAAATAACAGTCGGCCCATAATTCCTATCGCCTTCATTATCTACAATGCTGTAGATGGTTCCATGAAGAGGAGCGAATACTGTTTCTCCTGCATTCAGAAATACATCGATCCCGAGGTGCACTGTTCGCCATGCCGGTCCATCGTTGCTCTCAATTTCAAATGCTGAAGAGGTGTAAAATGGTCTTACTTCATTGTATTTTCCGAGGCCTACACTTTTTCCGCTTTCACGTATGACGCTTTCAATTTGTGACTTTAGCCTGTCATCATCCAGAACGATCGACTGATTGCCGAGTTCTAAACTATCCATTCCCAGATCAAGCCAGCACGAATCGTTAAGGTCTTTGGCAACAATTGGTTTGAAAGCCTGTTTTGTTACCCAATCTTTAAAGATCAAATGGGTTGGGCATGGCTCCATGCCGCAAGCATGTCTAAAAACATAGTAGGCAAAAGAGGGAGATACAATTTGAAGTTTTTCTAACAAAGCCCATGCAGCTTCATCACTTATTTGCAGATAGATATTGTCCGGATTTTCTTTACGATTTTGGTGAGAGCACACTACACTGATAAGCAGGCGGGTGTTAAGCAGTGTGAATAGTGCTTTCAGTTCTACATCTTGTAGTGGAAATGTTTTGTGATAACCTTGCACGATGTGATAAGCTGCTTGCAGAGGATCGGGTTTGTGCATCAGTGCGTAAGCCAGGGCTATGGCCAGTTCATTGATAGTATGAGAATACACGGCATCCCCAAAATCAATAACACCAGGCACCTTGGGATCAGCCTTGTCAAAACCCACAAGCACGTTGTAGTCGTTGGCATCATTGTAGATTACACTCTTTGGTAGGGAACCTTCAATGGGTTTCACGATCGATTCATGCAGATTGTAATAATAATCGAGTAAGGCTCTTTTTCTATTATCCTTAAAACTATTCAGGTGAGGCTTTATCCATTCTACTTGGCCGATGTCCCACTTGATGAAACGATGGGCTGCCGGATGGTCAAAGTCCTTGAGGGCGGTGCTTAGCTTCCCGCAAAGGTTACCCAGGTTATAAAGCAGATGTTCCGAATGGGGGTTTACGGTCGCAAAGGGTCTTCCTTCTACCCAGGTAAGCAAACGGATCAACCGTTCGTTTCCTTCACTGTCTTTAATAGCGGTGATCAGTTGATTATTGATAGAACAGATCACTTCAGGAATCTCCAGTCCAAGATTTTTGGAAATCAGATGGAGCATCATGGCATTCTGAAATTCGAGGTTATCTCTCTTTTCGGATGCGTTCGCTACTTTAAAGGTATATTTCTTGTTGTCAGGGGTGGTGAGCAGGAAGTTCAAATCAATCTCGCCAGGAAGTGTTTTAATCTCACCATCAAGGTGATAGGTACTCGCAATCAGGTCCTTAATTTCAGAAGAAGAGAAGTTCATTGGGCAGCGTAATTAAAGCCGTTAATTTATCCAAAATTATAATGGATTACACCACGCTTGATCTTAACCGGCATTCGAAGGAGTCACTTTGTAACTCTTGCACGATTTATCCGTAAAGGCACTTATTGATTATATCCATCAAAAACGTTTAACCTATCTTTGGCATACCGAGCGATTTATTATTTCTAACATTAATACCTCCTATAAATGAGATTCCTTCTTTCTCTATTTGTCATCATAATTTCATCATGGAATGTTTTTTCCCAGTCAAAAGGCTATGAATTTACTGTCGACCTGACCCATGTAGTAGACGACAAAGTGAAGGTAGAATTGATTCCACCAACTATTGCGGAGAATGAGATTACCTTCTACCTCCCTAAAATTATTCCTGGTACTTATGCTGTTCAGGACTACGGACGGTTTGTCTCAGCGTTGGAAGTGAAGGACAAAAAGGGAAACTTGTTACCCATTGAAAAAATTGACACCAACGCCTGGCGGATACAAAAGGCAAAAAAGATAGCCAAAATCAGTTACTGGATAGAGGACAGTTTTGACACATCCCTCACAGGCCCTGATATCTTCTGGCCAGCAGGAACCAACATAGAAGAAGGTAAAAACTTCGTCATTAATCCCGCAGGCTTTTTTGGATATTTTGAAGGTATGAAGGAATTGTCATTCAAATTTAATGTGGTGCGGGACAAAGGTTTTTATGGATCTACAGGTTTGATAGCGGAGAAAACAGGAGAACCATTGGTGCTTTTGAAGAACGAATCACCTCAACCCGATAAGAGAGTAGATGTATTTGAGGTAAAAGATTTTGACCGGCTTGTGGATTCGCCATTGATGTATGCTAAAATTGATACAGCTGTCATCTACGTGGGTAAAACCGAAGTATTGATTGGATCTTATTCTCCCAATGGAAAAGTCACTGCCAAAGAAATTGCCAATAGCATCAAAGAAGTGCTAATGGCTCAGAAAGAATATCTGGGAGGCACCCTTCCGGTGGACAAATATGCCTTCATATTTTATTTTACAGATCAGCCTGTAACCTCTTATGGCGCGCTGGAGCATTCCTATTCTTCCTTCTATTACATGCCGGAGAGTACCATCGATAGAATGAAGCAGAACTTGCGCGACTTTGCAGCACATGAATTTTTTCATATTGTAACACCACTTAGCATCCATTCCAAAGAGATCGGCCATTTTGATTTCAATAATCCTAAAATGTCTGAGCATTTGTGGCTGTACGAAGGTGTTACCGAATATTTTGCGGGTAACATGCAGGTAAAGTATGGCCTGATTTCGCCTGAGCAATACCTCACCATGCTCCGTCAAAAGTTATTAATCGCAGATGGCTTTAGGGATGATTTGCCCTTTACAGAATTGAGCAGGAAAATACTAAGTGATTATGGGGATCAGTTTTATAATGTATATCAAAAAGGTGCGCTGATTGGAATGTGCCTGGATATAAAATTGAGAAAGTTGTCAGATGGAAAATACGGATTACAGAATCTGATGGCCGAATTGTCCAAGAAATATGGAAAAGACAATTCATTTAATGATGATGACTTGTTTTCTGAAATTGGAGCACTGACCTATCCGGAAATTGAAACATTTCTCAAAACCTACGTAGGGGGTCCATCAAGTTTACCCTTAAAAGAAATATGGGAAGAGGTGGGCGTTAAGTATACCAAAGAATTGGAAGAGAAAGAGGTGAACCTTGGATTTGGAAGCAATAACATCACGGTATTGCAATACAACGACAAGCCCATGATTGCACTTCAGAATTGTGATCACCTCAATGATCAGGGCAAAGCAATTGGATTTCAAAACGGTGATATTCTTATTAAAATGAATGGTGTAGAGTTGCCTCCGTTGGGTCCTGAAACCAGCGCCATTATTTCCAAGCACAGGGCAACTATGAAAGAGGGAGACACGGTTACCTATACCGTTTTGCGCAAGGATGAAATAGGAGACTATAAAGAGGTAAAACTGGAAGCGCCAATCAAACCAGTCATCGTTACCAAACAACATGTGCTCTCATTTGCAGTGGATGCCACAGCAGCACAGATGAAATTGAGAAAGGAGTGGTTAACGCCTCAAGATTAAGGTTCAGTCGCGTCTAATTTACGATTGCTTCTGCTTCTATTTCTACAAGGTATTCCTCACCAATGATTTCTGCCCTTACCAAAGTATTGGCCGGCTGAATGTATTTAAAGCGCTCACCATGTGCCCGTGATATCGGTTCCCAATCATGTAGGTGGCGTACATATATTCTGGTGCGCACCACTTGTTCCAATGTGCCACCCAATGATTGCAATGCTCCTTCAATTTTGTCGATAACGAAATGAGTCTGAGCTGCCGGATCATTACCACCGATGGATTTACTGCCATGTGTGGCCGTAGTACCAGAGATTAAAATTCTGTTTCCTTTTCTTACGGCCCTGCTAAACCCTGCTATGTCTTCCCAAATCGTTCCGCTCAATGCCTTGGTTCTTCCATCGCTTCCTTCCAATGTGGGAAAAGGGGGAGGAATGGTATCCACGTGATGACTCAGGTCACCCGATGCGGTAAGGAAAGGTGGCTTTCTGTACTCATCCCCACAGTCTCCGGGTATCGGTGTTAGGGTTGCCTGCGCTTTCTGTATAATGGCTTTGTCATCATCACTTAGTCTGAATTGAAAGAGCTTAATGTTGTCTTGCACGTGTTCGCTTTTTCCGAGTCTCGCTCCGATGATCACACCACCCACTGCGGGCTGCTCTAACATATAGCGACTTGCTACATTGGCAATAGATACATTGTGCCGCTTTGACACCTCGCTTAATGTTGAAAGCAATTGTTGAAACTTTTCCCATCCACCTGCCTCATCAATGAATCGTTTGTACTTCATTTGTGACCAAGTGAGTGTTTCATCCAATACAGGCTCAGGTTTATTCAACCACTTGTCCGTAAGAAACCCACCCGCCACTGTGCCAAAGGCAAGTAATTTGATGTTGTGTTCCATACAAATTTTAGCCATTGCACCACCGGCCCTTTGATCCACCACTGAATAGCAAACCTGATTGGAGACCACTTCGATACCACTTGTGAGCACGATGCGAAGATGGGCGGTGTCAAAGTTGGTTAGCCCTATATTGGCAATCAATCCTTCCTGTTTTAATTCTTGTAACCAGTAGAGACAATCCAGCCAATTGGGATCTGCATAATTCCATGCGTGAAACTGAAGCAGGTCGATTTGTTTGGATTGCAAACGATTTAGTGCTGTGACCACAGCATTTCTCACTTCTACTTTGCTGGTTTGCCCGGGCTTGGGCACCCACTTGGTCAATAATTGCACCGCATGTGGCTGACTGAGGCTTTGCCTAAATGTTCCGGCTATTACTTCTGCAGATCCATAGTGGTCGGCCATATCAAAAGTAGTGAAGCCTGCCTCAAGGTAAGGTCTCATGGACTGAGCGGTTTCATTGGGATCCAATACTTGTCCATCACGTTCCATATCAGCGATTTGCCACAGTCCTGTGAGCACACGGGAGATTTGAAGCGTAGGCGATAATTGGCAAGTTTCAATTATTGAATCCATCGGTTATCTTTATCACTGGTAAAAAAATAAATTTACTTCCTTTATTACGAATACAAAATAATGCAAACGATCCCTATCAAAGATAAATTCAATTTGTTTACAGAAACATGGACGCCAAAAATCATTGGAGAGCTGAACGGTCAGTATGTGAAATTGGCCAAAGTGAAAGATGAGTTTATCTGGCACAGTCATGAAAACGAAGACGAACTCTTTATGATTTTTAAAGGTACTTTGTACATGGATTTTCGTGATCGAACGGAAGTAGTGAAAGAGGGAGAGATGATCATTGTGCCGAAAGGAGTGGAGCACAACCCACGCACCAATGGGGAAGAAGTGTGGGTGCTACTGTTCGAACCTAAAGATACCGCACATACCGGTGCCGTAGAGCACGAGAGAACAGTACATGAACTGAAGTGGATATAACGGATGGTTGGGTTGCTTAAGTACAAGCAACCAGCAAATGGACAATGGATAATAAGCAAACTGCGATTCGCACCATATATTTCAGCATTATTGGAAATATTAGTTTGGCTTTAATAAAGGGACTGGCCGGATTATTTGGAAATTCCTATGCTTTAATTGCTGATGCCATCGAATCCACTACCGATATTTTTTCTTCACTTCTGGTATTGTTCGGACTTAAATACGCCAAAAGACCAGCGGACCAAAACCATCCTTATGGACACGGGAAAATAGAACCATTAATTACGTTTATGGTCGTGGCTTTTCTTGTGACTTCCGCCACAATAATTGCCTACGAGAGTATTCAAAATATTCAATCGCCCCATGAGACCCCTAAATCCTGGACATTACTGGTGTTGGGTGGTATCATCTTATGGAAAGAAATTTCATTTCGCATAATCATTAAGAAAAGTAAAGAAACGAATAGCTCCTCGCTTAAGGCCGATGCCTGGCACCATAGAAGTGATGCGATCACTTCAGTAATGGCTTTTCTTGGCATTTCCATAGCCATCCTCTTTGGAAAAGGCTATGAGGCTGCTGACGATTGGGCCGCCTTATTGGCTTCCTTCTTTATTTTGTACAATAGTTACTTAATATTTAGGCCTGCCTTGGGTGAAATAATGGATGAAAACATTTATGACGACTTAATGCTTGAGATCAGAGAGAAATCCGTTGAGGTTCCGGGTGTACTAGGAACCGAAAAGTGTTTTATCCGAAAAGCAGGAACAGAATATCACGTTGATTTGCACGCGATAGTCAACGGGGCAATTTCAGTGGAAGAAGGACACAACATCGCACACAGGTTGAAAGATTATCTACGCGATAAAATACCACATTTAGGACACGTATTAATCCACATTGAACCGGAATGAACAAGAGATCGATTTCACTAACGATCCTCGGTGTGGATGTTGTGATCCAGTCACAAAACGGATAGATACAGAACTAAATTGTTAAACTTATGTTTAAAGAGAAACATTCTAAGCCAATGCCTAACCATAAAAAAGAACACTGGGATAAAATCTACTCTACCAAGCAACCCAATGAGGTAAGCTGGACACAAGAGAACCCCACTACCTCTCTCGGCTTTATCCATAGTTTTAATCTCCCAAAACAAGCCAGTATTATTGACATCGGTGGGGGAGAAAGTAAATTAGTAGACAAGCTAATAGATGAGGGATATGAAGACATTACCGTTTTAGATATTTCAGAGCAGGCTTTGCGAAGAACAAAAAAGAGGTTAGGGGAGAAGGCGAAAAAAGTAAATTGGATTGTGTCAGACATTACAGAACTTAAAACTGAAAAAACCTTCGACCTGTGGCACGACAGGGCCACCTTTCATTTTATGACAACGCCTGATCAAATCAATGAATACTTGGAGAAGGCAAAAACAAATCTTAAAGAAAGTGGATATCTTACCATTGGGACTTTCTCTCAGGATGGGCCTAAGAAATGCAGTGGGCTAGAGATCAAACAATATTCTGAAGAACTACTTCAAGACCAGTTAAGCGATGGGTTCGAAAAAATAAAATGTATCACTGAGAACCATCAGACGCCCTTCGGTACCCTGCAAAACTTCCTGTTTTGTAGTTTCAAACGACAGGTTGGAGAGTAAGATGACGGCATTTAAAAGGGCATTCCAACAAAGAAATGCCCTCTTCTATTAATCATTAATAAAGCGTTATTCTTTATTTGCGTTTCCTAGCCTTTTTATCTTCCAGCTTCTTAAGTATTCTTTCTTGTTTTAAAGCTTTCAAATCTTTTGTTGCGCTTTTAAGGTTCTTTCCTCTTGCCATGATTATCAATTTTTAAATGTGGATACACATCGCCCTATATTTAAATTCCAGGCGAGTAACGGGCGCAATGAAATTATGCCCAAACAACGATGTGTTTATTTAATTAATAGGGGAGTTGAGACTGGCACACTCGCGAGTGCCCTTAATTCTGGAAGGTGACCTTCTGACTATTTTTAATCAGGAGTAAGTATTGTTCTTTTTGATAAAGAATGAAACTCCGAATGATGGTTTGAATAGGAAGAATAACTAAATATTCGTTTGTTGATACTAGCCAAGTATATTAAATAATTTGATGAAAAGCAAATATTTGATGTTGTTCCATCTTATGCCTTACTTTTCTGATTCGAAATTTCTCCTGTAAGCCTTGGTTAGGCGATACCTCCTCCCTAGCTAACGATGCAAAAAAAACGAATTAGCCTATATAAAACTATTGTTTTCCTGTTGTGAAAACCTTATTATAGCTGAAGAAAACTGCTAATTGGATAAAATCCGTACCGTTAGAGGAGAGATAGTTCTGATTGTACCCTTATAGGGCATAAAAAAAGCCTCCTGGTTTATGGACAAGAGGCAATCCAGATGTTTTCACAACGGAATAATCCTTATTGTGATTTGCTTTCAGTGACTAATTTAACAAAATAATTTATTATAAAAAATGAGTAAAAAAAATATACTCGGTCTAGACCTAGGAACAACTTCTATTGGGTTTGCCCATGTTATTGAAAATGAAGTACCTGAACGGTCTTCAATAGAAAGAATTGGGGTTAGAGTCATTCCTTTGAGCACAGATGAACAAACTAACTTCGAAAAGGGGAAGGCAATTTCAGTAAATGCCGATAGAACACTAAAACGAGGTATGAGAAAAAATCTCGACCGCTATCAGTTGCGCAGAAATAACCTTATAGAAGTGTTAAGGCAGCAGGGGTTGATTACTAACAACACCAAGCTTGCTGAAGACGGTAAAAACACCACCCATGAGACATGGCGCTTGCGCGCAAAAGCGGTTACAAAAAAAATAGAGAAGGAAGAATTGGCGAGAATATTTTTGGCAATCAATAAAAAGCGTGGCTACAAAAGCAGTCGTAAGGCCAAAAATGAAGAAGAGGGAACAGCTATTGATGGGATGGCCATCGCAAAACGGTTGTATGAGGAGGGCTTAACCCCGGGACAATTATCTTACGAGTTATTAAAAGAAGGGAAAAAGTATATACCTGATTTCTATCGTTCCGATTTACAGGTAGAATTTGATAAGGTGTGGGATTGTCAACAGCAGTTTCACCCCGAAATTTTTACCCACGAATTTTATAAAGAATTGCAAGGCAAGGGACAGCGTGCTACTTCAGCATGGTTTTGGGGAAAGTACAAATTCAACACAGCAGAAAATAAAGGAACAAGAGAAGAAAAAAAATTAAGAGCTTATGAATGGAGAAGCAACGCTATTTCAGAGAAGTTAGAAAAAGAAGTGGCAGCCTACGTGATTACCGAAATCAACAACAATCTAAATAATTCAAGTGGCTATCTCGGTGCAATAAGCGACCGCAGCAAAGAATTGTATTTTAATAGGGAAACCGTGGGACAATTTTTGTATAGACAATTGCATGGAAATCCCCATATCCGATTAAGGAATCAGGTATTCTACCGTCAGGATTATTTAGATGAATTTGAAGCGATTTGGAAGGAGCAATCCAACCATTACACAGAACTAACCAATGATTTAAAAACAGAGATCAGGGATATAATAATATTCTATCAAAGAAAACTGAAATCACAAAAAAGATTGATTAGCATCTGTGAATTTGAACGCAAGGAAATTGTGGTCGAAAGAAACGGTAGCAATGTTAAGAAGACTATCGGGTTAAGGGTAGCGCCAAAATCATGTCCATTATTTCAGGAGTTTAAAATCTGGCAAGTCCTTAATAACGTGTTTATCAAAAAAAAGGGAAGCAGAAAACGAATAGCATCAAACGGTGAAAAGCAAAGTGATAATGACACGGAAATATTTGAATTTGATTTGCAAGCAAAGCAACAATTGTTTGAAGAATTGAATTTCAAGGGCTATTTAAAGCAGGATAAAATTATTGAATTGTTGGGCTACAAGCCGAATAAATGGGAGCTTAACTACACCGAGTTAGAGGGGAACAGAACCAATAGAGTCTTTAATGAGGCATATCTTAAAATCCTTGATTTGGAGGGTTATGATGTAAAAGATTTACTGAAAGTAAAATCCAATAAAGATGAAGTGGAGTTAGATGATTTGACTGTTCCGGTTCTGGAAATCAAGCACATGATAAAATCCATTTTTGAAGTGCTAAACATTAAAACTGAAATTCTTGATTTCAATGCGGAGTTAGATGGGAAAGCATTTGAACAGCAGGCCTCGTACCGACTTTGGCACTTGTTGTATTCGTATGAAAGTGATGATTCACCAAGCGGAAATGTAAAATTGTATGAATTGTTGAGGGAGAAATTCGGCTTTAAAAAAGAGCATAGCCAGATTCTGGCAAACATTACCTTGTCTGATGATTATGGCAATTTGAGTACTAAAGCCATGCGAAAGATATACCCCTATATTCATGAAAGTAAATTCAGCGAAGCATGTGAACAGGCGGGGTACAGGCATTCGGCTGCTTCATGGACCAAAGAGGAGATTGCTACCCGTCCATTGAAAAATAAACTTGAGTTGTTGAAAAAAAACAGTCTACGAAATCCGGTTGTTGAGAAAATTTTAAATCAAATGATTAATGTAGTCAACACATTAATTGAAGTCAATAGTAAAAAAGATAAAAACGGAGACATTATTGAATACTTCAAATTTGATGAAATTAGAATTGAGTTGGCTCGTGAATTAAAGAAAAATGCCAAAGAACGAGCCGAGATGACTAGCAATATTAATGCAGCAAAGGCTAACCACGATAAGATTATTAAACTTTTGAGAAATGAATTTGGTGTAAAAAACCCAAGTCGTAATGACATCATACGATATAAGTTATACGAAGAACTTAGAAATAATGGTTATAAAGATCTGTACACAGATGAATACATTCCACGAGAGGTTTTATTTAGTAAGCAGATTGACATTGATCACATCATTCCACAAGCGCGCGTATTCGATGATAGTTTTTCAAACAAAACACTATCCTTTCGAAAAGATAATTTAAAGAAGGGCAACCGCACGGCTTTTGACTACATCGAAAGCGATTTTGGAAAGGAAAATGTAGAGATATTCATTAAGAGAATTGAGAAACTTTTTGAGATTGGCAAAAGGAACAAGGAAGATGGTATATCCAAGGCAAAATATCAAAAGCTTCAAAAAAGAGCAACCGACATCGGTGAAGGGTTCATAGAACGTGACCTACGCGATAGCCAATACATCGCTAAGAAAGCAAAAACTATGCTTTATGACATTACACGTTCTGTCGTTTCTACATCAGGGAGCGTCACAGATAGACTTCGTGAGGATTGGGATTTGATCAATATTATGCAGGAACTCAATTTCGATAAATTTAAAAAACAAGGACTTACCGAAAAAGTGGAGAAGAAAGACGGCACATTTAAAGAACGCATTGTGGACTGGAGCAAACGAAATGATCATCGACACCATGCAATGGACGCCCTTACAGTTGCTTTTACTAAACACAACCACATCCAATATTTAAATCACCTGAATGCGCGCTACAATGAAGCAGATCAGGAACACCGGAACATCAAAGGAATAGAGGATAAGGAAACGCTTGTAGTTAAAGATTACAACGGAAATAGTAAACGGGTATTCAAACTTCCCATCCCAAATTTCAGAATTGTAGCCAAGGAGCATCTTGAAAATATTTTAGTTTCTCATAAAGCCAAAAACAAAGTGGTAACTAAAAACAGAAACAAAATTGCCGGAAAGGAAAAGCCTCAAGATACGCTTACCCCGAGGGGTCAGCTTCATAAAGAAACTATTTACGGCAAATACCAATATTACGTGCATAGTGAAGAAAAGATAGGGTCAAAATTTGATTTGGAAACAATTAATAAGGTATCCAATCCGATCTATAAAGAATTATTAGTTAAACGTTTGTCTGAAAATGGAAATGATCCAAAAAAGGCCTTTACAGGAAAGAATACGCTATCTAAAAATCCAATTTATTTAGATGATTCAAAAACTGACACCGTGCCTGATAAAGTAGGATTGACATGGCTGGAAGAGGGCTATTCTATTCGTAAGGATGTAACACCAGAAAACTTCAAAGAAGCAAAGAACATTGAAAAAGTATTGGATGAAGGCATAAAAAGGATATTGCTTTCCCGTTTAAAAGAATACGAAAATGATCCTAAAAAAGCATTTTCCGATTTGGATAAAAACCCAATCTGGCTCAATAGAGACAAAGGTATTTCTATAAAACGGGTAACGATTAGTGGAGTAAGTAATGCAGAGGCGCTGCATTATAAAAGAGACCACCTGGGTAAAGAGATATTGGATGAAAGTGGCAAGCCCATTTCTGTGGATTTTGTTAGTACGGGGAACAATCACCATGTAGCCATTTACAAAGATGAAAAAGAGAGTTTACAAGAAAGAGTTGTTTCATTTTTTGATGCTGTTCAGTTGGTGAATGCCGGATTCCCAGTAATAGATAAAGAATTCAATCGAGGGCTTGGTTGGAAGTTTCTATTTTCAATGAAACAAAATGAATATTTTCTATTTCCTAATGAGCAAACAGGTTTCGCCCCTAAAGAGGTTGATTTATTAGACATGAAAAATAATAAATTAATAAGCCAGAATTTGTTTCGCGTACAGAAGATTGCGACTAGAAATTACATGTTCAGGCACCATTTAGAGACTTCTGTTGAGGATAAGAAAGTATTAGTAAATATTACCTATAAACTAATACAAAGTACCGGGCACCTTAAAGATGTTGTTAAAGTCCGTATCAATCATATTGGACAAATAGTGAAAGTAGGAGAATATTAAGAATGGCTCCAAAACTCACATACCACCTCTACACCCACGCCAACGGCTTCGAGAACCTGTTCCGTTCGGATGAGAACTACCGGTATTTTCTCAGGCGGTACGATCATTTTATTCCGCCAGTAGCCGATACGCTGGCTTATTGCCTGATGCCAAACCATATCCATTTGCTGGTGCGAATTAAAACTGAGGAAGAAATTATAAAATCCTTCCCGCAAACCTCCGAGGTCTTTATTCCGAGGCAACAAGACCTCGGAGGTTTAAACTCCATCGAAAAAAGAATCTCCAAACAATTTAGTAACCTGTTTAACAGTTACACCAAATCTTTTAATAAAATGTACGTCCGCAGAGGTAGCCTTTTCATCCCCAACTTTAAACGGAAAGAGATCACTAGAGATAGTTACTTTACAAGCGTTATTCATTACATCCACGCCAATCCGGTCAAACATGGTTTCGTAAAACAGATTACCAATTGGCCATGGAGTTCGTACCACGGTTTTCTCTTACCTGAACTTATGCCTGCACAACAGGAGGTCATCAACTGGTTTGGCAACCTGCAGCAGTTTATTCAGTTTCACCAACAGACTGCAAACAATATTCCTGATTTCAGCGAAACATCATGATCAAACGAACACTCTACTTTGGTAACCCCGGCTACCTGAGCCGCAAAGACGATCAGCTTGTTCTGCGTTTGCCCGAGGTAGAGAAAAACGAAACGTTACCGGAATCTTTTAAAAAAGGAGTACACGCTATAATTCCTATCGAAGATATCGGGGTGGTGATCTTGGATCACACCCGCCTCACCATCACCCAGTATTTAATCGATGGGTTAATTGAAAACAACGTAGCACTGATTTCCTGCGACAAAACACATCACCCTACCGGACTGATGCTTAATTTGTCAGGCAACAAATTGCAATCGGCCAAGTTTAAAGAACAACTCAATGCCAGTCAGCCATTGGTGAAGCAACTATGGCAGCAAACCATTAAAGCAAAAATTTCGAATCAGGCATTTCTACTTCAACGCTTTGGATACGAAGCCACCAACATGACCAAGTGGGTAGGAGATGTGAAATCAGGCGATCCCGATAATTTGGAAGCCCGCGCAGCAGCTTATTATTGGAAGAACATTTTTCCGCAAATCAAAGGTTTCAAGCGTGAGCGTGAGGGCATACCACCCAATAATTTGCTGAACTATACGTATGCCATTTTAAGGGCGATCATTGCGCGCAGCCTGGTAGGATCGGGGCTATTACCCACACTGGGCATCCATCACCGCAATCAATACAATCATTATTGTCTGGCTGATGACATTATGGAACCGTATCGGCCTTTTGCTGATGCGGTGGTGTGCGAAATAATTAAAAATGGTGAAGATTATCACGATCTCAATCCCTCCATTAAAAAACAACTTCTTGGCATTGCTACTATGGATGTTCGAATCAATGGCGAACGCAGTCCATTGATGGTCGCAGCCCAGCGCACCACGGCATCGCTGGCCAAATGTTTTGATGGAACAGAAAAGAAAGTGCTTTATCCCGAACTGCCAACTTAATCATGCGCCTTAATGAATACCGCGTTATGTGGGTAATGGTGTTCTTTGACCTTCCAGTAGAAACCAAAAGGGATAGAAAGAACTATACCGACTTCAGAAAAAGCATGCTGAAAGACGGTTTTACCATGTTTCAGTTCAGTGCTTATTTGCGCCACTGCGCCAGTCGCGAAAATGCCGATGTGCATGTAAAACGGGTGCAGCGTAACCTTCCACCGAGGGGACACGTGGGCATACTCACCGTTACCGATAAACAGTTTGGCATGATGCAGATTTTTTACGGAAAAGTGGAAAAAGAAAAGCCTCCGATACCCCAGCAGCTTGAGCTTTTCTAGGTTTCGGAGGCTCCCTTTGACAACTTTAGCAGATTTTTTGACAACGATTATACTCGTAAAACACTGATAATCAGGTAAATTATAGATAATCTGTTGTCAAAGATCGTTTGTTGAAAGCAAATCACAACATAGAAGTAACAGGGGTAGAGGGTTTTACTGTTGTCAAAGATCGTTTGTTGAAAGCAAATCACAACTGGTGTACAAATTTGGCATGGGACCGACAGTTGTCAAAGATCGTTTGTTGAAAGCAAATCACAACGCTGTAGCTGCAGACAAGTCCGCTGCTTCAGTTGTCAAAGATCGTTTGTTGAAAGCAAATCACAACTACTTCTCACATAAACCTATCATTGATTCCGTTGTCAAAGATCGTTTGTTGAAAGCAAATCACAACTATTGTATTTGATGATGTTGCTGATACTGAGTTGTCAAAGATCGTTTGTTGAAAGCAAATCACAACTATCCAATGTGTTGTCCATGTTTTTTAAGAGTTGTCAAAGATCGTTTGTTGAAAGCAAATCACAACCACATAATGCTGCAGGTGTTTGCGGTGTTTGTTGTCAAAGATCGTTTGTTGAAAGCAAATCACAACATTAAGTTTAGTGTTCGCAAATTTTTCTCCGTTGTCAAAGATCGTTTGTTGAAAGCAAATCACAACTAAATCAGAGAATGAATGGATGGGAGAGCTGTTGTCAAAGATCGTTTGTTGAAAGCAAATCACAACTATATCCTCATAGTACAAATATAGTGGATTGTTGTCAAAGATCGTTTGTTGAAAGCAAATCACAACGTTCGCCTTTGGATGCGTAGGGGTATTTTTGTTGTCAAAGATCGTTTGTTGAAAGCAAATCACAACAAGCACGAAGGAGAATATTTAAATAATCCAGTTGTCAAAGATCGTTTGTTGAAAGCAAATCACAACGCACCAATTAACCTCTGTTTGACGGATACCGTTGTCAAAGATCGTTTGTTGAAAGCAAATCACAACATGGATGTTAATGAACAGGTAATGTATTTGTTGTCAAAGATCGTTTGTTGAAAGCAAATCACAACTGCTTGCGCTGCACACGCATAGCCAGATCAAGTTGTCAAAGATCGTTTGTTGAAAGCAAATCACAACATCTTCACCACCCTGCAATCGCTGTCCTAGTTGTCAAAGATCGTTTGTTGAAAGCAAATCACAACACGGCAGCGATGATGGTAAGTATTGCAAGCGTTGTCAAAGATCGTTTGTTGAAAGCAAATCACAACAACATCAGCCTGGTGCTGCAGGTAGTAACCGTTGTCAAAGATCGTTTGTTGAAAGCAAATCACAACGAACGAGCTCGAGTCGATCAAGCAGCTCACGGTTGTCAAAGATCGTTTGTTGAAAGCAAATCACAACAAACGATAGCCGGTGCGCGAGGAAATTGTCGTTGTCAAAGATCGTTTGTTGAAAGCAAATCACAACGGAGCGGAAAATGCCGAGCGACTATATACGGTTGTCAAAGATCGTTTGTTGAAAGCAAATCACAACCTCTGTAGATAAATCCCTTTTCAACTCCACGTTGTCAAAGATCGTTTGTTGAAAGCAAATCACAACAGACGTGATCTATACCTCGGAAAGCTCAGGGTTGTCAAAGATCGTTTGTTGAAAGCAAATCACAACAACGTAAAAGAAATTTACTTGATGTGTTTGTTGTCAAAGATCGTTTGTTGAAAGCAAATCACAACCCATTGGCAGTTTTATTGATTGATTTGGAAGTTGTCAAAGATCGTTTGTTGAAAGCAAATCACAACAGTTCAAACATTCTACCCTCAGAAACCTTGGTTGTCAAAGATCGTTTGTTGAAAGCAAATCACAACCATTGAATCTCATCACAAGGAGGTCAATACGTTGTCAAAGATCGTTTGTTGAAAGCAAATCACAACTCAGCTTATAACAGTTGGAGGCACAACCGGTTGTCAAAGATCGTTTGTTGAAAGCAAATCACAACTGGTTTTATATTGGTCAAATGCCTGTAAGTGTTGTCAAAGATCGTTTGTTGAAAGCAAATCACAACTGCCTCTTTGGAGGTGCTTTAAAATTGCTTGGTTGTCAAAGATCGTTTGTTGAAAGCAAATCACAACTGATGAACGTAATTATGCACCCAAGCGCGTGTTGTCAAAGATCGTTTGTTGAAAGCAAATCACAACGGCGAGACAGCAAAGGCACATCTTCTTGAGTTGTCAAAGATCGTTTGTTGAAAGCAAATCACAACGAGGACTATTTAGTTTCCTAATCTCATCAGGTTGTCAAAGATCGTTTGTTGAAAGCAAATCACAACATAGGTTTGGAGATTTAACTAAGATACTAGGTTGTCAAAGATCGTTTGTTGAAAGCAAATCACAACTATCCATAATACGCCCTAAAGTTTTTTGTCGTTGTCAAAGATCGTTTGTTGAAAGCAAATCACAACACCACCACAGATGCAGGCGCGACAACTCTAGTTGTCAAAGATCGTTTGTTGAAAGCAAATCACAACGGGAGGTTGACCCATTACATGAGTTCTTTAGTTGTCAAAGATCGTTTGTTGAAAGCAAATCACAACAACTAAATGACCATGGTAGCCTTTATTACCGTTGTCAAAGATCGTTTGTTGAAAGCAAATCACAACAATTTTGATAACCGAAGAAATGCTAATTCAGTTGTCAAAGATCGTTTGTTGAAAGCAAATCACAACGGATCTTTTTTTGGCGTGGCCTTATAGTATGTTGTCAAAGATCGTTTGTTGAAAGCAAATCACAACCTCTTGTGAGAAAGTCAATTCTGCGGCTGGGTTGTCAAAGATCGTTTGTTGAAAGCAAATCACAACCTTGGATTCAATGTTCAAATGAGCGGTTACGTTGTCAAAGATCGTTTGTTGAAAGCAAATCACAACTGTCCTACATCCACTATTTCAATGGGATGACGTTGTCAAAGATCGTTTGTTGAAAGCAAATCACAACTAGAAGCACTGGCTGAGTTTACCATGAAGCGTTGTCAAAGATCGTTTGTTGAAAGCAAATCACAACAAGGATTTAAAAGTTACATATCCAAAGACAGTTGTCAAAGATCGTTTGTTGAAAGCAAATCACAACAACATTCTTTTGGTAAGGATGAAGTAAACGTTGTCAAAGATCGTTTGTTGAAAGCAAATCACAACAATATTGAAATCACTTGTGTATCTGGACTCGTTGTCAAAGATCGTTTGTTGAAAGCAAATCACAACGTCAGGACTACTTTAAGAGTAAATGAAATTGTTGTCAAAGATCGTTTGTTGAAAGCAAATCACAACATATTGCTATTTGTTGGAGCTATCCTACTAGTTGTCAAAGATCGTTTGTTGAAAGCAAATCACAACCAGCAGGTTACGTACACACCAGTACGCAGAGTTGTCAAAGATCGTTTGTTGAAAGCAAATCACAACCTCCATTTCTTGTTTCAACTATACCGGTTCGTTGTCAAAGATCGTTTGTTGAAAGCAAATCACAACGATATAGTACATGCTTTTATAGCAATGAAGGTTGTCAAAGATCGTTTGTTGAAAGCAAATCACAACTATCTCGGCCTGATTCCCGCCAGGTAGAACAGTTGTCAAAGATCGTTTGTTGAAAGCAAATCACAACTAAAAATGTAACCTTACTATTTAGTAGTAGGTTGTCAAAGATCGTTTGTTGAAAGCAAATCACAACTTTCAGTAGTGTTTATGAACCCCGCTTGGAGTTGTCAAAGATCGTTTGTTGAAAGCAAATCACAACGTGTTCGCAAATTTTACTACTCATACACTTGTTGTCAAAGATCGTTTGTTGAAAGCAAATCACAACAATCTGCTGCTGATGTGCGTGACGTCCAATGTTGTCAAAGATCGTTTGTTGAAAGCAAATCACAACCCTGCACCCACAACTAACAAGTAGCTGTACGCGAAGACCGAATGGCTATGCCAGCTAGCCGGAGTAGCTGTGCGCACAGTCCGAATGAGCGTACCCAGCGCTCCGAATGGCCATGCAGGGGACAACAAGTAGCTGTACGCGAAGTCCGAATGGCTATGCCAGTTACCCCGAGTAGCTGTGCGCACCAACCGATAAGGCACCCACATCAGCTAAAGTAGCGATGAGGGCCATTCCCGATGAGGAGCCCCATCATCAGTCAGGGCATCTGTGAAGAGAAGAACCTGAGCGCCTCGGGACCAGGTCAAGGGGGTAGGCTAGCGGAGCCACAGGGCAGTCCAAACCAGGGGAGAAGGAGTTGCTGCCAAAGGAGATTTTGGGTTTGAAAAATAAATCAAAATATTTTTAAAGTTTTTTCTTATTTATGAAACCTTTACATAAGGTTTTCCCGTTCAATAAGTATGTATAACAATTTAAACAACAAATGTTATGTCACATGCGAAAAACGTGGAAAGCTACTCTAGGCTAGTAGACATCTGCACCGGGTACGGAGGTACGTATAACCCCGGTCGTCAAACCCTCCAGCTTAAAGCAATGAGAGCCTTGCTCAAGGAAGCACAAAGTTCATTGCAACATGTTTCACTTAAACGGAATGCGCTGAGCATAGCCACCGATGACCGGGAACAAGAGTTTAAAGCACTCCACCAACTGGTATCCCGAATCATCGGCACGATGAAAGCTTCTCAGGTGCCTTCAGGAAGACTGGCGCATGCCTACTACTACTCCCGCCTGATCAACGGGTATCGAGAAGGTAAGGAAAGGCTTCCTGTGCCCAGCGAGGACAGCGAAGATGAATCCTTAACTGCGCGGTCTGTCAACCAGATGAGCTTTGTAGCCCGAGCACATAACTTCTTAAGGTTTGCACAGTTAGTCATGGAGCTCCCTTCGTACCAGACTCATTCTAATGATCTGCAACCTTCAGCTTTGCTGGAGAAGGCAGAAGAACTCAAAGGATTGAATGAGAATTGGTCAAAAGCCAAAGTGGCGCTAAGCAATGCGAGGATCCACCGCAATAAGGTGTTGTACCAAGGCGTGGATGCAGTACTTAGCAATGCAACAGCTGTAAAAAGCTATGTGCGGGTAGAGTTTGGCAATCGCAGTCAAGAGTCTGTCCAGTTGAAAGAAGTAAGTTTCACTAAACCCAGAATCAGATGAAACCTTTCACATTCCTTTAAAACCTCTGTATGATATCTGCAGAGGTTTTTTTATTCTAAAACATATCCACTCAAGACTCAAGACTAAGGACCCAAGACTAAGGACCCAAGACTAAGGACCCAAGACTAATAACTCAAGACTCAGGACTAAAATCTACCTACTCCTCCGGCAACGCTCTAAACAACGTTTTGGTATCTACACCACTCTTCTCCAAGGCCCTTCGTTCTTTATAGTAAACAAGGCTGGCCACGGTCATTACAATAATCCACACTGGAGTAGAGTGAAAGTACCATTGCTCCACCTGGGAGGTAAGGTCTTTATAAGTATGAATGCAGAGGAAGCCTGTCAATAGTACCACACCAGCAATGGCAAGTATCAATTGTAATTTTCTATGGGTGATTACCTTCACTTCTTTCGCCAGTTCGGGGTTATGTTTCGGCAATGAGATCACCGTTACACACATAAGTAGAAAGTTTACTAACATGGAGGTGACCATAATATCGATGCCTAGAAAGAAATCGCCTGCAAAGTGACTTCCCAGAATACCGATGGATGCCATCACGCCACTTCCGATAATTGCGTTAGTGGGGGTATGGTGTTTTGCATTTATTCTGGATATAAACTTTGGGAAAATACCATCTTCCGCCCAGGCAAACATCAGCCGCGAAACGGACAAGATCATGGCAGGTAAGTCATTGAGTAGTGCAATGGCAGCCCCCGCTACAATTAATATGGCCCAGCCGGAGGGAAGCAGATAGCTCAACACCCCTGCAGCGGTGATGTCTTTGGTCATGGCCTCTTGTGCAATAAATTGCCAGGGCACCGCATGGTACACTGCGGCAGTAAATAAAAAGTAAAATCCACCCACAGTGAGCACGGCAATGGCAATGGCTTTGGGCAGGGCAGTAGCAGGATTCTTGGCTTCACCTCCAGCCTGAGCAATGGAATCGAAACCGATAAAACTGGAAAAAAGAATGGCTGCAGCGGCAAGAAAAGTACTGACACTGAGTGTAACATCGGAGGGGGTTATCTTAAAGTCTGGCACAGCAAGTTGAAAATCATGGTGATTGAATAGGAAACCCGCTACAATAACAACGGCTCCTAAAGCAAACATGAGAAGCATCAACGGAATCACAGTACGCTCGTATGATTTTACGCCTCTGACGTTGACGTATACAAACAACCATAGCAACAGGAGCGAGAGCGTTACCCGGATGATGCCACTGTCCAAGGCACTTGCTAATTGTGGCATAGCCAATTCGGTAGCGATGTCCCTGAAAAAAGGAATGATCACATAGGATATTACTCCAATAACAATGGAGAGTCCAAACCATTGTGAAAAGCTGGCTACAAACCCAAGATAGGGATGAAGTCCCCGGCTGGCATAAATATAACTTCCACCCGCCCGGGGCATGGCCGATGCCAGAATGCTGTAAGCAAGCGCAGCAAGTATGGCTGGCAATGCCGCCACCAAAAATGCAGGTAGTACATAGGGTCCTATGCCGGGCACATTCCGTTGTATCATGAAGGGCACCACATAAATAGAAGCGCCCAACATGGAACATATCCCTGTGGATGCAAGGCCCAGTAAGCCCAGATGACGCGATAGATTATTATTTTTCAACTTTACTGATGGCTTGATTGTATATATTTAGGTATGCTAACGGCTTAAATATAAATACAATTAATTAGGAGGTTAACGCTGCATGAGGGATTCTGTCAGAACTTTTTTAATAGCGGCATTAATACTGTTGGTAAGCATTGCCACAGGTATTATTGGTTTCTCAGTACTCGAAGGTTACTCCCTTCTCAATGCCTTTTACATGACTATGCTCGTGGTGTCCACGGTGGGTTTTAGTGAAGTTTCCCCTTTGAGCGATCATGGCAAGCTATTCGCCAGTGCTTACATGATAATTAATTTGGGCATTTATGCCTATATCGTATCTGCGATAAGCCGTTATATCTTTGAAGGTGAGTTCAAAAAAATATTTACTACATTCATTTTTAATAATAGAGCAAAGAAAGTGAACAATCATGTGATCGTAGTGGGCTATGGAAAGACAGGCGCGAAAACCTGCGATGAGTTGTTAAAAAGTAAACAGCAGTTCATTCTGATTGAGAATAGTCCTCAAGCATTGCAATACCTGCCAGAAAATCCGCATTTTCAGATTGTAAAAGAAGATGCCACCCGTGAAGAGGTACTAATGAAAGCGCGCATTGATACAGCAGCCTCGTTGATTGTTACCCTGCCGGATGATTCTAGCAATATGATCATTTGCATCACTGCCAAAGGAATCAATCCCAATCTGAACATCATTGCAAGGGCCTCAGAAGAAAGTGCAGAAAAGAAATTATATAGGGCCGGAGCCAATAAGGTGGTGAAACCATTTGCTATGGGTGGCATTCATATGGCGCATTTAATCACACAACCCCATGTGATTGAATTTCTGGAAATACTAACAGGAATTAAAAACCAGGGCTTGCAATTAGAAGAACTCATGTTCAATGAGTTAAAGGATGTATATAAAAATAAGACCATCAAAGAATTGGACATCTGCAAAAATACGGGTGCCACAGTGATAGGGGTTAAAGATCCTGAAAAGGGATTTATCTTCGACCCCAACAGTGAAACGATCATTAAGAAAGGGGATATCCTCATTGTGCTGGGCTCCCATGATAGTCTCAAAAAAATTCAGATGTACTGTGTGTAATTTCTCTTTGATTGTTCAAAATTGTGTTGAACATTACAGATCAAATAATATTGGAAAAATGAATAAGTTTTACACCCTCCTGATGGGGTTTTTATGCCTTATAATTGCTATAACAGGTTATTCGCAAATTCCCACCCCTAAAGAAACACTTGGATTTGAAGCAGGTGCTGATTTCCACTTGGCTACTTATGAGCAAAGCATAGCCTATATGCGAAAGCTGGAAGCGGCTACAGACAAATTGAAGTTGATACAGGTCGGATACACTTCTGAAGGCCGCGAATGGTACTGTGCGCTGATTTCATCCAAACAAAACCTCGATAATATTGAGAACATTAAAAACATTACGAAGCGATTGGCACATCCTGAAGGTTTGTCAGAAAGCGAGGCCAAAGCCTTGGCTGCTTCCGGAAAGCCCATTGTACACATTGATGGTGGAGTTCACGCCACAGAGGTAGCAGGCCCCAATCACACGCTGACTTTGGTATATGAAATCTTAAGTAAAGCGGACACACCAAAAATGAAGAGCATTTTGGACAATGTGGTACTCATGCTTTACCCTACCATCAACCCTGACGGGCAAACCATGGTAGCGGATTGGTATCTTTCCAATGTGGGAACACCCTATGAGGTAGCACCACTCCCTAAATTGTACCAAAAGTATGTAGGTCATGACAACAACCGGGATGCCTACATGCTCAACATGATTGAATCACGTGTGATGGAGCGCACCTGGAGAGAATGGGAGCCCAACATCATTTACGTGCAACATCAGACATCTCCCTTTCCTACCAGAATTTGGTTGCCCCCTTTTGCCGAACCCGTTGCTACCCAAACACCTCCTATCATTGCAAGAGAGGTGAATATGATTGGAATGGCCATTGCCCAATCGTTGGAGATCAACAACCAACCGGGTGCAGTGCACATGGGTACCGGATATGATGCCTGGTATCCAGGGTATATTGACTACATGCCGGTGCTACAAAACACGCCTTCCTTTTGGACAGAGACCGCATTGTATAATTATGCAACTCCCGGCTTCTATACCATCTATGATTTTCCAAAAGACAAAGCAGATTTGAGAACAGAGTCATTGTACAACAGTCCCTGGAAAGGGGGCTGGTGGAGAATCAGTGATGCCATGGCCTATATGCAGACGGCCTCTTTGGCAGTGTTAGACTATGCATCAAAGTATGGGCACGAACTATTGTACGGAAGATATCAATCGGCAAAAGGCACAATAGAAAAATATACCAAAGAGCCACCTTATGCTTATTTTATCTCGCAGCAACAGCGTGATCCTATGAGTGCCGTGGAGATGTTGAGAAGATTGGCCTTCAATGGCGTAAAGATAGGCCAGTTGAACAAGGCTGTCGAATTCGATGGAGTTACTTATGAGAAAGGTACCTGGATAATCCCTATGGAACAGGAGTATGCCGAATTGGTCCGTCAGGTATTTGATCGCCAGTCTTATCCCGACTTGCGTGAATATCCGGATGGTCCTCCTGAGCAACCCTATGATGCTGCAGGGTGGACTATGCCGCTCCAGTTTGGTGCCCGTGTAGTGGCAGCGGCATCACCGTTAACCGCAGAGGTGAGAAATTCCATTCAGCCATTGAAAGGCAACCCAACAGATTGGAAAGAAATTGGTGACAGAGATGCTTATCCCGCAGACTTTGCTCCTGGTCTTGGTTTCAATTCAAATGCCACTGCAGCGGCTATCTTAGCGCCTGCAGGAAAGATTACTGGAAGTGGATCATCGCTTTTAGTTGATCCTAAAGAAAACAATTCATTTCGCATGATCAACAGTGCCCTGAAGGCAGGAGGTACTGTGAAATATGATAATGGCAAGTACGTAATCAGCGGAGTCTCCAAAAGTGTGATGGACAATGGGGTAAGGGATTTGGCGCTCAATGCACAACTCACCAACTCGTCAAAAGGAGTAGCCGTGAAACCGCGTATTGGTCTTTACCGTCCATGGCGACCCAATATGGATGAAGGTTGGACACGCTGGCTGTTAGAATGCTTTGGGTTTCCATTTGATAATATTGGTAACAACGATTTTCAGTCAGGAGCCTTGCGGTCCCGTTTTGATGTGATCGTAATGGCTGCAGATCGCCCTTCGTCTATTATAAATGGATTTAAAAAGGGATCTGTTCCGCCACAATATGAAGGTGGGTTGGGAGATGCAGGTATCTTGGGATTGGAAGAATTTGTTCGCCAGGGAGGTACGTTGGTATGTCTTAATGAAAGCAGTGACTTTGCCATAGAGGCGTTGCATCTTCCGGTGAAGAACGTAGTGAAGGGAATAAACAGAAAAGATTTTTTTACAGGCGGATCAATTCTTGAAGTAGAAGTCAATACGCAACATCCGGTAATGGCGGGTGTAGATGTGAGGGCAAATGTTTTTGTGGATGACAGCCCGGTATTTACCACCCTGGATGGGTTTGAAGGACAGGCACTGGCAAAATACAAAAGCCAGGGCTCCCCCCTGATGTCAGGGTACTTACTAGGTGAGAAATACCTGAATGGATATGCGGCTTCCTTGGATGTGAAATATGGAGAGGGGCACGTCATCCTTCATGGCTATAGACCGCAATGGCGTGGTCAGCCGTATGGTACCTTCAAAATCCTTTTCAATTCATTGTACTATGGAGGGGAGCTGGCCAGATCCCAACAAGCCAACAGTGATTTTTGGAAAGCCCCTGTTGTTACAAAAGAGAAGTAATAATTTACGTCATTCAGAGGGGGTACGCAGGACGACCGAAAGAATCTCAAGTTGGAATAATTATAGATTCTTCGCTTGCGCTAGAGATTCTTCCCGCCAGTAGGCGGACGCGCGCTCACGCTCAGAATGGCGGCAGCTTTAGGAGGAGTGTTGGCACGTTCACAAAAGGCTCCACGTCATTCTGAGGGAGGTACGACCGAAGAATCCCCAATGGTTGTAAAAGAGAAATAACAACTCAGTATTCATCCCTTACAAGGATTTCGTCTTTCAGAGGGAGGACGCAGGACGACCGAAGAATCTCAAGTTGGAATAATTATAGATTCTTTGCTTGCGCTAGAGATTCTTCCCGCCAGTAGGCGGACGCGCGCTCACGCTCAGAAAGACGGCAGCTTTAGGAGGAGAGTTGGCACGTTCACAAAAGGCGAGCAGCGATTTTTGGAAAGCGCCAGTAGTTGTAAAAGAGAAATAGCAACTCAGTATCATATTTACAAGGATTGCGTCTTTCAGAGGGAGGACGCAGGACGACCGAAGAATCTCAAGTTGGAATAATTTTAGATTCTTCGCTTACGCTCAGAAAGACGACAGCTTTGGAAATAGAGTTAATGCGTTTACAAAGGTGATTTAGATTAGTCTGATCTCAATGACTGTGCTGGGTTTGCTTTCGCTGCCTTAAAAGATTGATAACTTATTGTAATCCATGCAATCACCAGCGCAGAAACACCACCAACAAGAATCGTCCATAGATTGATGTCAATACGATAGGCAAATCCTTCCAACCAGGTACTCATTCCGTAATAGGAGATGGGAGCAGCAATCACAAAGGAAATGATCACCAACTTGGTAAAGCCTTTTGATAAGAGCACTACCACCTGAGTTACAGTGGATCCCATTACCTTGCGTATACCAATCTCTTTGGCACGTTGTTCTGCAGTAAAAGAAGCTAATCCAAGAAGCCCCAGACAGGCAATAGCAATAGCCAGCACGGTGAAGACCGTAAAGATTGTACTCATGCGTTGCTCGGCCCTGAACAAAGCATCAAACTCCTGATCAATAAATACATAGTCATAGGGCGCGCCCCCAGTAAGTGTTTTCCACTGATCACCAATAAATTTTACCTTGTCCTGTAAGTCAACACCACTGAGTTGAATGCTGATCATTTGATTTTCGGGAGCATAGAACAAGAGTAATGGTCTTACTTTATTCTTTAACGATTCAAAGTTGAAATCTTTCAAAACACCAATGACTTTGTAGGGGATTAAACCTTCTTCCCTGTATTCTCTTATTTCCTTATTCTCAATGTTATCCCATCCGATGAGATTGTAAGCAGCTTCGTTCATAATTACAGCCATTGAATCGGAGGCAATTTCTTTAGAAAAGTTACGCCCTTGGACAAGCTCCATTTTCATTGTGGGCAAGTGATCTTCATCCACCGTGTTATAAACAAAAAGGATGTCTTCGGCATTCTCTCCACTGGGGCGAAAAACAGAACTATTGCCAATGTTGGGTTGAACATATTGGGAATAACTCACCAAATTGATGCCTTCATGTCTTTGCAGAATATCCTTGAACGCCTTCTTGTTGTTGCCCAACTTGTTCACGTTATCCAGGATCAAAACATTCTCTTTTGAAAAGCCAAGGTTCTTGTTCTGAATGTAGTCTACCTGCTCAAACACGACAAGGGTAGAGATGATGAGTACGATACTGATGGTGAATTGCAGCGTCACCAAAAGGCTTCGGATACCACTACTTTTGAAGCCGGCACGCACCTTCCCCTTAAGAACCTCTACGGGTTGAAAGGAAGTAAGGTAGATGGCGGGATAAATTCCAGCTCCAAACCCCACGATGGCCACTAGCCCCAGCATACCCAATACAAAAGGAATGGATTGCAGTGCTGAAAGTGTGATGGATTTGCCAGCCAATTGGTTGAACAAAGGAAGCATGGCCCATACTGTAAATAAAGCAATGATCAGTGACAGCAAGGCATATAATATCGACTCAGAAAAGAACTGTGCGATGAGTCGTCCTTTGACAGCCCCTATTGTTTTTCTAATTCCTACTTCCTTGGCACGATTGGCAGACCGCGCTGTGGCGAGATTCATAAAGTTGATGCACGCAATCACAATGATGAACAAACCGATAGCGCCAAATATGTAAAGGTATTGGATGTTGCCGTTGGGTAGAATCTGTTCTCCAAAAGTAGACTTCAAGTGGATATCCGTGAGTCGTTCTGGTACGTATCGATAGCCACCACCTTGCGCACGGAATTCATCCATGGTGATACCCAGATACATTTGAATTTCTGGACCTACATATTTGTCAACGATGGCGTCAAGTTTGGATTGTATATCCGGATTGGCATTGGCGGCTAACCTATAGTAAGTGTAACTGCTGTTGCTGGTGTATTGGGTTCTTTTGGAGCCTTCCCAGGTTTCCATGGACTGTAGCATATTAAAGGTAAAGTGAGAATTGACAGGTGGATCCTGAACAATACCGGTCACTTCACATGCCAATTGTCGTGTGCCGTAGAGAATAATCTTTCCCAGCGGGCTTGTGTCGCCTTTGCCTTGATAATTAAAGTATTTTCTTGCCGCGCTTTCAGTGAGCACCATTTTGTTGGGGCCTCTTAGTGCATCATCTGCTGAGCCTTCAATTAGATTGAATGTAAAGAAGGAAAAGAAGTTAGAGTCAGCCAGCAGCACCCAGTCTTCGGTAAAGGCCTTGTCCTCATATTGTACAATGACTTGATTGACAGGTCGAATTCGGACCGCAGCTTCTACTTCTGGCACTTCCTCTACCAATGTTCTGGCCATGGGCTCAGCGCAAGTGGCCATATTAAAATCCTGGTCTGCCAGCCTGCCTATAATGCCTACACGGTAAATCCGGTTCGCATCCTTTTGAAAACGATCATAGCTTATTTCATCCGCTATGTAAAGTAATAGCAGAAGGGCAGTGGCCATCCCTACAGTAAGTCCGAAAATATTGATGAAGGCATAGAATTTTTGATTCCTCATGCTGCGCAGGGCAACTTTCAGATAGTTTTTCCACATAGTTTTCTTGTCGCGTTAAAGGTTAGACTATGCAACGAGCAGATAAGTTGCATTTTGAAATGGATTATATCGGAGTAGACGAAAAAATGAATGAATAAGTCAGGAATTGATAAATTTGAAGTATGAGTGAATTGGAACGGTGGATCGAAGAACTGAAGAAGACCCTTGCGAACGGTGATTTTGTAAAGTTGACTTTAAGCAAGCCGGCAAGAAAGTCTGAATTAATAAATGTCTATGTCAAACTGATAATGCTGAAAGGGGAGCAGCAACTTTCATTTACTTTTCATTACAAAACCAGAGATGAAATAAAGAACTACAACTTATCTGAAGGAGTAGAGAAGGTAAAGGGATTGCTAAGTACCGAATTTAAGATAGGAACATTATTTACCACCCAATTGGATGTGGTGTTGCTTATTTCCAAAAAGGGAAAAATGGTAATCACCACCACAGATGCCACCCAGATGGTATCCACAAAGATGCATGATAAGCAAAAAATAAAACGGGCAAGAGAGGGGGATAGTTACCTGATAAAACTAGGTATTGCTGATGAGCAGGGCAAAATCATTCCCAAGATGGCGGACAAATTCAGGCAGATCAACAAGTACCTGGAGATAATGGAAGATCTCATCAAGTCAGCCGATTTCCCTGGACCCATCAGCATTGTGGACATGGGAGCTGGAAAGGGGTACCTTACTTTTGCGTTGTATGATTATCTAAAAAACAAACTTCAACATGAGGTTTCGGTTACGGGCATAGAGAGGAGAGAAGATCTTGTAGATCAGTGCAACCGCGTTGCTAAGTCGTTGGGATTTGATCAGCTTCATTTTGAGTGTAGCTCCATCGAAGATTATGCGTTAAAAAAAGTAGATATTCTGATAGCGCTCCATGCCTGTGATACGGCCACCGATGATGCCATCGCCAAAGGGATCAAGGCAGATGCTGCACTCATTGTATGTGCACCATGCTGTCACAAGCAGATCAGGCAGCAGCTAAAGGGAAAGGAGCACATCAACCCGATATTAAAATATGGCATCTTCAAAGAACGAGAATTTGAAATGGTGACTGATACCATCCGCGCTTTGATTCTTGAAAAGTACAATTACAAATCCAACATCTTTGAGTTTATCTCCAGCGAACACACAAGGAAGAATACCATGCTGGTGGGGGTAAAGGGAAATCATAAAATCAGTCAGGAAGCCATTCAGAATAAAATCAATTCTTTAAAGAAGACCTATCATATTGACTCCCATTATCTGGAAAAGATAATCAGTTAGATTTTTAGTATTGTTTTCATTAAAAAAAGAACGGTCTGTTTCATCAACAAAGTGGATGAAACAGACCGTTAAAAATTAAAATTAGTTCTGCTGTCCTGGCACTTTGGTACCTGAAGGACGTTCTGATTTTTGCTTAATCACCATATTCTCAACATCTTTGAGAAGTTGCTTTGCGTCATACACGATACCATCCTTGATCGTATATTCTACACCTCCCACTCTCTCTGGCTTTCCAGTTTGATCATTCAGGCGCACGGCACCTGTCCCGTAAAGTACTTTTAAATTCTGCAAAGGGTTCTCACCAACAATGATCATGTCTGCCAACAAACCTTCCTGAATAACGCCAAACTCAATAGGTTTTTTCAACGGCTTGAAAATTTCTTCCGCTCCATACATGGTGGCTGCACGGATTACTTCCAAAGGATGGAAGCCAGCTTCCTGCAACATCTCAAGTTCCAGTATGGTACCAAACCCATACAACTGATAGATAAAACCAGAGTCGGAGCCTACAGTTACTTTTCCACCTCTGTTCTTATACTCATTTAAAAACTGCATCCACACGTGATAAAAGTTTCTCCATTCCACTTCATCTTGAGTAGTCCAGTCGAACCAGTAAGCACCATGACTCAAGCGACTGGGTGTAAAGAAATCCATTTGTGTGGGCAAGGTATACTTGGCGTGCCAGTCTGCATTGCGCGCTGCCATTACATCTCTACCAGCTGAGTATATGGTCATGGTAGGGTTAATGTAAAAATCCAGCTTTAGAAACTCATCCATTAGCGCATTCCATTTTTCTCCATGGGGTTTCACCAGATTCCACTGACGGGCTACCTGACCAAAGCGATGTTGCTCGTCACCATAGTTGATATCCAAAGGCCAGGGCTGTATATCGTTGTTTTCATACATTGCTTCGAACAAGCCATAAAAGTGAGTCATGCCTGTCATGCCCAAACGAGCAGCGTCCAAAGCATTCATTTGTGCCACACCACTTTGAGAAAGGTGAGCGGTGCTACCCATTCCCAAAGAATTGGCTTCGTCCAATAGTGCTTTCATGATTTCAGGACGGAAAGAAAAAAGCTTCAATCCATCTACGCCATTCTTTTTCGCATACTGCACCCACTCTTTTGCATCTGCAGGAGTGTTGATTTTTCTGCCTTTCCACTCTTTACCACTTCCAGGTATTTGAAAGTTGACAATGCGTGGAGCAACAATTTTATTGCTCGCACTCCTGTTTTTTTCGTTTAATGACCATTCAAACTCACCGGTAGGTACTCCGCGTACTGTAGTAATACCATTGGCCATCCAAAGCTTGTAAGTATATTCTGCTTCAGGCGCTTTCTCTGGTCCTCCGGTATGTACGTGAAGGTCGATGATACCCGGCATAAGGTACTTACCAGTGGCATCGATTTCTTTTACTTTTCCTTTAGTGGCCAGTTTGGGGCGTCTTGCTGGGTCGATGGCAACATGTGGCACACCAACAGATCTGATTTGAACGATTTTATTATTTTCTACCACGATGTCAACAGGACCAGTGGGGGGTGCCCCGGTGCCATCGATCATGGTTACACCACGAATAATTAATTGATCAAAAGGGCCCTCGCCTTCACCTGCTTTGCGGTCTGGTGCACCAATCATCTGGGCAGACACCCACACAGGGAGAGACAAGAGTGTAACTAGTAAAATTCTTTTCATCTTAAATGTAATTTGATTATCCACCTAAGATATTTAAAAAGTGGTCATTTCCCTATAAAAATTGATACAGGTGGCTATAGCAAGAGCCGACTGGATTTTTCTGGTTGACCGTTTGCCTGATGTCGTTTCAAAAAAATCAGCCTACCTCACTAAAAAAGCAGTAGGATAGGCTGATTTATGATTAGGGATATAATTATTTTTTGGCGCGCTCGTCCTGCTGTTTTTTTACCATCGCTTCGACATCCCGCAACAGCTGTCTAGAATCATATACGATACCATCTTTTATTGTGTATTTTACACCACCCACTCGTTCTACTTTACCTGTTGCGTCATTCAATCTGGGAAATCCCGTGCCATAAAGTACCTTTAAATTCTCAACGGGGTTTTCATCGATAATGATCAAATCAGCTAACATATTTGGCCTGACCATTCCGAACTCAATGGGCTTGCCCTTGGGTTCAAAGATGGCTTGTGCCGCATGAAAAGTAGCGCCTCGTATCACCTCCAAAGGATGAAAGCCGGCCTCTTGAAGCAACTCCATTTCTTCTATTACCCCAATACCATATAAGTTATAGATAAAGGAGGCGTCATCACTTACCGTCACCCTACCACCTGCGTTTTTATAATCGTTAAGAAATGACATCCACACCCTAAAGAAATTCTTCCAGGCCAACTCCTCCCATGTCGTCCAATTATAAAAGTAAGACCCGTGGTTTAAGCGATTGGGTTCATAGAAATCGTGTAACGAGGGAAGCACATATCTTGGCATCCACTCTGCCGTGCGCGCACGCATCACATCACGACCCGCCAGGTAGGCCGTCATGGTAGGATCCAGAATGGTCTTATGCTCCAGAAAGAATTGGATGAGATCATTCCATTGTTTGCTTCCCCTCGGATAAATCTTATCCCACTGATAGGCAACCTGACTGAAACGATCTTGCTCATCGTTGTATTCATAATCTCTGGGCCAGTGCTGTATGTCTTCATCTTTGTACAGTGATTCAAACAACCCATAAAAATGAGTAAGGTTGTCCAATCCCAAGGCAACGGCATCGCGTGCATTCACCCGGCCTACCATCATTTGCGATAAGTGGGCTACGGAACCCATTTTCCTTTTATGGGATTCATCTATGGCGGCTTCCATCACTTCCGGATCCATATTAAAAATCTTAATTCCCTCTACACCTTTTGCATGGGCCCATGCTACCCACTCCCGTGCCTTTGCAGGTGTAGTTACAGGCCCGCCCTTCCAGTCGGAACCGCTTCCCGGCACCTGGAAATTGACAATGCGAGGTGCTACAATTTTGTTTTCAGCACTGCGTTTTTTCTCACTTTCAACCCAGTTCACATCTCCGGCTGGTACGCCACGAATAGTGGTAATACCATGACCCATCCAAAGTTTATAAGCATACTCCGCTTCGGGTGCTTTTGGTACATCGCCTACGTGCGTGTGGATGTTGACAAAGCCCGGAAGTACATAGGCACCATGCGCATCTATTTCTTTTGCACCTTTGGCAGGCCGTCCTGCAGGATCAATGGGTACTTTAGCAGAACCTACCAATACAATATCTTTGATCTTGTTACCCTCAATGACGATATCCACAGGGCCATATGCGGGAGCGCCTGTTCCATCGATGAGATTAGCCCCACGGATTACCATTCTATTGAAGGGGCCTTCGCCTTCGCCTGCTTTTCGATCGGGAGCAGGTTTTACCTGCTGCGCATTAATAAACAATGGGAGGACAAAAAAACAAAACAGTAACAATCGCTTCATAATATTTTGATTTAGTGAAAATAATTTACGCGTTCTTGTGGATATTAATTAAAAATAATTAATTGGATGGATATATATTTGACTCACCTGGAATAAGCGAAATGGTTTATCTTAGCGGTAAGCAAGTGGGGTGGAATTCATCAATTGTAATGAAAGTCAGGAAGGAGCTTCTGTAAAGTGAATACTTGTAATTTTGCTTGTTCAATAAAACTACTTTTGTATTAGGATGTCCTTCCCACAATAGTGAATCAAAAAAATCAATAATACCTAATAGGTCAATAACTGAATTTGAATTCTTTAATTTATACAATGACACTATGAAAAAAACATTCCTGTTTCTGATCACCCTGTTAATGGTTCAATCTGCATTTTCTCAAGAGGCGTACCGAAGATGGCGGGTAATGAATCAAATACGCAACGATAAGTTTGATCTGATCCTTCCAGAGGTGATGAAAGAAAACAACATTGACATGTGGATCATCACCAATAAGGAAGGCAACTTTGATCCGTTGTATCACGACATGGGAGAGGGGTACGCAGGACAAAACGGATATTATATTTTTACCAACATTGGAAAGCCGAGAATAGAGCGTGTCGCATTGGGTATTGATGGAGGGTTTTTAGAAGGAGGGGGATCCTATGATTATTTCGGTAGTGAAAGCGAGCTGAAAGACTTTGTCACTAAACGCGATCCGAAAAGAATTGGGCTCAACATGTCTAAGATGATTGGAGGAGCTGATGGATTGTCTTATACCATGTACCATCATCTGGCAGAAACCCTGGGCAAAAAATACGAAGATCGTTTTGTGTCTGCTGAAAAGTTGGTGTCTGATTTCAGATCTAGAAGAGTGGCTACCGAGATTGCCACATTTGCCGAAGCTGGTATGCTTTCTTATACCATTGCAGAAAAAGCTTTTTCCAATGAAGTGATTACACCCGGTGTCACCACCCTCGAAAATGTAGCTTGGTGGATGCGGGAGCAACAATTTAAAAACAACCTGGAAACTTCGTTTGGTATGCCTTCCGTCTATGTTACAGGTCCGGATGGCATTGTGGCTACCTCTACCGATCGCATCATACAACGCGGTGATATTCTGATGTTGGATTGGGGTGTGGGCCTTATGAATATGTACACCGACATGAAGAGAGTAGCCTATGTATTAAAAGAAGGAGAAACGGATGTACCGGAGAGCATTAAGAACGCATTTAATCAAGGCGTGAAAGTACGGGACATTATCAAGCAGACCATCAAGCCGGGTATTACCGCAGAGCAAAATATGAGCAATATTTATAAGGCATTGGAGCAAGCTGGATTTTCGAAAATCGCTTTTAACAAACCCAGTGAGGATGGAAAAACAAATGTAATCATTGGTTGTCACTCTGTGGGTAACTGGGGACATGGCCTAGGGCCAAGCATCGCTGAATGGAATCCAGTGAGATTTAAATACACAGTAAAACCAACCAACTTACTATCAATAGAGTTATTTGCGTATTCTCCATTGCCTGAATGGGGTGGAAAGAAGTTGCGCATCCCGCTGGAAGATGATGCAGTGGTGACTGAGAGGGGCATAGAGTGGTTGTATCCGATTAATCAAAGGGTATTGTTGATCAAATAGTCTTTGGTATCTGGTCTTGAGTCTATGCTTAAGTAATACGAAAGGCACGGGACCAATTACTAAAGACTAAGGACTAAACACCCACAGGTGAAACAACGCTTTGAAGCGGATATATTACTGGCTAGAACATTTTTCACACATCTGACGTTTTAAACAAAAAGCAAAATGATTATCAGGCTCATTGTATTTTTGGCACTCAATTTTGCGGCCCTCGCAATAGGTGGATTGTTTACAAGCTCAGGAGTTACCTCTGATTGGTATGTAAATATTTTGAAAGCACCATGGACTCCTCCCGGTTGGGTTTTTGGAGCTGCCTGGACAACGATCATGATTTGTTTTGGAATTTATATGGCCTACGTATGGCCCACTGTAGAGAATAAGAGTCTCCTCATTGGTTTGTATGCAATTCAATGGATATTAAATGTAAGTTGGAATCCTACCTTCTTCTATTATCACAATGTGTTGGCTGGATTATTTTTAATCACCGGCCTTACTGTCCTTGTTGGCGTATTTTTATTCCTTTACTGGTCTGAATTGAAACTCCTATCTATTTTAATAGTACCGTATTTTATCTGGTTGTTAATTGCTACATCTTTGAACGGATACATTTATATAAAAAATTGAATCTCAATTCTACCTGAGGATTCTTCTGCCGCGGAATTGACGAATAAAAATCAATGAGTTGAGTGCGATTTCAATGACTAATCCGTATCCACATTCTTAAAAGTAGATGAAGAAGCTGCTAAAACGGCACGTTCCCAGCCTTTAGGTATTTCCTCCTTCAACAAGTCTCCAGGTTTAAGTTGTGAGTATATTTCGCCATAATGTTTTATTTCCGTGAAGTCCGTTCTGCGCATCCTATGCCATGGCCTTAGTTCTGTGGTGGAGTGTAAGCCCATCGCACCCAACATCTCAGCAACACTATGAATGGTTTCCTTATGGAAATTGGCTGCTCGAATGGCCTTCAGGTCTATATCAAGTCCTGCAACCAATTGTGGGTTTTGTGTGGTAATTCCTGTGGGACATTTATTTGTATTGCAAAGCAATGCCTGAATACAACCAATCGACATCATCATGCCCCTGGCTGAGTAACACACATCGGCACCTATGGCTAGGTTCTTGATCACATCAAACGAACTGATTATTTTTCCACTGCACATCACCTTTACCTTATCTCTTAAGCCGTAACCCACCAGCGCATTATGAGCAAACGAAAGTGCCTCTACCAATGGAGTGCCAATCCTATCCGAAAACTCAATGGGTGCCGCACCCGTACCGCCTTCGCTACCATCAATATCCACATAATCAGGTTGTATTCCTGTCTCCACCATGGCTTTGCATATAGCGATAAACTCTCTTCTCTTTCCAATGCACAATTTGATACCCACTGGCTTACCACCCGAAAGATCTCTTAGCTTTTTAATGAAATCCATCATTTCCAAGGGGGTAGTAAACGCGGAGTGGCCCGGTGGAGACAATACGTCTTTTTCCATGGGCACATGACGAATTCTAGATATCTCCTCACTTACTTTCGCAGCAGGGAGGATACCGCCATGACCGGGTTTGGCTCCTTGTGATAGCTTGATCTCTATCATCTTCACATTTTCATGATTCGCTTTCACTTTAAAGAGATTCGGATCGAATTCTCCTTCATGAGTGCGGGCACCAAAATATCCGGTACCTATTTGCCAGATAATATCACCTCCATGCATTAAATGGTATTCCGAAAGTCCACCCTCACCGGTATTGTGAGCAAAGCCGCCTAGCTTAGCACCCTTATTTAATGCTTGTACTGCGTTCTTGCTTAACGAACCGTAACTCATGGCGGAGATGTTGAGAATGCTGGCATTATAGGGTTGCCTGCAATCCGGTCCGCCAATGGTTACCCTTAGAGTTTCAGGATTTACTGTAGTGGGACTTAAAGAATGATTTACCCATTCAAATCCCACTTCATACATATTGTTCTGGGTGCCAAATGGTTGGGTGGAAAGCTCATTTTTGGCCCTCTGATATACGAGGGAGCGTTGCTGCCTGCTAAAGGGCACTCCATTTGAATTTGACTCAATAAAATACTGGCTTATCTCCGGCCTTATGCTTTCAAACAAATACCTGAGATTACCGATAACAGGAAAATTTTTCCTGATCGTATGTCTTTTTTGAAGCATGTCATTCACGCCAATCAGAAATAGGGGACCTATTAAAATGAATGTCCACAATATGGGAGTCCAGAATATTGAAATCACAAACAATCCTAAAATCAATATTGCCGAAGTAATTATAAATTGCCTTCTCATCTTTTTATTTTGATCAATATATTAACAAAACATGTAATAGCCATCGTGGTGAATTTAAAAGAAAACACAGGAAACACAATGTACAAAGATAACGCTCACTGCTCAATTCTCTTCTTCTTAATGTTCTTTGTGCAACAGTCCTCTTTTTATACGAAGGCACAAAGAAATGCAGAAGGCATTCCATTCCCCTCATCTTCAAATTGCTATTTTTCTTATATTTGATGCAATGAAATTTTTCTGTCTGATACTTTCATTGTCTGTGATGCTTTTATCAACAATGCCTTGCTGTGGTGATGATGATTGTGATGACGAAAAGATGGCAACAGAGCAAACTGATAATCACAACAATACAGATGAAACTTGTTCACCTTTTCTGACTTGTGGTGTTTGTACAGGCTTCGTTTCTTTATTTGAGGTTTTCATTTTTCCAGCACCGTTAGAGCAAAAGATTGTTAATGTAAATTCAGGCATTATTCTTTTTGTAGATAATTGCTTCACTACCATCTGGCAGCCGCCAAAAATGGTGAATACCTAATCCTCCATAATTGATTCAACCGGGATCCTTCGGTTTATTTTTTAAGTATTAACTTTTATCTGAAATGAAAAGAATTATTCTGTCATTATTGACAATTTTTATGATAAGCCCTGTATGGGCACAAAACAATTTTAAAGCATTCATCAAAGACAGCGAAAGCAGTGAGCCCTTGATAGGTGCTACCGCTATTGTACAGGGCACCAACAATGGCGCCACTGCCAATCTTAACGGTCTCGTTGAAATCAACAACATCCCCAACGGTCAGCAGACCATTGAGTTTCGATACATTGGCTACGAGACGCAACGCAAAACCTATTCATTCCCATTGTCTTCCGCCACACCGACAGAAATTCTATTGGCGCACAGCCATGAAGAAATGGAAGAAGTGATCATTACGGCCACGCGCTCAAGCAGAACGATTGCCGACATCCCTACCCGGGTGGAAGCCATCTCCGGAGAGGAGCTGACAGAAAAAGGAAACATGAAGCCAGGCGATATCAGAATGTTGTTGAATGAGAGTACGGGCATTCAAACACAGCAGACTTCTGCCACATCTTACAATTCCAGCATCCGCATTCAAGGATTGGATGGAAAATACACGCAGATCCTGCGTGATGGTATGCCGCTGTACTCCGGATTTTCTGGGGGATTGAGTTTGCTTCAAATTGTGCCGCTTGACTTGCAACAGGTAGAAGTGATCAAGGGAGCTTCTTCTACACTTTATGGTGGTGGTGCCATTGCAGGATTGGTAAACCTGGTTTCTAAAACTCCTTCTGAAGAAAGAGAATTCAACGTGATGCTCAATGGCACTTCCGCATTGGGACTGGATGCAAGTGCTTTCTATTCCCAAAAATTCAAAAAAGTAGGGACCACCATTTTTGCTTCCTCCAATCATGGCACCCCGTACGATCCAGCAAATATTGGATTGACGGCCATCCCAAAGTTTGATCGCTATACATTGAATCCAAAACTTTTTGTTTACCTCAATGAGAACACATCTTTCAATGTGGGATTGAACACCACCATTGAAAAACGTACTGGTGGCGACCTTAACTACATCGAAGGGAAGCCCACCTATCCGAATCCTTACTTTGAGGAAAACACGACTGCACGGGTAAGTTCACAAGCTGGCTTTGATCATAAAATTGATGGAAACCGTACACTGAGTTTCCGGAATAGTGTCAGTTACTACGACCGAGGGATAAAAATTCCATCATATAGTTTTTCAGGTGTGCAATTGTCCTCCTTCAGTGAGTTGGCTTATCATCAGCAAGGAGCGAAGGCGGAGTGGGTGGCAGGATTGAATGTGTGGACCGATCAGTTCAAACAAGATAATGTAACTCCGGCCGAGGCCATTGACTATACTTATAACACAGTAGGTGTTTTCGTGCAGAATACCTGGAACGCTTCTGATCTGTTGACTTTGGAGACTGGACTAAGAGGAGATTACCAAAATGAATACGGGTTCTTTGCCTTGCCAAGAATATCGGCCATGTTTAAACTGCATCCGAAACTCACCGCCAGAGTAGGAGGTGGACTGGGGTACAAAGCACCTACGGTTTTCACGGAGGATGCAGAGCGTATTCAATTCCAGAATGTGCTGCCCATTAATACGGCTACTACCGAAGCAGAGAAATCAACAGGAGGGAACCTGGACTTCAATTATAAAACGCCCCTCTCCGATAACATGACGTTCAGTATCAATACCCTGTTCTTTTACACCCGAATAGATAATCCATTGATACTTACACCCGCAGGTAGTTTTTACGAATACCAACAACCCTCAGGACTCATTGATACAAAGGGCATAGAAACCAATGTGAAGTTGACCTACAATGACTTAAAACTCTTTATTGGTTATACGTTGGCCGATGTAAACACCCATTACAATGGTACTACTGCCACCTTTCCACTGGTGGCCAAACACCGACTTAACAATGTGCTGATGTATGAGGTAGAAGATAAACTGAAAATAGGATTGGAAGGCTACTACTTTAGCCAGCAAAAACTCAACGATGGCACCATAGGCAAATCCTACTGGATATTTGGATTGATGACAGAGAAGCTGTGGGAGAACTTTTCCTTGTTCCTCAACTTTGAGAATTTCGGGGATACCCGTCAAACCCGCTTTGACACCATCTTCACGGGGCCTGTTACCAATCCTACCTTCCGCGACATCTACGCCCCAGTAGACGGGTTCGTAGTGAATGGAGGAATCAAGATTAAGTTGTAATATGTCTTTCAATTTGAGGAGCCTATTAAACTGACGATTCAAAGATTTAAAGAAAAGATTAGATAATCCGCCCGAGCGCACAACATAGTGTAATGAATCAGTGGCTGCAAAACTTCTATTATCGAATTGAAATCAGTTGGTTCACGTTGGCCATTGCCGCTTTGTTGGCGATTGTTATTTCAATTGTAACTGTAAGCTACCAAAGTATAAAAGCCACAATAGTGAATCCTGTTAAAAGTCTCAGGTCGGAGTAATTTACAGTTTGAATAGGATAAAAGAACCTTCACATATTGATGTGGAGGTTCTGTGTTTAGAATGATGTGCTTCATATTTGCAAGTTTTTTTTCTATGATGGTCAGGGAATTGTTTCTGTGGATGAAATAAATTCTGCTGCAGCGGATGCTTACAATTATATTATAATTAAGTTTTATAAATCTTCTTAGTCGGGAGTGATTTCAATCTGTGTTTTGTGGTAATTTTGCACTACCTACTATTGGGTATTTTTGCCTTAAAACTGCTTGACCTTGAATTTTCCTTCAGCTCTGCTTTCTCTCTTTCTCGTTGGAGTACTCCACACATCTCACGCTCAGGATGTTATTTTTTCTGATTCATTAAAGCAAGCACTTCATAGCTATTCGCCCGAAGAAAAGCTAGATACTTATTGGCTTTTGGCAAGAGAGTATGCCCCGATAGACACTACTATTGCAGAGGAGTTGATGAGTAATATCTCCGCTCTCAAAATTAATCAGGAATTGTCGGCTGCAATGATTACCGCATTGAAGGGTATTCGGTATGAATCTCAGGGTGAAAAAGATCAGGCCATTGATTACTATACTATGGCCATTGAAAAATTTGGTAAAAAAGAAAAGTGGGTAATGCAAGGACAGGTTATGCTTGACCTAGCAACGCTTTACGGAAAGGACAACCAATATGAACGGTTCAAGGTTCTCTCCTATGATGCGAACAATTTATTCGTAGCCGCGAAGGATTCTTTGGGTTTAATCACATCGCTTTCCAATGTAGGGAGGAGCCATCAATTGCTTGGACAATTTGACTCCGCCATTCTCTACTTGTATAAGTCAGTTGAAATAATTGGATCCTATAAGCCAAAGCCCTTATGGGCAAAAGTCTACCTCCGTGTGGCAGGCAACACGTACAATAACCTGGGCATAGCCTATATGGAGCATGGTGATGATAAAATGGGAATGCAGTTTTATAACAAGGCCATGGAGAAGAAAAAACAACTGGGAGATCCCATTGAAGTGGGCAATATGTACATCAATATTGGTGGCATCATGTTTACCCAAAACAATTTAATTGCAGCCAGAAGTTATCTGGACAGTGCCTCTCTGAATTACAGTCAGGCATCGTACACAAGCGGGCTGCTTCTTTGTAAATCCAATTCAGCTGCTGTTTCTAATGTGGTGAAAGAGTATGACCGGGCAATTGGTTATGCGCAAGACGGAGTAGTGATCGCCAAAGAGATAGGCGATAAGTACAATCAATCGTTAAATTACTATCACATTGGCACCGCCTATGGACACAAAGGTTTGCTTTCGCTATCTCAAGTCTATATGGACTCGTCCCTGATGAGGGCAAAGGAAATCAAATCGAGAAACGTAATTGCGGAGATCATGAATACGCAATATGAATTTGCTGTAGCGAGGGGAGACTACGAACGCGCGCTGAGTTTCAGGAACAAATTTTTTGCTGTGAAGGATTCTATGTTCCAGGAGAAAAAGTCGAAAGATATTGTGGAGATGGAAACGCAGTACAAAACAAGGGAAAAAGATCAGGAAATAAATTTTCTAAATCAGGAGAACGAATTAAAAACAGCTTCGCTCGAAAGAAACACTTTCCTCATTGTTGGTTTGCTGATACTTCTGGGTTTAGTAATTGTTGTGTTCAACTTCTTGCGTTACAGATCCATTCAAAGGTCCAAGTCGGTACTTCAAGAGCAGAAAATAAGAATGCGCGAAGCACAGATAAAGGCGGTGATCGATTCACAGGAGCAGGAGCGAAAACGTTTCGCCACTGACTTGCACGATGGGATGGGGCAGCTCATTGCAGCGCTTCAGTTGAACATTCAATCCATGAGCCAGCTCAACGGAGATATGAACAAAAGAGATGAGTTGTATGAAAACTCAACGTACTTGCTAAAGGATGTTCACAACGAAATCAGAAACATCGCGTTTAACCTGATGCCACAAACGTTGATGAAAGAAGGATTGGTTGCTGCCGTGGAGGAATTAGCCAAACGAATTAACAACACCAATCAACTTCAGGTAAAGCTTTCTGTTTTGGATGCTGAAGACCGCTTACCCGAAGTAGTAGAAGTTTCTCTGTATCGAATCATTCAGGAATTCTTATCCAACATCATGAAGTACAGCCAGGCCACCCATGTTTATTTGGGATTGAGCAATCATGAGGATGAACTTGTATTGTCTATTGAAGATGACGGAATAGGTTATGACATAGAGAAATTTAAGAACAGCCAGGGGAATGGATGGAGAAACATTAACACCAGACTGAATCTGATAAGAGGAACAATGGAAATTGATACGCAGGAAGGAAGAAAGGGGTCAGCGGTTCTTATCGCTATTGGTACCTTTACCACTCGGGCAGAGCAAAAAGAAAGCGATGCAATAAAATCAAACTAAATTGTTTTTAAGGGCATAGCGCACAAGTCCCACTGCATTGTTGGTGCCTGTTTTCTTGAGGATATTTTTCCGATGAGTTTCTACGGTCCGTTCGCTGATAAAGAGAATGTCCGCAATCTGCTTGGTACTATTTTCTTTTGCGATCAACTTGGTGATTTCAACCTCTCTGGGTGTCAGGTCTTTGTTTTTGTCTTCGTCAATCCCCTGAATAAGTATATCTGAAACATCTTCACTGAGGAACTTCTTGCCACGTACTACCTTATCAAGTGCGTCTATGATACTTTGGTGGGTATCCTTCTTTAAAATAAACCCATCTGTTCCCGCCTTAAGAAGCTCTCTTATTACAGCAGGCTCATCATGCATACTCAACACGATGGTTTTAATCTCAGGTAAGACGGCTTTGGCTATCTTGATCAGCTCGATACCTTTCATATTAGGCATCTCATAATCGGTAATTAAGATGTCGTAATCATTGATTTTTAAAAGCTGTTGAGCTCGCTCAGGAGTATGAGCTGTATCCGTTACTTCAAACAAATCAGAGGCGCCATCAATAATGGCCTTTGTACCCTCCAGTAGAATTTGGTGATCATCCACCAATAGAATTCGGTATTTCATCTTTCTTGTGCGGGAAAGATAGAGCTTATTGAATATTTTCACAAAGCATTATTTTTCATTGGCAAGCAATATCGGACCATTCTGTGGAGGTCGATCTACAGCTGTTACAAGAGTCTCGGCATGAGGGTGACCCAGCACACTGAATGGGTTGTAAAGCGCAGAACAGTCTACCTGTCTATATAATAAGTCATCTTCATCTCGTCTGAACCATTGGCTCCCATCAAACGAGGGAAGATAATAAAGTTGCCAGTGGAGGCTCCGTTACCATTCCTTAACAATGGAACCTGAACAAACTGATTGGCACCTCCCAGATCAAGAGTCGCTAGGTTTACACCATCAAACGTCACTGTCTTTCCAGTGAGTCCACCATACATTAGGCCATTGAATGGTACAAAGCCTGGAGAGTACCCAACGGAAACATTAAAATTATCATTGCCCTTAACCCAGCTATCGGTAGCAATGGTGTATATATACTGACCGCTAAATATTTTTCCGTTATAGGCAAACGTGTGATCTCCCAATATACCCTTTACTGGTTTCTTTGTCAGTTCTATCCATGTGTTGCCTGCAGGGTCATATTCAAACAGACGATCCTGATTGCCGAGGCCAAAATATCCTTTTCCTCCTGTGCTTGCTCCAAGCACGGAGAAACTGTATTCAGACCTAACATCGAAAGCCCCCAGATTAAGAACGGTAGAAACGAGTTCTGGTAAAGCCCCTTTCTCTATCCAAGTGTCTGCGCCAGGAGAGTAGGCGTATAACTTAGAATTATTACCCACCAGGTATCCTGTACCGTCAATGGAGAACCCAGCGAAAGCATTAAAATCAAGGAGGGTGGGAATAGCTGCTCTGGGTGCCCACTCAAAAGTGGTGGTATCAAACTTGTACCAGTTGTTGAACATGCCGAAGCCGCTGTACACATCACCGGCAATGTTCATGGTCACTTGTTGTTTGCTCTTTCCTCCCGGAAAATCTTTTTGATAGCGCGACCAAACATGCTTTCTGTGCACTTTCACCGCTTTGCATAACTTCGCAGAGGCATCGCCCCATGCCGTAAGTTGCACGCATAGGGTGCCGCTGGTAAGGAATTCAAAACTCGAACTCTGGTCAAAGATTAAGGCAGGAGGAACTGCATTGGTATAACTTGTAGCGGCATCAAAGAGAGCTTCTCCACTGTACGTCCAGGTGGCGTTGGTAGTGCCATCATCACTACATGTGCTGGACAGGTAAGTAACGGTGCCTACACCCGCTCCTCGGTATACTGCATTTTCCGTCACCTTTAAGTTATCATGGGTCAGGGGTTCTGCCGTCACCTTACAAATTTCATCCTCCTCTTCAAACAGAGAGCACGACTGAATGGATAAAACTGCAGTAAGGATTAAAATACTTTTAAAGGCAGATGTAAGAAATGTATGCATGTTGGATATAGTCAGCTATTGAAATGTGTATTTATTTGAATGGATTGCAGCCGGTATCTCCAAGGTTATCCTCTTCGTAAACCGTTCCTTTGTTATACACAAACTTTCCGTTGGTATATTCAAAAGTAACTGGCCCGTTTGGTGTGCCTGCTGTCAATGAGAAAGTACCTGCGATACAGCCTACTTTACCTTGAGCGGGAGGGTCAAAAACCAAAAATGTAATTGAGCCCGATGTGATTGGGTCTGCGCCAAACAATTTCCCTGATTTAATAGGATAAGGTGTATTCAATGCGATGCCATCAATAGGAATAGAGAATTCGGCATTAATTTCCCGATCACCTGTTTGCTCATTTCCAGCGGTAAACACGATGATAGCATTGGCCGTGTTAGGGTTGAAATAAATCGCTTCGGCTTCACCCAAGCATACTTCTTCTCCATTTTTAGTGGCAGTAGCCCATTGATTATCGTTGCAGGGTTCTATAGGAGTAGGCTGCTCTTCACAAGCAACATTGAATAATAGTACAATGGCAGTTGAAAGGACGATTAAATATTTATTCAGATTTTTCATAATTACTTTAGCGAGTTGCAATCGAATGTATCATGTGCGAGTCCATAATTTTTATCACCATTTTTTGTTCCAGTTACCATCACAAATTGGATTCTGGGTGTTTGGTGTATTGTTCAAACTTGATGATGTCAATTTCATAGTGGATGGATTGAGTAGGGTTCTGTCGGGTGATGAAGGGATCTATTCCAAAATCGACATACACTACCTTGGGAGCCACTGAGAGTAGCGTCATGGGAAAGGTGCGGGCGTCTCTTTCAAAGGCTGCTAATTCACCTTTAGCGAAAAAAAGTACTTCATAAGGGACTCTTCCAAAGCCTTGCATTCTTGAAAAGACTTCTTTGCCTTCAACGAAAAAAGTGGATTTGTCAGCCCCATATACCGAAGTGAGAATGGGAGAGTCCGGGCTTGATTTGTAAGCCACAGAAGCACTGATCTGGGCATCGCGGGAAGCTCCTCCATCAACACCTGTCCATTGAAAATCTTTGAGGGTGATTCCTATTGAGATGTCGTTGTGGTTATCAGCCTCTGTCTGACGTTGAATCAGGCGTACATCATTTTTTGATTTTGGATTCTTAATATCAACAATCAGCAATCCGTTTTCTACAGTTACTGTAGCATCGGAGTTGTTGATCTCCACTTCCCACTTTCCACATTCAGAACCTGGAGCGTCTTCGTCTACACATGAAAATAGGGTAGATAGTAATAGGATAAAAATTGATAAATTCTTCATTGAAGGATTAGGATTAAAACATGAAACCGATGCCAAACTGTTGTCTTTTTATTCTGTTGCCCCAGTCGTTGAGGCCACTCACTATTTCAAGGTTGAAAAATACCTTGTCGAGTCTTAGCTCAAACATTTGATTGAGTATTTCTGGTTGTTGATCCGGAATCACTGGCTTTTCACCAAAGGTGAATGCGTAAGACCCTTCATAATGAATTACTAAAGGTGTGCCAGGAATACTAACATCCACAATCGCCAAAGGCCCAAAACCTCCGTAGTAATAAATGGTGCCGTCTATATTCTTATCAGATTTTCTTGAAGTATGCAGTCCCTCAATTCCATAATAGTAATCCCCAATATGGCCCCCAGCAGAAAACTGAAAGTATTTGGTGGAGATCAAAGACAGTCCGTAGTTATGCCAGCCAAGTACGCTGGTAAGGGTGGGGGTACCTGGGGTGGGTTTTTCACCAATTCCAGGTTTGGTATAAAGAAGCGCCATAACGTCACCCAAAATTTTATAACGATGACTAGACTGAAACTTGAAGTTGCCATAAGTGGATCGGCTATTGCTGATATCCAGTACAACTGCGCTGAACTTTTCGTTTCCTACCTTATCTGACCATTCGTTGGTCATTTTGCCATAGTAAAGTGCTGTTCTAAATATTTTTCCATCGGTTTTAACTTCACTGAGCTGAGCGCAGGACTCGGTGTGAAGTAAAAGACCCACCATTACCAGGCTGAGAACGAATACAGTTTTCATCCTTGTAGCACACAACACCTCATATGTTTTCTGTTGATTCATTATTTAGTTTATCTTTTTGCATAGATAACAGAGGTAGCACTGGGAGACCATACCCAGTGTTTGGTATATTGTCTGAGTATTTATAAGTAGTTCCTCCCCATATTTATAAAAGACCTATCCTCAAATAGCCTTGAGGAACAAACGGTTAAATAAAAATTGAAGTGTGATTACCAAGCTGGCGTGCGTCTTCCGCATGTGTGCTGGCAGGTGGGAGACTTGTGATCGAGAGTAGTGCTGTAGGGACTAAATGTAGGTAATGTAAAAGTCTATATTTTGTGAGTCCCGTAGGGACGATATGTTACATGTTTTTCGATCTTTAACTCATCTGGCG
>JAHBUB010000017.1 GCA_019638285.1 Cyclobacteriaceae bacterium | reverse complement strand
GACCGTGATCACCGGGATGTTCAACTCCCAGCCGTCCCCGTACAGGAGTCCTTTGACTTTAGGTTCGTTGCTTCCGAATGAAAAGGAACTTCCCCTGTTGAGTTCCAGCGTGTAGCCAAGCCCTGAAAGGGTGGAAACGCTTCCTAACGGAATGGAGGATTGATGCCCTCCGGTAAAGGTATTGACATCGCCCGAGTAGATGCCCCCGGATAATTTCCCGACTTCACTTACCGAAGGGGATTTCTGACTGTTTTCACGGCCGCCTGTCAGCTGTCCGTGCAGATGATAACCCGATAGGGTAATGAATAGTAATAGTACAATGATTTTCATGGTAATTGGTTGATTTGTTACCTAAATTCCTGAAACGGAAATAATACAGATGTTTGAAAATCGGGCTGCTCAGATCGGAAAAGTCCCGGTGGTTCTCTTTACAGCTTCCCTGTTTTCAAAACGGTTTTAAAGGTTTAACATTCTGCCTACTCTTTGTGGTTTTCGGCTTTCCCAAATGAATGTTTCGGTTAATGAAGCTATAAGGGGTTAACAGCTTTTTTCTTGCCTTAACATTCCGTTGATGAGGGCAATATTAAAAATCAATTTGGTAATATCCTAAAAATCCTTTTGCGATTTTATTGCGATTTTTCGCAAAAAGCAATTTTCATATGCATCAATTAATTATCTTCGGTGGGTATTTTTGGTAAAATCAACGCCCATGAAAAAAGAAAATTTGTCCAGTCTCCGCAAGAGAAAAGGCTTATCACAACAGCAGATGTCTGACCTTTTGAACATGGATGCCTCCAACTATCAACGTAGGGAATCCGGTGAAAAAAGTATTTCCATGGATGAATGGCAGAAGCTTGCAGAGATACTTGAAGTTCCACTCGGTGAGATATACGAATCGGACGAAAAACAGGTGTTTATTTTTAATGACGGAGCAACCGGAAATGGTAATATCGTTACTAACTATGCTGTTCCCGAGTACCTACTTGAGCACCAACGGAAATACATAACTAAATTGGAGGAAGAGAATGCTAAATTGCGCGCAATGCTGAACCTGGATACGGATAGCGATCAATAAAAATCGAGCGTGTTATTTTGATCTTTATCATTCTGATAAAAGACAAATGAAACAGTAATGCATGCTGCTCTAATTAATTTAAGCCAGTTAAAATTCCTGCCTGTTTAATAGTAAATTGAAGGACTCTAAAAAGCATATCTTATGCGATTCATTTAAGATAGTCAGTTTGCCAGCAAGCAGCAAACGGCAAGATGTAGGATTGTTTAACAACAATCCGATCTTGCCCCCATACTCGGAACTCGTGGGGGACCCTGGTTGAAATTACTTTAAGCTGTTTTGAACTGCTTTAAACTCGGACCGTTTTTCATGATTTTAAGTAGTTACAACAGTAAATCCTAAAAGGTAAGAAACAATAAAAAAGGTCGTAAATATCGTACGGCCATTAACGGAAATCCAAAAGACTACGGCATAATGGCAAGGCAAATAAGGTACCGATATTTAGCGACAATACTTTCGCCTTGCCACCCTCCGGGACTTATTCCGTTTCCTTTTGTTTTTTCCGTTTGACCGCACGGAAAATCATACTTTCTTTTTTCTTTTTTTCTTTTGGAAAAATTTCAGGAAGACAATAGCGAAGCTGTAAATTTCGGCAGTGAATTTCAACTCAAAATAAGTATGATGCGGAGATTGAAAAGGACAATTCATTGGGCTTTATGCAAGCGCGAAAATACCCATCCTTTTCCTTTGGACGGAAGCGTATTTTCGCAGTAAATCGGATGCAACCACGTGCTTACAAAATTCTCGTTTATAACTCCAATTATTGTTCACAATAGGTTGCGGACGTAATTTTATTTCATATGATTTTGCTGCACACATAAACTTATTATAGGGTTTGCTGAAAACATCTGATTATGTGATATGTTTTTATGGTAAAAAAGGACTATCTTTATGATTCAACTTATTATTAAGCAAATGAATCGTCTTTTAGAAAAACCTGATTTTGGATTATGAAATTTTTATGAGTATCTCACGAGACGACCAAAAGATATTGTGAGTAATTTGCTTATTGACTTAACGAAAAAATGGATGGAATGACATCAAAATTAGAACAACATACGGCGGGTCCTCAATTGATAGGATTTGACTATCAGTTTTACTATTTTATGTTTTTAGCATTGGAATTAAAGCTCGGTCAGAAGATTGGGTTTGAGGTCAAAGACGATATCCATATAGACTTGCCGGATGGTACATCAGTATTATTGCAGACTAAGCATTCGATCGCAACTAATAGTGACGGATCAATTCAAAATCTTACTGACCTAGATTCTGATTTGTGGAAAACACTTAGTAATTGGACGGAATTTATTAAGACTGACGTTAGCAACGGTGATTTTATTGAAACTCATTCGTTCCTCCTTGTTACAAATAAGAGCAATCAAGATAATGTCTTTATTAAGGCTCTAGTACAATTTGGGATTGACAATGATCTTGATAATTTATGGAACTGTGTAAGTGATTTGCAGAAAAAAACTAAGGATGCAACAGTAAAGAATTATATTAAAACTGTTAAGTCAATGGGCAAAAGGAAATTTAGAACTTTTGCTACTAAATTAACAATTGAAACAGGTGCCGATTCTGTCATTCAGAAAATCAAAGATCGAATTCTTGAAAATGTAAGGCAAGAAAAACTCGTTGACTCTATTTTTGAAAGCCTTTCTTCAAATCTTAATGTTGCAAAATATACTGATATAAAAGATAGAAAGAAGTTTGAGATCACCTGTGATGATTTCAATAAAAAGTTTGGGAAGTGTTTTCAGCCTGCTTTCGAAAGCAAGCCCTTACCACCGAGAAACCTTCCGGTGTTACTGCCTGAAAACCTGGAGGAACAACCTTTCATAATACAGCTTTTAGATATTGGAGAGATTACATCTGGCTCAAATGATATTCGGGATTACACAACTCAAATGCTAAAATTTCTAAATGATTTTAATTATTGGTCTGATGAAAACTTTTTGCTTCCAACAGAGATTGAAGATTTTAAAGGAGATAGCATCCAACGTTGGAAGAATAGTTTTAAGGCAAGATACAGAACAATTCAAAATAAAATAAACAACGGAGAAACACTTGAAAGTTTTGAAGATGAAATCAAGGAATTAGGAATAGAATTGATCAACCATATAAGAGAACAAAACTTAAACATCGCAGGATATCCACCCCTAGGCATACCTTCAAGTAATGGTCATTATTATGCGCTGTCGAATAATCTTGAAATAGGCTGGCATTTAGATTGGGAGAATAAATATAAAAGTTAATGAAGGAAGTTTACTATGTATATAATAACGAGGCTGTAGCTAGCTGTGTCCTTTTATCGGTAATAGGTAAAGTAGGAAAAATAGATATTCCTCGTTGCTGTCTCGTATTACCTTTTCTGTTGGACGACAGGACTACTGGGTATGTACTTAAAAACTTCAACGACGAAATGAGTTTATCACAGTTCATAGAATCTCAACCTAGAATTTTTGTGTCTTTCAATAAAAGATATCTGTCTCTTTTGCCTGTCATGATTAATTCTTTAATGATATTGAAAAAAGCAAATCAAATAGAAATAAGCGATCTAATTGAATCAAGCAACAGATTTGATTTTTCGAATCTTGATATGGGTGATCGATTTGCAAAAATTAATGAAACCGTCCCTGCTTTTTTGAGGCTTATTGAGAATTACCCAACCGAAAAACTTTATAAAATTTTTAGAGTCCAATTATGAAATTTATACTTCATGAAATTAAACTTTGGTTCAATACGGAGATTGTTGAGACAAAGAGTTACGAATTTGAACCCAATAAAATTAATGTTATAACTGGTGACGCTACTACTGGTAAATCAAGTTTTTGGAGTATAATTGACTACTGTCTTTTATCAGGCAAAGTAAATATTCCGAACACTATTTATGAAAAAGTGCTATGGTTTGGGATTAGATTTACAATAAATCATGAAGAAATTTCGATCATAAGGAAAGCACCAGAAAAGGGTGCAGTTTCTGCTGATTTAATTATGCATTTAGGAACATTTCCTGAAGTTTTGGAGAGTAATACATCCATTGCAGAAGCGAAATCTTTCCTTGATAAAGAATTCGGGATTACGGATGCCTTAAGATTTCCTCATGGAAAAGAATCTGGAAAAGCACCATTCAATGTTTCCTATAGGCATTTTCTTTTGTTTAATGCGTTAACCGAAACCGTTATCGGTGCTCCTGAAACTTATTTTGATACGACGTTTTTTGGCAAAGACGAGTATGATAAAGCGCTGTCACACATCTTTGATCTCGTTATTGGGGTTAATGATATGGATAATATCAAGGCTTTAGAGAGATTAAAAGAAATTGATCGAGAGTTGGCTTCTATGCAAAAAATTGAAAAAGGAAATCAAACAAAAATAAAGAATTTTGAGACAGATGTTTATAGGTTGATAGACCGGTGCAAGCAGAATAACTTTATTGAATACGATTATACGTTTGAAAGCGTAGATGAAGCCTTAGCTATAGTTTCTGATATTATAGAAAATACAAAAAGAACAGCATCAAACTCAAACTTGTTTGCAGAAATCGATGTGCTGAATAGAGATAGATATCGCGTGCAAGGGCAAATTAATGCGATCACCCAGTACCAGAAAGAATACGATCAATATAGACGAAGCTTAAATAAGTCAGCAGACAGTTTGCAACCGATACAGTTCTTAAATCAAAATCTATCAGATCAACTGGTTGACTCTTATGAGACTAAGCTTTTTATCGAGTCTTTGGAAACTTCTTTGAACCGTATTAAAAGCTCATTATCCCGTAAAGCAACTGAACCGGTTAAAGTAGAAGGTGATGTGAAAGAGTTAAAAGAACAACTTTCATCAATCAATGCACGCATCGGACAACTGGAAGCCATTAATAAAAATAATCAGGCGGAAGGTCAAAAATTCATAGCTCTTGGTGAAATTAAGTTTTCTTACGAACAAATCATAAAACGTGAAATTAGTAAGCCAATTGATACTGTAAGACTGAACAGTCTTAACTTAGAACGAGAAACTCTTTCGAAAGTTCCTTCAGATACTTTACAGATAAAACGTAATATGCTTACACTTTTGAACGAGAGTATTCAACGTAATTTTAATCAGCTAAACTCGTTGCCAGCCTACAAGAATAGTAGAGTAGATTTTAATCCAGATAAAATGGTATTGCAACTTTATCCTGACGGACAAATTTTTCCGTTAGATAATGTTGGTAGCAAATCCAACTATATGTTTATGCACTTGTGTGTTTATCTTGGTTTGCATGAACACATGATTAACGTTGAACAAGAACACGTACCCCAGTTTCTTTTTATTGACCAGCCAAGTATTCCCTACTATACCGGAGATAATCAAAAAGGAAATGATGATAAATCAAAGTTGATAGATGCTTTTACATTATTAAACTCATTTATTAGCTACATAAATGCCTCTAAAAAAGAGCCCTTCCAAATTTTTATGGTAGAACATGCGCCACAAGAATACTGGTTGGATAATGAATTATCGAATTTTCACACAGTGGATGAATTTATTGATGGAAGAGGATTGATACCTCAAAATATATACAGCGCTTAAACTTTATGCAGAACATATCATTAGGAATGATCGAAAAGGTCATTGTTCACTTTATTGGAAATAAAAACAATGAAGATGGTGTGAAATTTTCAGATGAACTTACAGATTTCACGAAAATAGAGGATCATTTAAAAAGATTATTGGGAAACAGCCTTAAAGCTGAGGAACTGTATCAATTTTATTTCAACCCTACTTTGGAACTGAATCCCTGTTTACCAATTTATCAGTAAAAGATATTCAGGATACAAGTGTTTTTGTCGAGCAGTCTAAAAATACCGGTAGATATCTTTATGATAAAAGCACGCATCCGAATATTAAATCTGGTGAATTATGTATTGTCTATTTGAAAGACTGTCAAGTTGATGACGAACTGGTCAATGGGATTGCTATATTCAAATCCGAAAATAAAGAGACTATTTTAAAGGTCGATTCCACTTCAACAGGATTTAACCTTACTGATGTAGTTGGACTTAATATCAATAAATTAGATAAAGGTTGTTTAATATTTGACACGCAAAAGGAAGATGGTTTTATCGTTTCTTTAGTGGATAATACGAACAAGATTTCTGAGGCACAATACTGGAAAGATGATTTTTTGAGTGTGCGACCCAAAAAAGACGAATATCATCAAACCAATCAGTTTTTAGGAATAACTAAACAATTCGTGACGAAGCAATTGACGGAGGATTTTGAAGTATCAAAAGCCGATCAGATAGATTTTTTAAATAAGTCCGTTGATTATTTTAAAAAGCACGATACATTTGATAAAACAGAATTTGAAGAGGAAGTATTTGGAGATAGTAATGTTATCGAGTCTTTCAGGAAGTTTGATAATGGATATAGACAAGACAATGAACTCGAACTTTCGGATAATTTTCAGATTTCATCCCAAGCAGTTAAAAAGCAGTCGAGAATTTTTAAAAGTGTATTAAAGCTTGATAGAAATTTTGATATTTATATTCATGGAGATAAAAACCTTATCGAAAAAGGAATAGAAAAAGATGGTCGAAAATACTATAAAATCTATTACGAAGAAGAAAAGTGAAATAATGTAAGCTACTGGTAATTAACACATAATTTAACATGAGCACAGCAGATGGAATTTTCTCTCAATTTGAAAGAGATGAATTGAATAAAATCACAGCAAAGTCAATATTGGAAAAGCTGATGAATATACGGCAGAAAATTGATGTCGAATTCACGGCTCGAAGACTGGGGTGGGAGCTTATACAAAACGCTAAAGACAATGCAAGTTTGTGTAATGAAGATAGTGAATCAGTTGATATCACAATTGAGATAACCGATACAGAATTAATCTTTTCACATAATAAGGGGTATTTTACCAATGAGCATATAAGAGGGTTGATACGGAAATATTCTTCCAGCGATAAAGATAGAGATGTTGAACAACTTGGACAGATTTATAAAACAACAGGACGCTTCGGTACAGGTTTTATGACTACCCACCTTTTATCTGAGAAAGTCCAAATAGAAAGCTATTATAAAAATGATCATCAAACCTTTAAAAAATTTAGCTTTTGGCTAGACAGAAGTGGGAAAGGTGAAAAAGAAATTATCCAAGGAATTAATAATGCATTTAATGAGGCAGAAGTAAATATAAAAAAGTCACCTAATATTATACTTGACAAGAGTGATTTTTCAACTTCTTTCATTTATCCGCTTACGGATCGAAAGAAAAGTTTGGCTCATATAGCGATTGAAGAAGTAAAAGTTGGGATTGCATATACCTTAATTAATGTACCTGTAGTCAATTCTGTTACTATTGAGGAAGAGTTAATCGGCAGCGTCAGTTATGAAGTAAAACTAATCGACAAAATCTCTTATTCAGAAAATGAATTTTTAGTCTATAATCTTCTAGTTGATGGCAAAAAGTCGAAAAGCTATTATTTAGCACTAACGGATAAAGAACTTCAAATAATCCTCCCTGTTTCAAAAAAAAACAATAAATACTATGCTTTGGAATTAGATGCTAATATTCCAAGGCTTCATTTGGACTTCCCTCTGATAGGGACAGAAGATTTAAACTTACCTTTTATAGTAAATAGCCCCTTGTTTGAGCCGACAGAACCAAGAGATGGTGTTAGTCTAATAGACGATGAAGATAATCAGGTTTCTCAATTGAATTGTGATGTCTTGGTCCGTGCTGTAAGTTTATACAAACAATTTTTATCTTATGTTGGGAATAATGAAAACTGGCACGATTTGTACAATTTAGCAAGGATAAAATCACCAAAAAAGCATTCATGGATAGATTCTGACTGGTTTAGAGACAACGTGGTTGAGTCAATCAGGAATGCACTATTATATACTCCTATGGTAGATGTTGTCAATGGAGATAGGATTGCTATTTGGAACGATGCAGCCGAATCCCAAGTATATTTCCCTTATGCTGAAAAAGATTCTATCAGAGAACAGATATGGCAATTGTCCAAAAGAATGTATCCTCAATATACACCAGTAAGAGAACATATAGACCAATGGTATGAAATCATATGGAAGGATTGTTATAAGCTCTCAATTTCCGAATTATCAAAAGAAATACAAAATCGAGAAAACTTAGCTAATCTTGCTGATGCACTTAAGGGAAAAGAAAGAGAGTCGCTAAACTTCCTTAACGATTATTACAATTTATTAAATCTCGAAGGAAGTCACATAAAAGATATTATTTCGGATAAATTCGAAGTGATACCTAATCAACTAGAAGTATTTAAGAAAAAAAGTGAACTTCACATCGATGAGAATATTGATGAAGAAATAAAAAATGTGTGTTCTATAATAAGTAAAGACCCAAGAGAATATTTAATACATAAAAATGCTTTTACCGGTGAAAACATTACTTACCCTGTTAAGGATCAGATGAATATCATATCTGAAATAAATAGCATAATAAAAGGAGGCAACAATGACAGTATATCTAAAGTTTGCGACTATTTAGCTTCACTTTTTCCTGATAAAGATATTCCAGAAAAACGGTTAGCAATTTTTGAGTTTTCTAAACGGGTTTATCCAAATGACTTTACTGAAAGAAGAAAATTAAAATATTATGATGAAAAAATATGGGAGGAATCTGATAAAAAATCTATAGCCTACATAATTTTAGAAATAAGTAACTGTAAAACAATCGAAAAAGCCACCGAAGAATTAGATTTTAATGATAAGGATGCGTTCATATCCTGGTTAGATACCTTAATCACATTTTTAGTAAAAGAAGGATTTGACAATAATATTAATAGAGAGCAATATCCCGTCTTACCTAATCAAAATGGAGTCTTTTGTACCAAAGATGACTTGTTCTTAGACGATGGAGAAATAGACGAAGTATTAAAGGATATATCAGCAGAACTGGGATATGATTTTAGAGAAGAGTTATTGGATACATCCATATTTTTAGAGTTGCCAGAAAATAGAATACAAACTATCGAAGATATCGCCGAAAAAATATCAGCTTCAATAAAACCTATATTGAGAGACGTAGATAAAAGGAAAGAATTAAAGGAAACTTTGAAGAAGTTTTATATGTGGATGAACGAAAACAAGGAAAAGGCTGATGCATATTTTTCTGATCTGTTTGAAAAAAGGTTTCTATTCCTTGAGGATGATGATATTTCCCTTAATATGAAAAAAGCAACAGAGTATGATCAGTTGAAGGAAGAATACGGATTTAAAAGTATCAAGGATATACGCAATCGGTTATCACAGCTTCAAAACGACAACAATTTACAAGAAGATACTGAAAAAGTCGACATCACTAAAGAAATCTTAGTTAACTTAGGTATTTCTTCTCCTAAAGAACTGGAGGAAGCATTTAAAGACCCCGCTATTTCTTCTAAGTTTTACCATACCTCTACACCAACAACAGAGATGTTTATCTATGCTCAGAGGCGTATTGAAAGGGCGAAACAAAACATAATTCAGTTTTTGGAAAATCATCCTGATTATGATTGCACAGATTTGGAGGAAACTGCTCCTACTATATTGGCAGGAATTATAAAAAATGGTGTATCCATCCATATTGTAACGAGACCATCAGATAATGGAGAAGTGATTATTTACTATTCTTCTGAGAAGGATACCTTGGATAGTGACAATTCAGAACTATGGATTGACAATGGTGTTGACCCTCCACATATTCTTACATTGGGGCGAATTCTTAAAAGTACAGGTATTAACAGAATACCTATAAATATGATCTAGCGTATGGAATTACAAGAACAAGTATCATCAATTATCTTACAGCCAGAGAGCGAAGTATTAGAATATAAAGCTGTGTTGCCACCGTCTAAATCCATCGCACAAATAATCTGTTCTTTTGCAAACACAAACGGAGGGTTGCTTATTTTGGGAGTCTCCGAAATTGGAGGGTTGAAGATTTCAGGTTTAAGTGAAGATTTCCGTGCAACCTCTATAACTCATAAAGCAATTGACTTACTATCACCGAAGCCAATTATCGATTATGGTTATGTACAATATGATGGTAAAAAATTGTTTGCGATAAAGGTTGAGAAGTCAGATAATGAAATTTCTCTTGAAGGCAAAATATTTGTAAGACAGGGTACTAAAGTAGCACAAATAAATCCGACAACGAATATATTCCAAGTTGGAGGATACAGCAGAATAGCATCACTGAATGTATCTATAGAATCGTATAAAGCTAAAACAACCGATTCGAAATTGAAGCTTCTTGAGCATTACCAAAGCGTTTTGAAGATGATTGATAATCTACAACCTCTATTGTATCCAGAATCTCCTGGTAAATTTACCAGCGTAAAAGAAGGGAAAGTATTGTCAAGGATCTTATTTTCTTCAGTGGTAGATAATTTTGAAACATATTTATCCGATATTCTTTTTGAGATCTATTTGGCGAAGCCAGAGACATTAAAGTCGGAACAAATGGTTAAAGTTGAAGACGTCTTAAATTGTACCGATATACAGGAATTTATTACGTTTTGGGCTAAACAAAAAATTGGTAAATTACAAAAAGGTAGTGTTAAAGGTTTTATTGCTGACAATAAGCAAATTAAAGATTTGAATGTAATTACGCCTGTTGTCCAAGATGCTATCGAGAAGATTTTGCAAATAAGGCATCTATATTCGCATCGAAACGGAATTGTAGATGATAAATTTCTTAAATATTTTCCTGTCGGATATTCATATGGATCGGAACATCAAATTTCAATTGATGAAATATTGGATAAGATAGAATATCTATCAGATATTGTTGACAAAATTGATAGTGCAGCAATTTTAAAGTATAGTTTATCATCTATCTCATAATTACTGATTTTTCTTCTCTTTTTAGTGTTATTGGCTTTTCATTTGGAATTGATTTTTCAAAAATTTTGGGAGATTGATTTGTCTGTTCTTTTAATTGACTTAGCCGACGCAAATCCTCCAATAAAGTGTTCGAGTTTTGTTCCAGCTGGCACTTAAGGAGACACTAGTCAATAGTTGTCTCTTTTTTTTGTGGCAATAAAATACTGTTAACCAAATTGTTATTGTAAATCGTTCTTAAACAAATGAAAATGACTGGTCAAGTTAGACCGGAAAAGAAGTGATACACATAACTGGAATCTCTACTTAATGAGAATAGTACTAAACCTAAATAATTTACCAATTAAACAAGATTTAATACCAACGGATAATTGGCTGAAAGAAAACAAATATCAAAAAATTACATATTTCTTTTTTGATTTAGATTTGCCTTATTAAATTAAAAATCAGTACTATTTTCTTTCTTGGAATTCTATTGTTCAGTATCAATTCATGTGCTCTATTGTTTGTAAGTGCTAAACCGGTAGCAAGTAAAAGTAAAAAAACAAGTTTTCGCCAAAACAAGTAAAAACTAAAACGAAATAAAATGAAAAAAAGTAACACTACAGTAACAGCAGTCGTTTTTACCTTGGCTGCATTTTTAATGTTCTCATCATTTAAAGTGACAAAAAACATTAAGCAACTTTCCGAACCTATCCAACCTGGTTTTTATATGAATGATGGTTGTACAAAAGTAGACTCAATAAATTGCTATGGCTATAGCGGTTTTTGTTTTGTCCACAAAATTACTCCAGAAATGCTGGTATATGACAAAATCAGCTATTATGTGTATATTGCTTCAGATGATGTCGGGAAAGAAAAAGAATCTGTTGAAACCATAGATGGAAGTGTTTTTAAGGCAGTTGTTGGGCAAGAATCAATGATAAAAATTCCAATAGGTGGGAACTTGAAATACACAACAAGGAAAGAAATGGTGGACAACGCATATTTAGCAATTGAGATTATTGGTTCCATGATTTCCGGTTATCAAGAAAGTTGGAATGCGAGTAACAATTCAGTTGAAAAAACACCTATCTATAAAAATAAGACAATTCGGTTTGATAAAATTCCATTATCCAACAGAGCATTTTACAAGAGAAGCTTTTTTTCTAGTTTTTCCTCAAAAGGAATGGATAAATCAAATGCAGCAATACCGATTGAACCGAAGTCTCCAGATTGTTACTCGTGCATTACAGAAAAACCTAAAATTTTTGAATTAAATCCTTCTGATTATTAGTAGTTGAATTGTCAGGTTTGATTTCGTTTATGTCTTGAATGAACATATAGAAAATCGAGTCTATAACATGTTATTACTCACAATCTGAAAGAATCATTCCGTTTAACATTTTCCCTTAAAACTAAAGTTTTATCTTCAATCTAAGATTAATGTTAAATTCGGTCTGTGAGTGATAGCTTACCGTTAATAGCAATTGACTATGATAAACATATTTCGAAAAAATAAAAAAGAAGAATCGTTGCCAAAACGATTTTGGAATTATGGGGATCTTTCTGAAGAAGATAAGATAAAAAATGTTGAGAACCAACTATATCACAATTTAAAAGGAAGCGAATTCAAAAAGTACGCAACCAAATACCTAACACCAAGGTTGAGAGATCTTGGATTTAAAGGAGGTGGATTCAATTTCCGCAGACAAGAAGGACACTTTATTCACACAATTCAACTTTTTGGTGATAAATATGGTGGTCAAGGATGGGTTGAAATTGGGATACACCTCGATTTTATGCCTGATTTATTTTTTGAGTCAATAGAACCTAATAAAATAAAGACAATTGATTGTGTGTACCGACATTCTTTGCATTTAACGAATGGAAATCAAATGGTGGATTATGGGACCAATGAAGAGGAAGCTAGATTTTCAATTGACCTGATGTACAATATGATTCTCAAACAAGGTATTTCATATTTTGACTTGTTTAAAGACTTTCCGAGGCCATTCAATCGAATTGAATTGGCAGATTTGAAAATGAAAAACCCAGAATTTGATAAGTATAGGCTTAACCTTGATAACATCATTACAATCTTAAATTTGGCTAGGATAAATGTTTTTTTAGGAAACCTTGAAAAGGCACGAATATTTTCAGAATTTGGATTACAGCAATTAGAACAAACCCCTTCTAGCAATGAATGGGATTCCCTATTTAAACGATTAATGAATGGCGACACTAATTTCGGTTTCACTGAAGATTAAAAAAAAACGAATAAATCAAAGACAGCAGAGTTTACGAGACGAAATGGACGCACTGTTTGGAAGCAAAAAGAAAAAGCCATGAAAATAAAAGTTATTATTGACACTTTCTAATACACCATACTAAGTTATCGCTTCTAAAAAACAATTTTTATGAACGAAAATAATCTAACTCTGGAACTATAATTTACTTTTAAATTTAGAGAGAACGCATAGACGTTAATGTTATGTGAGAATTATAAATTAAACTGAAAAAAATGATTGAACAAATTATCTATGTAGTACTTGGAATAATAGGCTTTACGATTCTTAATGTTTTATCAACCCTATTATATAATAAGCTGAATATCAACAGCGCCATAATCATTCTCCCCATTTTCAGTTTAATTGTTTACGCAATTTACCCTATTATTAGTATTAAAGTTGCTAGTATAGGTGGAGACATAAATGGAGTAGTTGCAGGGGGAATTATTGGTGTTTACAATTCAACAATTGGAATTTTAATAACAAAAAAGATTATTACAGCAGACGATATTAAATGGAAGATTACTCCCAAAGGAGTATTTTATGGAATTGTGATTGCTGTAACAATATCAATTGTATCAATTTACATCTATAATCAATTAAAATAATTACAAACATTCAAGATTATAAAAATGAAGTTATTTCTATTCATCTTTTTCTCATTGACCTTTGCTGTTAGTTTTTCTCAGAAACAATCAGATTTATATTTATTGGGAACTTGGAAACTAAAAACGGTGCTTGACAGTTCGGGAAAAAAATGTTTAAAAATAGACAAATACAAATTGACTTTTAATTCAGATAGCACTTATATCATGAATTTTGGGAGGTCTTCTTTTATTCTTGGCACATGGACTGTTGTGGACAACAAGATTAAATTTAACGCCCAATCCATTGCCGATCCATGTTTTGAATGGGAAGCAGATAAGCAATTTAAATCCTTTGAAATAAATGATCAAGGAATATTAATTATTGATATGTTCATATGTAGCACCATAAATGGAAGAAGCCACTTTAAAAAAATGAAACGCAGCCTTAACAATATCTAAAATCAATTAAAATTGGTTTTAGCAGAACATTAGCATAAATTTTAACTGCCCATGAATTTTGACAGACTCAAAGAAGAATTCGAACATAGAACTCTAAATAATAAGAATATTATAACAATTTCAGGGGGATGTGGATATAAATACACATACTTTGATATCTTCACAAACGACATGGAGCATGTTGCTTCAGGATATGTTTCTTCATTTAGCTTATGTTCACCATCTGCGGGAACAAGACAAGACATTACTAGTTTTGAATAAAATTATGAGATTAATTACAATAGAGACAAGATTTGATTTGCAAGTAAACGGTGAGCTAAATGAAGTGGAAAAGAAGCTAAAAGAAAAACTTGTTGGGGACAATTGTTTTGAAATAGAAACCATTTTCGGTGATCGAAAAGTACTTTATAATGGTATTTTTGATTCAAACACTTTTGTTTTTATGCGTTCAAATGAGACAACAAGAATAATAATGTATCCTATATGTAATATTAAACTGTCTGATGTTGAAAAAAATACAACAACTATTAAAGTGAAGTGTGCGTTGCCAATCTACTGGGTAATTTTTCTCTATTTTATTTATGTTGGGTCAATTGCGATTTTTTTATTTTGTCCAGATAAACTTTTTTCAATTGATATACTTAAATTAATTAGTGGTTTGGTATTACTGAATACAATAATTTTGGGTATTCATTTTAATGAATTGAAACATTACAAAAGCATCTTAAATAAGTTGGTAATGTCGTAGTTTGATTTTTTTAGAATGGAATAATGAACTGAAAAGGCTGCAATCTAAATTGAGATATTATTTATACTTTCGTCAATTGAGACTTGATCCAGATTTTAAGTTCACATAGTTAATTTATGAAATTTTTTTTTCCATTATTTTTTATTCTGATTTCATGTGGTAATTCTGTAGAGAACTGTTCAACCACAAACTTTGATGGATTTGAAACAGATTCATTAGACATAGAGCAATATCATTTTTTGAATGATGATTTGATTAATGATTTGAGGCCTGCCATCACCTACAAGTTTAAAGATAAGTCAACAGTATCCTTTGCAGAAGGAAAAGATTTTACTCTATTAAGTTTTAGTATCAAAACAGAAGATTCTTTGGATTTAAAAAATGTGTTGATTAAAACAGGGGAATCAAAAATTCAATTGCGAAAGTGTTACTCAAAGTGCGGGTATTTGGGTAGATTTTTGAAATTCAAGTTAGATAATGTAAAGAAATCACCTACTCCCTCTTTAAAAATCATGTTCTCTGCGTTGAAAAACACAGTTATTGATACCAACTCTATCTATTTAGAAGGAATTGGACAAAATGTTGGTTTTTATATTGATAAACAAGAGTTTATATTTCTACCTCATGAAGATTCAAGTTTAAAAAGTAGAGAAAGCTTCTATATGAAAGTCTTACTTATACAAGAGGGTGAAGTATGTACGGTACATATTTTTTATTCTGAAGATGCAATAAAAACTGATGTTCAAAGCAGTACTTTAACTCTTTAGAAGTCATTATTCAAGCTATGACACTGTGATTCCCATTAAATCCTTTTAAGATATACGACGTTTCACGGCACAAGTATCAACATTGTGTATCAATTCTCCTGAATTTATTATTTAATGATAATTGGATAAAGCCTCCATTCATTGTGGATATTGCTGAACGATGCCTTTTTATTCCACTTCCAAAATCTGAAAACTGAATCCCAACTCATATGGTATCTAGTCTTAAAATATTTGCACCTACATTTTACCAACCGATAAAATGTCTCAGCCAAGCATCCTGAAAATAATGCATAGAGATTAAATGTAAAAATCTGCTTTACTAAAATATCTAAATTAGCATCTAAAAACGACTTAAGCTTATGAAAACAAGATACCCATTTAAAAAAATAGTAGTCCTCATAGTTGTGCTACTTACACAAATCAATTTTACGCTTCATTCACAGAATGTATCAGCAAATCAACTGTTAGCGGATAACAAGAGTCAAGTTGGTTTTGAAGAAAACAAGGGTCAAATATCAGGTTTAGACGCTCACAAAGTAAAGTTCATGATTAGAGATAAAGGTATTACTATGTTCTTGCTTGACAACGGAATTGCCTACCAATTTGATAAAACACATTATCCTGAAGGTTACAAAACTCTTGAGAGATCTGCTAGTATTGAGGAAAATAAAAAAATGGATGCTTTAGCTAAAGATATACGAACGGAAACCTATCGTATGGACATAACATTAGTTGGGATTAATTCAAATCCTAAAATAACCCAAGAAGGAAAAAGTCAAGACTATATACAGTACTATAACCATAATATTTTGGATGTACACAATTACACCAAAGTAATCTATCATGATGTATATCCGAAAATAGATTGGGTAATTTATAAAAGTGGGACAAAGGTAAAATACGATTTTGTGGTGCATCCTGGTGGTAATCCTAATCAAATACAACTGAAAACTTCTTGGGTTGAAAATTTACAATTAAACCAAGATGGAGGTATTACTTTAAAAAACCGCTTGGGTGAAATAACAGAACAAAATCCTATTTCATTTCAAAATAATAAAGAAATTAAAACACAATTTCAAAAACTTAAAGATGATGTAATAGCATTCCAATTGGCAGATTATAACCCTAACCAAATTTTAATAATTGATCCCACGCTTCAATGGGCTACCTATTATGGAGGCCGTGCTGTAGGTGTAGGATTAGAATCTTTTTGTGCAACTGACACTGCGGGGAATGTATTTTTAGCGGGAACAACAAATAATACAACTACGATTGCTTCGGGAGGATATCAAAATACCTATATGGGAGGGGCGTCAGATGGGTTTCTGGTCAAATTTAATTCCGCCGGCGTACGGCAGTGGGCTACCTATTATGGAGGAGGAGGACATGATGTTAGACACACTTGTGTAGCAGACGGATTGGGTAATGTATATTTAGCTGGTCAGACAGAAGGAATTCCTACCACTCCCGGAGCGCACCAAACCGTTAAAGGAGGCTCCACTTTTGATGCATATATTGTAAAATTTGACGCTTCGGGTGTAAGACAATGGGCAACTTATTATGGAGGAACTGATGGAGATTATGGTTACGCTTGTGCTGTAGATAATGATAATAATGTTTATTTAGCCGGAGGTACCACGTCAGCAAACAACATTTCCTCTGGCGGTCATGATAACTCAATAAACGGCGGCAGTGATGCTTTTCTTGTGAAATTTGATCCAAATGGGGTTCGACTTTGGGGTACGTATTATGGCGGTGCTGGTACTGACGAGGGCTATTCCTGTGTCGTTGATGGCAATAATAATGTTTATTTAACGGGTTATGTATATCGTAACTCTAGTACAGGTATCGCAGCTGGTGGGTTTCAGATGACTCACGGTGATAATGGTGTGACTACTTCAGTAAGAGATGCTTTTCTAGTTAAGTTTAATTCTGCGGGAGTACGTCTATGGGGTACTTATTACGGAGGAATTGGTGACGATACTGGTTATTCTTGTGCGGTAGATGGTAATAATAATGTTTATATAGCTGGGGTTACCGAATCTACAAACAATATTGCTTCTGGGGGTCATCAAAATACATTTACTGCAGTTAGTGATGCTTTTCTCGTGAAATTTGATGCTAGTGGGGCACGACTATGGGGTACATATTATGGTGGTTCAGAAGGTGAAACGGCTCTGTCTTGTAGAGTGGATGGCTCAAACAATGTTTACTTGGCAGGAAAAACAAACTCAACTAGTAATATCGCTATAGGGGGGCATCAAAACACTCTGGGTGGAAATGGATACAGTGATGCCTTCTTAGTGAAATTTGATCCCGCTGGAGTTCGTCAATGGGGGACCTATTATGGCAAAAATGGTTCTGATTATGGTAAGTCTTGTGCAATTGATAATAATGGTGATGTATACTTGGCTGGCAGTACGCAATCAGGGAATATGGCTTTAAACGGTCATGATAATACATTCGTAGGGCCTTGCGAAGAGTTTCTTGCTAAATTTAATGGAATTGCGTGTACAACTTCGGCACAACCAAGTACCATTTCAGGAAACAATACATTATGTGCGGGTGCAACACAAACTTACAGTGTAACCAACGATGCAACTGCAACAAGTTACACTTGGACCTTGCCAAGCGGTTGGAGCGGTGCAAGTACTACCAATAGTATTACAATAACGGCTGGAACAACTGGTGGAACCATTTCTGTTACTGCGAATAATGGATGCGGTAGTTCAACTGCTCAAACATTAGCAACAACTATAAATAATGCTCCTGCACAACCAAGTGCTATTTCAGGGAACAATACCCTGTGTGCAGGCGCATCTCAAACGTATAGTGTAACTAATGATGCAACTGCAACAAGTTACACTTGGATCTTGCCAGGAGGTTGGAGCGGTACAAGTACTACCAATAGTATTATAGTTACAGTAGGAACAAGTACTGGTTCGATAACTGTTATGGCCAATAATGAATGTGGAAGTTCAATTGAACAAACATTGAGTATCACGGTTAATCCTCTGCCAACTGTAGAATACATCCAAACTCCTGATATGTTTTGTGAAAATCATTCGGCTGTTGCTTTGACAGGAGGAACTCCATCCGGTGGAATTTACGGCGGTACAGGTGTCAACGCAGGTAATTTCGATCCTGGAATAGCAGGTATTGGTATACACATTGTTACCTACTCCTATACAGATGGAAATAACTGCAGCAATACAGATATGCAACAAATTGAGGTAGACGCATGTGCGGGGTTAAATGAACAAGAGAATGAACAGGTTACTGTTTATCCCAATCCTTTTGCCAATAACTTTACGATAAGTTTTACTGATTCCGGAGCTCATACCATTGAATTGGTAGATGTCCTTGGCAAGCAAATCAGATTGATTGAAACACAGGATCAGAATACAGTAATTAGTACCAAAGATTTGTCTTCAGGGACTTATTATCTAAAAGTTATTGATGAGAATTTAATTTTTAAACTCATAAAAAATTAAAATTTTGAGTGAGAATTCCGAAAAGGACAACTACATTTCATTTTTTGAACAAGGCACGGCTGAGTACGTGCTTTGTTTTTTGTTATACTTGTTATATCGAATAAAACGGTCAGCTATATATTACTTAAACCATAATAAATGATTAATTGGATAATAAAACAATGTTTGAAGTTAAAACAAAACACAGTAAATGCCTTGTTCTGTTTTATTATATTCTCCGTATTTTCTGTTTCTTTAACCTACGCACAACAGCAGAAGTTTACGGATAGTCTTTATACGGAACTAAATAAAGCCAAGGAAGATAGTGTCAAAATAAAATTGATGCTACGAATTGCAAAAGAATATGTTTATAGCGATATTGCTAAAAGTCAAAGTCTTGCTGAGAAATCCCTTGATCTTGCAACAAAAAACAACCTGGATGAAGCGAAAGCAAAAGCGCATGATTTTATAGGTATTGTTCACACTATAAAAGGAGATTATCTGGAGGGTGTTAATCATTTTAATTCCGCAATCACTATTTTTAAGAAAATCAATCAACAAGAAAGCCTAGCGAAATCCTATGGCAATTTAGCAGCAGCATACCAGTTTCTTGAAGATTTTGAAGAAAGTTTGAAAGTTCAATTGTATTCACTGAACATTTCAGAAAAATTAAAAGACAGTGTAGCTATGAGTGTTTCCTATGTTACTTTAGGAAACATACATCATAAATTAGAGAATTTTGATAGGGCAGCAAAATACTATAAAAAATCCTATCAAATTGCAAAACAAATCCATGATTTAGACAGGGTTGTTGTGTCATTATGTAATTTAAGCTTGATATTGATAGAGCAAGAAAAGATAGACAGTGCGATTTATTACATCACCCAATCCATTGATATTGCAAAAAAAGAAAACTTAAATTTCCTAATGTTTCAAAGCATTGAAGTTTTAGGAAGTATCCATCTTAAGAATAACAACTACCAACTGGCCAAACAATTTTTTTTACAATCCAAACCGGAGTTTGAAAAAAGTAATTATGAGTACTATATGATTTCTAATTACACTTATCTTGGTCGGGCTTATGCTGGTCTGCAGCAGAAAGACAGTGCTCTGTATTATTACCGGAAGGCACTAACCATTGGTTTAAAAAATGATTACAAGATACATATTTTTGACATTTATGAAGGTTTAACCAAGCTTTACATGCACAGCGGAGAAAAAGATAGTGCACTCTATTATTTCGATAAATCAATAACAATAAAAGATGAACTTGCAGTTTCGGAAAAAACAAAAATCACTGAACGATTTCAAGCAGAATACGAAGCGAAGAAAAAAGAAGAAGAAATCGTATTGCTACAAGAGCAAAACAAAGTAAAAGATGCAATTATAGAAAAACGTACTTATTTTATTGCAACTTTATTATTGACTGTTATTCTTTTCTTTACAGGAAGTTTCTTTATTCGAAGGCAGATCAAGTTAAAGCAACAAAAAATAGCAGTTGAACTTGAACATCGAGCCTTAAGGGCCCAAATGAACCCACATTTTTTATTCAACTCACTTAACAGCATTCAACGAATGTATGTAGAGGGCAATGAAAATGATGCAAATGAATACATGGCTGATTTTTCTGAATTAATGCGAAAAATATTGGATAATAGCGGACAGAGCGCAATCTCCCTTAATGAAGAATTAACGGCTTTAAAACTATATTTAAACTTAGAACAATTACGATGTCAAAATCAGATAAGTTATTCTTTTCATGTTGATGAAAATATTGACGTATATCACACCCTGGTACCTCCACTAATCATCCAGCCATTTGTAGAAAATGCCATTTGGCACGGGATATTCCCTGGCAATAAGAAGGGACATATTTCCATTACTCTTTCTCTGGAAAAAGAGCTCATTAAATGTGAAATTCATGATGATGGAGTTGGGTTCTCTCCTCAATCAGCTTCGCAGCATGAGTCCAAAGGGATAAAAATCACTGAACAACGAATTGGAAACAAAATAAGGATAAAAACCTCACCTAATGAAGGAACAACAGTTAGTTTTTATATAAATATTTAAGCATGATCAAATGTGTTATAATAGACGATGAAATGGACGCGCTCTTTTTATTGAGCAACATCATTCACAAAAATTTTAGCAACCAGTTGGAAATAGTTGCTGAAGCAAGTACTATTACTGATGGAATAGATGTTATTATAAAACATAAACCGGAAGTTGTGTTTTTAGACATCCAAATGCGTGAGGGAACCGGATTTGACCTCTTGGAGAAAATAGAAGATAAAAACTTTGAAGTCGTTTTTGTTACAGCATTCGACCAGTATGCAATTAAAGCAATTCAGTTTAGCGCCTTTGGCTATTTGGTAAAGCCGATTAAGATCAAAGAATTCAATCACTTGGTAAATAATCTCAATCTTCATTTTGCCAAGCAAAGAGAAAATGCATCAAAACGCTTTAAAGTCCTGATTGAAAATTATGGTGATGATAGAAAAATAAAAAAGCTAGTCATTCCAAACATAGAAGGTTTTAAAGTCGTTATAATTGAAGACATAATTCGTTTAGAAGGAGATCGAAATTATACCAATTTTATCATTTCTGATAATAAGAAGATAACTGCTGCGAAGACGCTTGGCGAATATGAAATGCTGCTGGTTGATTTCGGATTTTTCAGAATCCATCAAAGCACCATCGTTAACTTACGTCATGTTAAAGGTTATCTTAAGGGAGATGGTGGAAGTGTCGAAATGACAGATGGCAAACATCTCCAGGTTAGTCGACATAGAAAAGCAAATTTTATAAAAATTTTTACGTAGGAATAAACCACAAATTAAATGTGTATGAAAAGTACCTCCATGGCAATTTTACTTATTTTACTTGTTCAATCTAACACTGGACAACCCTACCCAAGAGGTGAAGAGACATTTCATTCTATTCCTTTCATTAATCCATTGTTAATCATTGTAATCTTAACTGTCTTGATTCTGGGAATAGGTCTATTTGTATATTTGAAAATGCGTAAGAGAAAAAAACAATAGTATTAGTAACACAGTCAGAATTTTGGCAAGTAAAACGAAAAAATATGAATAAAATACTCATATGTGGTATTATAACAGTCAGCTGTAATAGCAATGTAAAAAGCAAATGCAATGAAGAATTTTCTAATAAGGAAATTGACACAATTAAACTGAATTGGGATCAACGTCCTAAACTCGATATTCATATCAGTGATCTTAATGGTAACCATAAAGAAATTATCAAGGGCGATACATTATTTATGAAGGTATCAACGGTCAATTTAATGGAGGTATTTAGATTAAATTCGAAAATTATTGTTGACCAGAAGATGAATAATAATTGTAAAACCGAAAAGATAAATGATAGCACATATAGATTAATTGTATCCGAAAAACCTAAAGGCACATTGTTGAGTTTTGAATTAATGTTATTACGACCAAATACTGTATTTCAATTACCCAACAATGGCGGGGCTAAAAATATTAAAAGCGTATTTTTCAAAGATTCTCTTGGTATTTCCGCTTTTGCTTTTCCGATAAAATAATACTTCTCACATCAACTAAAAGCAGCGAAAAACAGCCATAATCGAAATAATGAATGAGAAAGTTGAATTTAAGAAATGACAACAGCACCCAATTCTGGCTTAGTGACGGATTCACTTTTAGTGAAAATTGTGATTAGAGTTACTATTTAATTTTATAAATCTAACATTAAAATTTATTATTTAAATGATTTTGACCTATCTAATAAAAATTAAGCGTATAGTATGGGTATTGTTTTATCTGACCTTTTTTGCTGTAATTTATTTTAAAGTGACTGGTCATTTTAGAAGTTTTGCGATCTATTCGTCCATTTTAAATATTTATTTTTTCCTGGCACCTCTTATATTTCTTTTGATGAAGACAAAAAATATTTATTATATACTTCTCATAATGATAATAATTAATTTGATGATTTTATCATTAATCACTTTCTTTCATCTGTTTTAGAAGATGATTAGTTTCATCAATGAATAAGTTATGTCTCACCCTAAGAACGATACAACAAAGAATGAAGATTTATTTAACAGACCAGAAAAATAGATTCAAACAACATCTTGACCATTTAAAAACCAAGAAAGTTATGAACTATGAAAAGACGCGTCTAACTGAGAAAATCACGACCATTGAAATCAATACGACAAAGAAATTTGAGCAGCAGTCTCTCGACTTTCTGTTCGACTATCAAATATTTCCAGACAACATTATGACCTCTATGGGGCAGTGGACAGACGAGAATAGAAAAATGAAAATTGGCGATACGATCGCTCAACAAGTTTACATTCCACCAATAAAGATCTTTTCGCAGAAAATAATTTTTGGTGTTAGAGTTAATGAAATCATCGACCAACCAGACAAAAAGGGATTTAGCTATGAAACACTTGAAGGACACGTTGAAAAAGGAGTTTCATCTTTTACAGTTGAGCGCCTTGACAACAAACTTATTTTTAAAATTCAGACCTACTCTACTCCAGGAAATATTTTAACTAAATTACTCGGACCGATTTTCTCTATTCCATATCAGACATTCTGTACTAGGAATGCCTTGAAAAACGTGAAAAGACAATTAGAAAATCAATGAAACAAACGACAGAAAAAGAAGGGTAAAGGCATAACGCGGGGTTTTGAGTCAGTTCCCCAAGACAATTATTCATTACTTCCGCAGGCACTACGATAGGACAAAAAGGTTAGCGAGCTAAACGCAAAGCCCAAAATTACACATAAGTTAAGGCTAGTGGACAATTTATATCACCTTTTACCTTTATTTAGTATTCTTCGTTGTTGAGTGTTTTTTGTTTCTTTTTCATATTTCGGTATATCTTCATCATTTTGAATTAACCTATCTTTTAACTGATTTAATCGTCTTAAATCCTGCAATAAAGGGTTCGAGTTCTGTACCAGCGGGATCACACTCAATAGTTAAAGCGCATCCAAGATGCGCTTTTCTCGTTTATAATCAGCACTTTATATAAATTTCAGATTTTTTTCAGTTCATAGCAGTTCACTCTGGTCGTGACCTATTTCGTGACCTATTATAATTCGCGAAATTTAGGTCACGAATTCTGATAACCGTGTTGTTGGTTGAGGAGCTCAGATAATTAATTGTTTGATCCTTAAAGTGTTGTTTTATGAATGCCCAGAATTTAAACCAGATCGTTGTTTTGCGATCTACGAATGAGAAAGGAATTGCAAAAACCTTCATCCGTATTACCATAGACGGTATCAATACGGAATGCTATTTAGGTTACCTTGTACCCAAAGATCATTGGGATGATGACAAAAAGAAATGTTTAAAAAGTTATCCGCAGTACAAAAAGGTTAATAAGACTTTAAAGCAAGTTCGGAGGGAACTCAACGCACATTTCTTAGTCCTCTCTAAGAAAGGCACTGTTACTGCCGAAGGTCTTAAAAGAGCTTATAAAGGCGAACCTAGTTTAGAAGAAGTCACAGCACAAGAAATAGCGGAAAAGAAATCTAAAACATTGTTGAATGTGACAGATGCATTTATTAGCGATTTCAAAGAAATGGTGGAAGCAGGTCTTCGATCTGACGGTAGGTTGAATCACTGGAAAACTAATAGAAGTGTTATCTGCGAATTCGCTTCCTTTTACTTCAAAAGTGAAGATATTCCCCTACATTTAATCAGAGCTGATTTTGCAGAGAAGCTTTACCATTACCTTACCGTAAAGCGGAAAGACTTTATGAATGACGATACACATAAACGCCGCAAGATCAATCTATCGGAAGTAACAGCAAAAAAACGTGTTAAGGATATTAAGCAATTGATACAGCTGGCAGAGAATCAATCACTGATAGAAAAGAATCCATGTAAGTGGTTTTCTACTTCTGGCGGAGAATTGGAGGTGCTACCTCTTGAACTGGATGAAGTGGAAAGAATCTACCGTAAGCCGATGCAGATTGATCGACTGGAAGAGGTTCGTGATCTATTTATTTTTCAATGCTTTACTGGCTTTGCCTATCAGGAAATCAGGGAGCTGACAAAGGAAAACATTGTTTATGTGGGCATTGATCGTGAGCCGTGGTTGATGCGTGCGCGAGGAAAAACCAATGTTAACGAAATGGTACCGCTGCTGCCTATCGCAGTCGAGATTTTAGCAAAGTATGGAAATCATCCTTACTGTCAGATAAACAATAAACTCCTCCCTGTTGACACCAACACGAGGTACAACGGATACTTAAAGGAGATCGGAGCAATTTGTGGAATTACACGGGAATTGAAAACGCATTTGGCGCGACACACCTTTGCAGATATCATGCTTAATGTATGTGATATTCCGCTGGAAGACGTCAGTAAAATGCTTGGTCATAAATCCATACGCACTACTATGAAGTATTGCCGGGTGCGTAAAGAGCGGATCGCTCGTAATATGAAGATTGCTGCTGACAGACTCTTTGGTACACAAAGTAGCTTCAGACTCAATTCGGTTGCCTAATACCGTTATAAGCAGAAAGGCTGCAAATCGCAGCCTTTCTTTAATTTACTTTATTTGCCCATACCCATTCCCAGGCGTGGACCTTCCAATTACTTATCAGTTCTCCATTTCGGTTACGCCAGTTTTTATCGGCGTATTGGTTAAAGAAATCATGAGCTCTTTTTTCCGTCAGTCCTTTTTGCATCAAATAAATGATGACATGCTCTCTGATCGGCGGAACATTTTTTCCTTGACCATCAGTTATTTTAAGATCTTGTCTCATTACACGCTCCTTTCTTCCATCATTCGCTCGATATCGTCGGCATTGTAATAAATTGTCCCACCGATACGGCTAAATGGTATCGTTTTCGTGTCCCGCATCATTTGAAGTTTACCATGAGACAAATCCAGCATCTTTTTTACTTGTGCTGACTTTAACCAGCGACTAACTTTTCCTTGTTCGCGATCCCGAAGAAGCTGCCGTACTTCGACGATAATTTCACTTTTAAGGTCCTTTAGAAGTTCTTTAACTTCATTACGGACTTCTTTTTTCAGGTTATCAAAACTGCTTTTAAACCAGCTTTGAAACTCTTTGTCTTGCCATTGTTCGTTCTGCATCATTCCCATCTTTCATCATTAAATAGTTCAACAATTTGTTTTAGTCATTAGTCAGTGAGAAAAATCTCACTGGGTCTGTTCCGCTTGTATGAGGGCACATATCTTAAGTAACCAAAATCACTCAGATCCTTCAGACATCTTCTGTAGGTCATTGGCGCCGATACCTTAGCAATTCCCATGATCTGGTGACTATATGCCCGTACCGGGTTTTGTTGTCCCGATGTCATCCAAAATTGAAGAAGTGCCGAATAAACAGCGATATGCGTAGTACTGATTCTGCCGTCATATTGTATTGCGGAAAAGAACGTTGATAATAAATTCATTTTATCCATTTCTTAATCCGTTATTATTGCTTTAAACCATTGCGTCTTTTCAATGGAATTTCAACTTTTGCCTCCTGCCTAAATTCTTGATAAGTCTTCTTTCCCATTACCGAAGTGAGCGATTGCTTTTGCATTTTTGAGTCGTAGATATTGATCGATCTATGCTGTGGATCAGCTTCTATGTAATACTGTCGATTATTGATTTTAATCTCTTCCCGGTTCCCGCGGTTAAGCGATTCAATAACACCAGAATCTATTTTCTTATTAGCAAAAACATCTGTCATCACCTTCTGAATGTCATAACCATATGATGCGGGGAACTCCTTTATCTTATAATTTCCATCCACATCCCGGTCATTTAAGTCCAGTTTCAACCAAACTCCACCTTTTTCTATTGATCTTCCGCTTAAAAGATTATAAGCCTCGTCTTCTTTTATTGCCAGCCTGGGATCAAAGGTTTGCTTTCGGTTAAGAGAAGGATCAAGATCATTCTTCAGCTCCACCTGAGTAGCGGACAAATGATATTCGCCATTATTCTTTTGCTCAAATTGTAGATTGTGCCTGATCTGTTCATTAGCATTGACGTAATGGGACACTGGCTCTGAAAACTTAAACAGACCAGAGTTCATCTTCTGCGAAACAGATGGATAATGACGTTCAACCCCAATTTTCTGCATTTGTCGAAATACCTGATCCTTGCTTATTTCAGCCACTTTTTCATTGTTTCTTGTTGCAATATATTGGCGAATAGGATTAACCACCAAACGGCGAACATATCTAAACAACCGATTTCTGTACACTTTTTTTTCCAGATGCCGTCTTTCTTGTTTTAGCATCTGCAAAGCGAATCTTTCGTCGGGATCAGTAGTATTTTTGTATTTCACTGCAATCCTTTCAAAGTCATGCAGCTTCTCACGAAGTAACGCTTTATTGGAAGACAATTCAAAAGAAAAAAGGCTTTGAAACTTTTGTTCTTTTTGCTGCCAATTCATCAATTCAGCTTCGACTCTGTTGCTTTTCTCTACACCCATCACAAATAATATTTAGCTGTTCGGCATTTGTATCAATTTGATTAGGGACTAACAAATCAGTCCCTAATCAAATAAACCTGCGCTTAAGCAGTTTTTCTGGGACCGCGCCTTGCTGCGGTGCCCTGTGTTTTTGCACCTTCTTTATTAACCTTGGCACTTGATCTTCTAGTCGAAGTACTTGCGGTTTCATTTTGCTTAGCACCCTGTGCTTTGCTATCTACTTTCTGACCGGTCTCTATGTTCTCCGATTCCTTTTTTTGAAGGGATTGACGCTTAAAATTAAGGTCGTAAACCTTCAGGTCTTTAAATCGCGGATTTGCTTCCACATATTCTTTAATTTCCTGCCCGTTTTCCTGTCTGGTTGCAAGCACTATATCACCCTTCTTAATAGCATTGACAAAGTAATTTTCGTCACCGGTAACATTCATTTGAGTATAGCCGCGTTCTGTTAGTTTGGCTTCCAGATCAAAGCCATAGTTATCATGAAATTTATGATACTTATAGTTCCCATTCTTGTCCGCCTTAGTGAAATCCATCTGAAGCCAGGCATTGTAAGGCTTTTCACCTTGCCCCATTAAATTTGTTTTGTAAACAGCTCTGCCATTCATGAGGTTATAAGCCTCTTTCAATGATATGCTGCTTCCGAAATTGCGGTAAAAGGTCTGTTCCATGACTTCACCGTTTTCCTTTGTCATTTTAACATGGTAGTTATTCAGATAATGTTTATTCGTCTTTTCCGATTTACCAAAGTTGAGTGTGACAGCGAGGTGGTCATGATTTTCCATTGTCTTCTCAGTTTTAATACTTGACTGAGGTCGGTCCTTTTTCAGCAACGCCTTAATTTCTTTCGTAAAATCCTCCTGGAATCCAGAAAACTTGATGTGCTCCTGTAAATCCTTAACATCTTGTTCGTTCATAACTTTACTTTTTATATGATTCAACATTTGTTGCCTGGTATGATGGAAAAAGATTATCCAGTCATACCCACAACACTACTTAATCAGCTACCTATTTTTTATTAATTACTTTAGCCCCGATAATATGCCGGTTCATAATTTTAAGGATCAAGTGCCGGCCGCCATCACGTTCCATCAGTTGTACTGCCAGATACTTTTTATCAGGGATGGTAAACTTGGGCAGCGCAAAAACATGTGTATCCATCGTTTTCCCTGGAATTTTTTCAGGCTCTTTACTGATGTATAAGGGCAATACTTCAATCTCCTGTGAAGCAGTACGCTTGGCTTTCCGCTGATCCCGGATAAAGAACCGGAATTGATCCACATCGTAGCCCACATTAGACCAGTTAGTGATGTTAAATCGGAAGTACAGCACATCATCTTCAATGAATATCCCTTTCAGATACAATGCAATGTCATTCTTATCATTCTTTAATCCTGGATAATAATCTTTACTATCCATGACTAACTGCGCATGTTTCCTTACAATTGATTCATTTACGTCTTCCTTCGGTGTAAAAATCGAATTTTCATTTGCGCGGTTCTTTGGGTCTACAGAAAGATTCAGTGAAGCGGGATCTTCAACATAGGACACGATAAAGGTTGTCAGTTTTCCATCCGCGGTCACTACACTCAGATTAGATTCCGGAAAGGAATCGCTTGCGGCCTTCACCTGTAAGATATTTTCAACTCCCTGAGCTTTTTGTACGAGTATTTCCTTGCTGCCTCGATCCACACTGACAATGGCAAAGGGAAAGACTATATTGCTCGTTTTTGAACTCGTAATTTCCAATTTATACGAATCAGACTGATGCAGCTTCTTTTCCTCATTTTCCTGTGCACCACTTGTAAATGCCGTACACAAGAACAGTAAACCGGTTGCTACAAAGGCTATTTTTTGCTTTTTCATACCATTAACATTTAGAATTATTACTGACCTGAATTTTTCTTTTGCTTTTCATCTTTCAGAAGCACCTGATAACCAGCCTTAATTTTCACCTTGATCAACTTAGCTTTCTTGGAAAATAGCCCTTTTGCTACTTCAACTCCAGCACCAGCTGCCTGTGTGCTCCAGCTCTGATCAAGCGAACTAAGATTGATGGACTGTAACGGTCGGTCAGCAGATTCCTTAACGGCATCCCTTGTTATGGAACCGGGAATATAGATACCGTCCAAACCGTCAAGATCATATACCAAAAGTTCCACTGGGAATAGCGATTGCCGGTAACGTATGCTTTCGATTTTGATACCCAGACGTTCTCCGGTCAGCTGTGCTACTCCGAATAAAAAATTGTCTTTTGGAATTAGTGTACCATTGATGTAGACGTCATTGACGAGTCGCAACTTTATGGTTGATCCGTTTACGACGGTTTGATCTTCATGGATGACAGCTTGAATCGTATTCTGAACGGATTGAGAAAATCCACCACCATCCAAAGAAAAGAAGCCACTTCCTACATCTGCCGGTTGCTCCCGATCGAGGGTAGATATGTTTTGGTCTCTTTGATCTTTACTGACATGGAATACTTCACCCCGACGTTTAGCAGAACTCTCCCGGAGTCTTTCATTTACAAGTTCCGGATTCTGAATCTCCATAATTTTGTCGAGCATCAGATTAAGCTGATCAATCTCGGGATCGGATGAAGTTGCGTGCGGCACTGTTGTGTTCATGTTATAATCATAATAATCATTTTCAGGGGGCGAATATGATCTGGAAGAACCCTTATAGCGACCGGCGTTGCTGTATGTATCATAGTCACTCCATTGCTGACCCCGTTGCATCTCTCGTTCCAGATCATCCAGTCCTTTGTATATCCTTTCGGCCATCGGATTACTGTAGCGACTTGCTCCACGTAAGTCATGCTCATAATATGGACTGTCCAGCTCATCAAAGCGATAGTTGGAGTCTCGTTTTATAAGCTCAAGCATTCTCGCCGAATCCCGCTCCGCAAGCTCATAGTAGCTTAGTTTATCCCGGGGGGAATCCTCGGACTGAGATGTCGGCAAACTGGTGTTAAGTGAAGAGAGAAAATTAGTATGTTCCTCTCCACTTGCTCCGCTTCCTCCACCAAGCGCCCAAAAGAACATGGTCAGGAATGGGAGTACAATTAGCGGCAGCATTAAATAGAATTTTTTCTCCCGCGCTATTTTTTCCTGTGCACTCATATATATCTGATTTATTGATTACTTAATAGATTTTCTATCTGCTTTACACTGTCCAGTAACCCCGGACGTGCTGATACAATACTGTCGTAGATCAACTTTCCCTGGGGGGATAGGTTCAGACTATCCATATACCGCCTGAACTCTCTCATCTGGGCAAGTTCCTGCTCAACGGACAACGACTTGCTGTTGTCTTCCAAATGATATAGATTGACAGGCTGGCTAACAGTCCCGTACTCTAAATCACTCTGGATAAAGTGTCCGGTTAGAATGAAGCAGTTGAGAACAATACTACAGGAGATGAACAAAAACAAAAGAGCAACCAATGTCCTTTGCGACATATTTGTGGTCTTCTTTTGCATCCAGTCTGCCCATGCACTTTGTGCTCTTTTCCATAGCAGGAGCCATTTCGAAGACTTATTTTGTTTTCGGGTGACCCGATCTTCCGCTTTTTTATTCCGCTTTCTCATACGCTTCCTTGTTTAATTATCGTCTGTTTTCCGTTTTCACATCCCGGTTTTCTATGGTGCTCCAACGCTCAATCAGAAAACCGTGGGGATTATTATCGCTTCGCGAGATACTTCGCAAGGCCCCATCCGTAATCAGGCTTCTTGTGGTAATGGTCGTTGGACGAATGATCTTTTGGGTGGCGTAACACCGGAACCGAAACGGGTATTCGTCGATATCGACAGCAACACTGTCAACCTGAATGGTTTGATTGATATTGCCCGATATAAGTCCGGCGTAGTACCCATTTTCTTTCAGGTCGTCGTATAATCGTTTTGCAGAACCATCTGCCAGATACAGTGCTTTTGAAACTGAATGCTGAATGGCATTCTCATCCGGGTCAAGGGTAAAGAAGTACTTGTGAAACGTCTTCACATGGTCACGTGCTTCGACCGGAATATTGTCCTTTCGATCGGCAGCGTACGCTTCCAATGCTTTACCATTAGCCAGAATATACACTTTCTCCTGCATGCGCGATACAAGACTAAAACTTCGCAGGATAGTAAAGCAGGAAATTGCAACGCATGCGATCACTGTCCATAGACAAAAGTTGCGCACCTGTCTGAATGCCTGGTCTATATTTTTCGCTTTCGTAAACATTTTTCTCCTTTTTTAATGATTTTACAATCCCAGCTTTTTCATGGGATAAGAAACTGATGAATTAAGAAGTCCGGTTGTCTTCGATTGCAGTGCACCACCACCACCTGCCTGTACGATATAGCTTGCAACACTGGGAACGGTGAAGTAACCGACGATCCCAATGATCATGAAGATCATGTACGGTGTGTCCGTTGGGCTGAAAAGTGCAGTGTCTCCATTGGTTGTTAACAGTTCGATGTCCGTGCTGATCATATGTTGCTGTAGCTTTCCGATAATGGCTCCGAATATATTTGCTACGGGAAGCCATAGAAAGATGTTAATATACCTCGCCAGCCATTCAGTTAGTGTCCGCTGAAAGCCATCAAATACGGCTAGTCCAAATACCAGTGGACCGAGAATGGAAAGGACGATCATCTGAAAGATGCGCAGTGTATTAATACACAGTGCGGCAGCCTCGAATATGATGCGCAGCACCTCACTGACCATTTCGCGGACAGAGTGCTTAAATTGGTACACCATTTTTTCGGAAGCAAACACCATACTGTTTCCTATTCCTTCAATCATACCTTCGTCGGCAGGGTTTGCACCTCCGTGCGTGTAGCGGTACCAGCGATCGCGATCACCTTTGCCGTCTTCACCAACATACACCTGCCACCAGGGTGTTTGTCGTAACGCCTCTTCCCGTTGCCGAAGCAATTCTTCGATGGCAGAGTTTGAGCCTTGCACTAAACTAGCCGTTCCTGTAACCGTAGGTTTGAGAACGGTGTTGAGTAGCGAGAGAACAGATGGAAATATCATAATGCAAAAACCCAGAACAAACGGCCTGAACAAGGGGTAGAAATCTATAGGCTCAGCGTTCGCAATGTGTCTCCATACCCGATGGGCAATGTACCAGGTCGCGGCAAAGCCCGCTATGGACTGAGCAACTCCAATGAGTTCACTGCACAGCGGCATCATTTCATCATATACACCTTCCAAAATCCGATGTAGACTTTGAACACCTGGTTCTGCTCCCTGCGCCATCAAAAAATGAGGTGCGAAAAAGCTAATAACCACAGGTACTAAATATTTCAAATTTTTCATAGGACATTAATTTTGTGTACCGTGAAGTATTCCAACAGCTTTAGCATCCGCTTTTTCACGAGCCCTCTTTAGGGAAAGAACACTTGTGCTGTTATTGAAATCACGTAAAAAACTTAGCTTTTCCTCCATTTCGTAGAAAACCCGATCAATTGCCTGTAATCTTTCATCATCCGACATCCGGGTTTTTCCACTCGTCAGTATTGTTGTCAATTCTTCCAGATCTTTCAGACTTTGATTCAGCAGATTGTTATACACATTCGCCATGTAGGTCAATTCCTGTGGTTTAAAGTTACCACTGCTCCCAAAGCGATTATAAGCGGTCCGGTATTCATTGACAAGTGCATACTGGTATTGTACAATGGTCTTGATGCGCTGGTAATCTTTTACCGTAGAGCTTACATTCAGTAAGCCGTCCAGATGAGTTTTATGCACCTTGTAATTTCCTTCAGCAATATCTTTTATGGTATTGTACCCTTTATACAGAATTTCGTAACCATCCTTAATCTGCTTCAAAATGTCTTTGAGCTGTTTCAGTTTCTGCACATTTAAGGCAAGCTGTGCGATCTCCTGACTTTGTGCTGAAACATTCGCTACGGGAACGAATATCATAACAGCCCATATGATCGTATTCAATGCTAACTTCTTCATCACGTAATATTTTTGGTTATTAATTACTGCCGAACATTTGTCGTACAGCTTTAATCTCTTCCTTATGCCGTCTGCGTGTTTCCTGCATAGCTTTGATATCTCCACAGAAACTGTTTGTAAACATATAGTTGTCGGTCATCCGGTCGTGTAATTCTTCAACTCGTCGCATTCGTTGATCGTCTGTCATCTCATACCGATTATTGCTGGTTATATCATTTAACCGCGTTATCGTTTGTCGGCAATCAATCATTAGTTTGTCGTAAACCTGCTTGAAGTATTGAATTTCCTGGGGAGCAAACATTCCACTGCTTGCTGCCTCGGAACGGGTACTGTTAAATTGCCGTTCGATCGTATTAAACAATTCTCTGGTGATCTCCACTTTATCCATATTGCGGATATTGGGATTCACGTTTCGCAGTGATTTGAAATGATCTTTATGCAAAGCGTATTCACCATTTGTCCAGTTACTGATCGTATTGAGTCCGTCTTCTGCAATTTCGTAACCTTTCTTAACGTACTCATATTGCAGTTTCAACTTGGCAATCTGTTGGATAAGAACCTGGAGTTCCTTTGACTTTTGACTGTATGCGGTACTTGTGAATACTATCATAAGTACCAAACTCGCTATCTTTTTCATATACTCGATTTAATTGATTCCATACAAACTTTTGAGTTTAGCGGTCTGCTGAAGCTCTTTTGCTCTACTGATCCCCAAACTCAGATTTTGATTATTGAATATTCGCAGATCGTCATAACTCCGTTGTACTTCTTCTGCAGCGATATTAGCGATCTCCATCCGTTTTGCATCGCTCATTTTGGTGCTGTACGACGTAATCACCAGACGCAGCTGCCTGACATTGCTGAGAGTCTGTTTTAACATGCCGGAATAAACCTGCTCCATGTACCGCAGTTCCTGCGGCGTAAAGTTGTCATCACTTCGAATCAGGTTCCAGACACGGTTATGTTCGTTTATGATCTGCGTCTGCATCTGCATGATGCTCCGTACCCGCTGGTAATCGGCTATGATTGCTTTGACTTTTTTCAGTTCATCAAAGTACTTCTCATACTGTTCCTTTTGCTTCTGCATCCAGTCGGCAATCTCTTTTAGCTTTCGCTTTGCCATTTCATTTTCCAACTGTTTCTGTGCATTCTGAAGGTCTATCTGTTTATTCTGCTGTTTTTGGATTTCCAGGTCCGCAGCCTTGATCACTTTTACAATGATTTGCTTGATAATCTCAATAATTCCCGCATGTGCAGATTGAGTCGGTATTACCAACAACAGTGTAAAAGCTATTACCATCCCTACTTTTCTTACATACCTTTTCATGCTCTTTCTTTTGATTGGTTATTACTCTTTTCCCGCCATTCATCTGCTAAAGCGGAAATGCCTTTTCGGATGTCCCCACCGAATTTTTCGGCATATTCCATCACCTTTACTTTTTCTGACTGTTCCGTGGTGTATGCCAGATATTCTTCAAGCGACACTTCTACCCGGTAGACTTTAGAAAGTACACCGCCTAAGCTGATAAAGACCTCTTTGTACTTTTTAGTTGGATCATTAGCCTTATTAACTGAGAGCACAAGTGCACGTTCTTTGTCTGTAAGTCCCAGCAATTCCTGTATTTGATCAAATTTGTTCTGATACTTCGATTGGTCAAGAAGGATCTTACAATCGGAGTTATTAACGATCGCCTGTTTGACGATAGGTGACGAAATAATATCATCAACTTCCTGTGTCACGACCACCGCTTCACCGAAATATTTACGGACCGTTTTAAAGAGATACTTGATGTACTCAGCGAATCCCTCTTTCATCAGCGCTTTCCAGGCTTCTTCAATCAGGATCATTTTTCTTATCCCATTTAGCTTCCGCATCTTATTGATGAAGACCTGCATGATAATGATCGTCACAGTTGGGAACAGAATCGGATGGTCTTTAATATTGTCCAACTCAAATACAATCAGTTTCTCGTTCAGAAGGTTTAAATTCTCGGTTGCATTCAATAGGTAGTCGAACTCGCCGCCTTTGTAATACGGGCGAAGAACATACAGAAAGTTGTTGACATCAAAATCCTTTTCTTTCACATTGTCTTTCAAAAGTACATCCACATAGACATCTTTTAAAAACTCATAGAAACTATCGAAACAAGGAAACAAATCAGGATGCTGTTCCAGATGCTCAAAGTATCCACCTATGGCATTGGACAAGGCAACATACTCTGAGCGTTTAAAGGTTTCATCGTCTTTTTTCCATAGTGCCAGTAAAAGTGTCTTGATACTCTCTTTTTTCTCCGTGTCCAATGAGTCTCCTTCGCCAATGTAAAATGGATTAAAACGTATCGGATTCTCTTCACTATAAGTAAAGTAGTACCCGTTTACCATATCACATAGACCTTTGTAAGAGTGACCTACATCAACCAGAACAACATGTGTACCTTGCTCGTAGTAAGATCGGACCATGTGATTGGTGTAGAACGATTTCCCGCTTCCAGTTCGTCGGGGTTTGCCGGGCTACTCAGTTAAGAATAGCCCGGCAAACCCCGGACGGGCCAAGAATAAATTTGTTCCGATTTGTGCAAATACCCTTTCGCATTGGCTCGTCCGAGATATCAACGTGAACAGGTTTTCCGGTCAGACGGTCTCCCAATCGAAGACCTACCGGACTGATTGAGGTTCGGTACCCTGTTTCCAGATTTAAAAAGCAGGTGGATTGTTCGGCGAACGTATCAAAGGTATCATTCAACGGAAAGTCACCTGCATTCCCAGGGATTCCTGCCCAGAAAATCTGCGGACTTCCAACCGTTTCCAATTTTGCCGAAGCATCAATCTGTGCCAGAGCGGAGGATACCTGGTTTCTGATTTCCTTCAGATTTTCCTTTTCCTCCGTCCAGGCAAGGATATTAAAATGGGATTTCACGGGTGCCCGTTGCTCCGAAATCGCTTCATTCAGAAAGTCATTTGTTGCGTCTCGCGATATGGAGTTCTCACGACTGTACGCGGAAAGTGACTGCAATCTTAGCTTTTTAGCTTCCAGATTCTTAATAGTCTTCTGCGCATCATCGGTAAAGATGTACTGGCTATAGATATGATTGCACGGTAGCAATTGCCCCAATGGACTTGTAAATCCTACTGAAAACTTTGTCTTGTCTGTAGAGTACTTATCATAGGTAACACGACTGCTACATAGACCGGGAAGATCTTCTACATCTCCCAAGGAGTATAGCTGACAATACTTGTTACCTACACGGAGACCTTCGTCGAAGGACAGATCACCAATGATCAGCTTTTCTGCTTTTTCATTAAGATTGAGATACTGTTCAATAAAGCCCATCCTACCTTTGTCACTATACAGATCCTTCGATGTGAGCTGAGTTAATGTAGTATAACCGCTGTCTTCCAGTATCCGTTTAAACTGTCCGACCGAATCCAGAAAGTCCTGCAAAAATGAGGGCTTGATCGTTTCTTCCGGAATGATCGTTTTCCGGATCAGATTAGAGAATAAAGATGTTGCTGGCTTTCGACCTGCGGGCATCTTAGTAAGCATGATATAACACGAATGTGCCAAAAATGGACGTTCGTTGAAAAAGCGTTCAGTGCTTCGACTGAGAAAGGTCAAATCGTCCTTCTCAAAGTCCGGCTGAAACTTATCCTGCACAAACCAATCCTGTTTGTAGAAAACACTGTGCTTTGGTAGCACACGAATAGCTTTAACCCATATATTATGGAACGCTTCATATTCCTGATTGGACAGGGTAAATATTTCGGGGAGTTCCGCTTTGAAAACAACCGTTATATCTCCTTTTTTACTTAGAATACAATCATGTTCGATATCCATGATCGGAAAAATTTCCTTCAACTTCCTTTCCATACTGCACTTTTTCCATTGTTTATCGTTTTGAGATCGCTTCAAAAAGCTGACATCTCCAATTCCTCAGAATTTGGTATCAGGGATACGCTAATTCCGGAATAAATTGCTCTACACAGGCTACTGTATCATGTGTCGCGCCACCGTGATTAAAAATCGCCAGGGAGATTAAGTCGAAATTGCGGGTTCTCCCCATTGCAACACTTTGGTAACCAAAGGTTATTACTTTTCCAAAGTGCTTCAAACACATGGGTATGCTGTCTTTTACAAGTTTGAATCTACTCGCTTTATGACCGTTGTACAATTCCATACTTTTTCGGTACGAATAGGGTGGATCAAGTATGATCGTATCAAACTTTTCGCCATCCCATTGTTGCAAGAAATCAATGGCGTCCAAATGGTAATCTGCTACCATATTGGGATCAATATCATTTCTGATTTCAGCGACGGATAGTTTTGTAGGGCCTGCAAACAGGTTTAAAACCCTGCCGTTGCATTGTGCTTCCACCCAATTCCTAATCGGTTTTACAGTAAAAGTATACCGATGAATAGGTGTCTTAATTAATTTAATTTTCAGATTTTCCATTTGCTAACGGTATTAATGATCATATATGTTTAAATCTTTTGTTAACCTTGACAATCCATGTATTCATGGTCACATGTACGTCTACCAAGAATGTGGTTCCTTCAATTTCGACCGTTGGTAATTGTCTTTCCTCTTCCATACTACACTTTTTCCATCGTTCAACAATCTTTAAACTATTTTCCTAATCCGCGTCTTCGCCTACGATCCTGCCGAGGTGCATCGTTAGGCTTTTGTTTCATGCTCTCGCGAAATTTTTGATTAGCAATAAACTCCCGATCTGTTCGTCCCATCACTTGATCTAGTGGGATGTTATGTGCTTTTGCAATACGTGTAGGATGTAAAATGGTGAAGTAGCCTATCCGAACGAGGTACGGCCCCACTGGTCCTTCTTTGAAACCTATCGGCACATTGGCTATATTTTTTCTCTCTGGGTCGTAATAAAATTCATAACCCGATCCGGTATCGGTCATTTCAGTTGTCTCTATGATGTTGCTAGGATTTCCGATCTCAATGAGGTTAAAATTTTTAAAATCAAATTCAAATAGCGCATTTTCAAATCCTACACCTACATCGGATATTTGTTGCTTAGCTGTTCGACCTTCGTCGCCTTTTGTCAGCTTATGATAGATTTCATCAAGACTCTTTTTTAAATCAGGATGATCCTGTTCCATCTTCTCGGCTGCCTGCGGTACTTCGTCCAAAAACTCTTTAACCAGAACCAAGTGACTTTTCAAATATTCATCCATTGGGATCTCTAAAACAGCCTTACCAGAATCTCGATATTCCTCAAATATGATGTCATTAAAAAGGCAGCGTAATGGTTCCTTTGCATCAATAGAAAGCTGACGGTCCAACAGAATTTCGTAGTCCTTCTTATCAACTAGATCTTCTGGAGACCAACCGTATTTGCGAGAAACACCTTCAAGATCCATTTCCACAAATTGTGGCATCTGCACATAGATAATATCATTTTTCAATTGCTTTTCGCTATAATTTGCGTGCAAAAATTCTATGTCGGTTATTGCAGTCCTTCGACTTTTTGAGTAGGGAAATGAATAACCCATAGGTGAGTACATGATCTCACTTGCTTCTATGTTGTTTGAAAGGTTGCCCTTTTCGAGAAGCTGAAATCCTGCGGTATCAACCAACCATGTTGTGCCACCGAATGTAATTTCTGGGAGTTCTTTATAGTTTTCCATATCAAAATGTTTTTTGTCTGCTGCTCTTTACTTTTTTAATCCTTTTCCTTTTTTGGGCGGAAGTTTTGGTAAACCTTGATTTTTCCGGTTTTCGGTGATCAAGTTTTTCATCCAGGATTTTTCTGGCGGGATAATTTTCGCCACAAAATGCGCTTGCTGTGGACTGTCTTCCAGAAATACAGATGCCTCAAATTTGCTATTGCGGGCATATCCGATCGGATCAAGTTCCCAAAGCGGAGGAAAAGCCACCACCACCACATCTTTTGGGTAGTCGATTATCTGTTCAAAGTCAATCGGCTCGTATCGCTGATACCGTTTATTGTAGGCTACTTCGTACTGATAGGTGTCCTCATTAAAAAAGTGATCGAGCTGAGCGAACGGTACACCTGGTGAGGCGAAGTTGTCTTTCGGTCGGAGCATCCGCATCGGAAAATCAACATAAAAAGTATGTCCGGCCAGATCCATTGTTGTTAATCTACCCTGAACGCGATCAATCTGCGCTCTTTTGTCAACCATGATTTCATAGTCTGCTTTACCTTTAACTTCTTCAATGGGCAAGCCATATTTTTTCGCAACACCCTCGGTATCCATCTCTGTAAAATGCGGTAACCGGACGATCATCGTTTCCTCTTCGGGGTGACTGCGATCTGCAATAGAATTGTTCTTCGTCCATATCGTAAAGCTGTATCCCTCGTCGCTGTAATTCATATCATAAGCGTAGATGCTGTGATAGTCATACTTTTTATTGACAATCCTATACTCCTCAACATCCACTAGCCATCTGTGTCCGTTAAATTCTATTTCTGGCAATTCTCTATCTTTTTCCATTTCCGTATAGTCTATTGCTGATCACTACTTTTTCTTGGCATTACCTTCGAAAAACAGACTTCTGTCCTTTAGCTTGATTACCTTGGGTACCTGCTTGCGGGCAAGCTCTTTCATCAGCCCGTGCTCTCCGTACTTAGCGCTCAAGGCATACACTTTGGCAACAACACCAGCACCGACCACCACTGTGATGATCACACATACCAGAGATGGAATACCGATAAAGTACATCACTGCAAATAGCACTAGCAGTAAAACCGCGCCAGCACCGAGGTACCAGATGTACTGTGCCTTCAAGCCTTTGAATTCGATACTCCTGTTGATTCCTTTGTTGATTTTATAAATTGATGTTTCCATGCTGTTATCCTTTCATCACTTAGCTTTAGCTTATATAGAAGTCAACTTCACCTACAATAGCCGCCCGAAGTTTTTTGTCGTGAACCGTATGTTCGCTAAATCCGTACTTATCAAAGATTTTCTCACAAAACCGGATAAGATTGATCACTTCATACGTGAGCATTCCACTTTCCGTCATAGCTTCATAAGCAAGGGGAAACTCGATTTTTATAATATCCCTTACGAACAGGAATTTAGACGGTCGAAGTTCTACAGTCATACGCTCCACACAGATTTCCTGAATGGTAGCGAACGGAAGGTCCTTATCCATCAGGTCTTCCACATCCCGGATAATAGATGCCACCTTTTCATCCAGATAATCCGTAACACGATACTCTTCCTGCAGATCGTACATCAGGTCCGGATTGTGGTCGATAATATATGTCCACAGCTTTTCTTTCAGTATCGCTTCCATGATCTGATACTTTAGATTTTAAACACCAAAGAACGCCTGAATAACGGTCGTCACCACGACAAGAAAAACGCAACTTCCAAACCATGCCGCAGCAACCTTACCGGTATCCGGGTCTCCATTATTCCACTTTTGATACACTTTCACGGCACCGATCAGTCCCAATAAAGCACCTACAGCATACATCAGATTGGTACCTGCACCAAAATAGCTTCGTACCTGTTGATTAGCCTGATTGATGCCTGCCAATCCATCTTGGGCAAATGCAACGTGCGACAGCGTTACCGCTGCCAGTATTGCCGATGCGACCAAAACAGTCTTAAGATTTTCCCTTCTTTTCTCTCTGCACGTTTTCATATTACTTAAGATTTAAAATGACACTTTAATAAAGCGGAGTGCCATCGCCGACACATTACCCCACATCACACCTTCAATCTCACTGGCACGGTCGGGGAATGAGCACTCCGCATTGAACAATTACAACCCCTTCCACATCACATCTACTTCCTTTTCACTGAGTGTAAAAGTTCCTTGCTTATCGCACTCCGAAACAATCAGCTGATTGATCGACTGCCTATAAGGTGAATCCGCTAAATGCTTTCTTTCCTTCAGCACCATGCGCAGCATTTGTTTGAATTCGCCAATCACCATTTGTTTTTTGGATGCTTTTTGGATAGCTTCAGTAACATTGCCAACCAGAGATTCAACTTCTGCGAACTCATCAATCTCAGTCGGTACGGAAAAGTCATCTGCATCTTCAAATTGATCACTGGGTTCTGGTTCCACCAGTACCGTTTCATCTTCGTTGTCATTCTTCTTTGAAGACAGCAGGCGCCGGAGTTCATTTGGATAGTACTTTCTTCCAATATATAGGTAGTAAGCCGTCATTGCCAAACCCACCGTTGCGAAATATTCTCCCCATGTTATGTTACTCAGCATATCTTGTTTTTTTAATTACAGTCCTATTTCAGAATTCTCCGATAAACCACGGGTTACGCTGAAATCTTATGACAAAGTAACAGCACATTTCAAGGCATGAAAAGTACAAGTTGCAAGTTGTTCCTCTTGTTTTGGTTTGTAAATCAGAGTATTAAATGAATTAAGTTTTTGTGTTTTTGGCTTCCGGTGGGGCACGAAGTTCGGTTCCGGGCATCGGGGCGCCGCAAAAAATTCCCCCATAAACGCGGCATCCCCACGCACCTGTCCATTTATTGCGTTCCTATTTGCGCTTGCTCGCCAGTAACCGGGTTTCTGTGCCATTTGTAATCTTAAAAACACAGAAATCATGAAAAATGTAAAGAAAGTACAGAGCTGGCAGGTATCAGAAGTTGAATTGGTATATGTCAATAAGATGAAGTCCACGGAAAGACCGGTCATCACGTCTTCAAAAACGGCGTATGATGTGTTGATGCAACATTGGGACAAGAATAAGATAGACTACATTGAGCATTTCAAGATACTGCTTTTGGACAAAGCCAACCGGGTGCTGGCTGTTTATGAAGTTGGTTCGGGTGGATTAACTGCTACATTCGTGGATCAAAGGCAGGTCTTTTGCGCAGGACTGCTTATTAAAGCAACAGCTATCATTCTTGCGCATAACCATCCCAGCGGACGATTGGTAGCCAGCAATGAGGATCAGACATTAACCCGCAAGATGGTCGAAGCAGGAAAGATACTGGATATTCAGATTTTAGATCACCTTATTGTGACCTCCGAGGGGTATTACTCCTTTGCAGATGAAGGGCTTATATAGCCCTTTTTTTGGTCGCTAATACTCCCGTATACGTTTAATAATCTTCTCCAACGCCTGTATGACCACATCTTTGTCCGACTGTTCCGCAATATAAGATCGAGCACGGACAGCCGATGCAGACAGTACTTCTTTATGTTCCGTGCTGAAATGTGGAATCACGGCTTTAAATACAGCATTCATGGATTTGGCCTGAATCACACGGGTATCATCCACAGCCCGGATGAGTAAAGCCAATTGATCGGAAGATAAATTCCATTTGATACGCTCTTCGGGACTTGTTTTTTTCTGTTGTACTATCGGCAGTTCCAGTGTACGTACCCACAGGTTTAACTCATTGTCAAGGTATTGTGTTTCGTGTACAAACCAATTTTGTAGCACCTCCTTTAAGGGGATATAGTCTTTGTGCAACGCTACATCCGGCTTCCTGTGCAATTGCGCAAATGCTTTGTGGTACAAATGCATAGCATGTAGCTTTTCCATAGGATCTCCTGCTTTATTAATCTGTTCAGTGAGCCAGGCTTCTAATAGCTTGATGTAGCTTTTGCTATTATAATTCATGTAGATCAATGCTTCGTCCACAGGTGTATAAATCTTGATGTCATGATCAAAAAAATTGATGCGATCCAATTTATCAGCTATTTCCAGGTAGTAATCTATTTCTTCAAGGAACCCTGGACGGTAAACCGGCACTTCTCCATCGCCTACAAAATCAGTAATGCGTTCGATGATAAGTTCTAATGCAGGACGCGCATGTGGGTACTCCCTGCTGTTCAGCTGCACATTTTGAAGCTTCATAAGTATTTCTTCAAACACCCGCTTTACGAATGCGACATAGAGATCGTTGTTGATCTCGTTATGGATTTTGTTGTCAATAAACAGTGCAGCGGAGATAAGTTTGCTTCTTAGTTCTGGTGTGTAGCCATTTGAAAAATCGTAGCTGGAATCATCGTAGTTGTTCGCCATAGTCCAAACTTATTAGTGTGTAAAAAGTAACTTTTGTCTTTCTATATGTCGATAAAATCACAACAAGGGTAGTCTTGCAAGATGTGAAATTATCTTAAAACAGGTATTTTCCGCAAACCAAGATTTGATGCATTTTTACACTAAATCATTGACGATCAAACATAGTTTCCTCTTTGATGCTTACATCGAGCATCGGTACCCGTCACTTATAGATCAACAATAATGGTAGAATGTTACCCCCCTTAGAAGAAAAGAGAGTGAAAAGATTTTATTCGAAGAGCTGGGTGCTGTAAATCGTAAATGTATTTGGCAGTCTAATTGACCACCTCTTATATGCGATTATTCTCTTTAATCAACTGTAAAACTTCTTTTTGCCTATCGGTTAATTCACCTATTGCACCACCTATTGCACCACCCACAGATTTCGGAAATGTCATGCGGATAAAATTCGGGTAGAACCTGAAGCAGCCTCTATCGTAGGATTTCAAAATACGTGGTACACCGGATCCCAGCTGTTCTACCAGTTCCAAATCCCGGTAAATCCGCATGATTATTAACGAAGGAAAATAGTAATGGCGCAATTCGATTATATATCAATCTGATACACAATACTTAATAAACGAAAGGTGCAATTGTGGCTCAACTATGGCGCAATTGGCGCAATTATGGCGCAATTATATAATACGATCCAGAACCTTTCATGTCGGAAGATTTTAGGATTCTCTTTTCTGTTAATTCAGTCAAATCTCTCGTCGCAGTCCTTCGTGCAACATTTACTAATTCTTGATACTCTTTATTACTGATCCTGCCTTTCTCTTTCACATACAGCACGGCTTTTACCTGCCTGTCATTCAATCCCAGCTCTTGTAAATATTCTTTGTGATAAATATCTTTTCGGAATACTGCCCAAAAGCCAGACATGGAGTTTTCATAAACAGGAACAGGAAGACCAGCTTCCTGACATAGTTCTATCATCTTCGTGAAGCCGCGTCCCCAGGCTTCTACATAACCACTACGGAAAAAAGCGTTCGCAATATCTGGATTATAAGGGATAGATGGATGTTTTGCCAGCAAACGTTCAATTGTCCAATCTTCGGGCAACTCCCCAAAATTCCAGATCATTATTTTGTCTTTGTAAACGCTGATTTGAATAGGTGTAGCACCAGCGTAATTTTTGTGTGAAATCGAATTTAAAAGCCCCTCACGTATAGCATCTTTGGGATATTCATACGTTTCAATGCGGTGAATGCCCTCATAGCTAATTATTGCCTTTATGTATTTTGTAAACAGAATATCAATAGCTTTTTCAATCTGTTCAAATAGGTTTCCGTGCACTTCATCTTGATAGATCAGATCAACCTCATTTTCAAAATAGCCGATTTTAATAAAAGCACCCGTAAAGAACTTTTCAGGAACAGGGTGAAATAACAAGACTGCGGCACGTTTTAGATATTTACCTTCCATCAGTTGAAGATTTTCGAGCAATTGCAAGTTACTGTCTTCAAAACTTCCCTCATCCAATCGTCCACTCTTAACACCTCGCTTACGGAAAAAATCAAAAGTTTCCGATTTCAGATCTTCGACCGATACATTAGGTACGGGTACGCTATCCCAACGCTTTCCGGTCTTTTGCAAGAGAAATTTATCCAACGCAGCACCCTTCAGTTCCTGTTTAGTACTACCGCTTCGGTAATGATATTGCCCCTTGTAGTTAACACCATTGGGATATGGGTCGATATTAATTTTGATATATGAACCATTTTCAGTTTCATGCAGATCGACATCCACTATAATTCCCAATATATCGCGCACCTTATTCGGAATATCCTCCAATAATTTCTTTGCATCCGAAACACCCACTACGTTACCATGATCGTCTATACCGATATAAATAGTGCCACCGTTCGCATTTGCAAAACCGCAGATCCATTTCAGGTACTCATCCCGCCATGTACTTTTGTATTCGATGTTTTGTGTTTCCGACATAAACTCAAATTTAAGAATTTATAGGGCTTATTTGCATGTTAAAAATTAGCCTGCATTAGAGTTCAGCATCCACATTCAGTTTGTTGGTAGCAATATGCGATAGAAAATTATGATAAGCATCCGATGCTTTACGCCATTCCGTTGATGCTTCAGAAAGATCGTCAAGAAGCTTTTTGTCAAAGAAACCATTCGCTTCATCAGTCAATCTTTTTTCAGTTTTTAGATAGTTTTCAGACTTGATTTGATAGTCTTGTCGTAGTGAAATAAGGTGCTCTTTAATGGTCATAGCGGGCATGTATAATTTTTACGAAATTACATTAAATTTCATTTTACAAAAACAATGGTTTAACTTTGAATGTAACTACTTGATTTTATGACTCCAATAAACCACATTGATGAAAAAGGACTACTTCAGCAGTTGAGGGATGGAGATCAGCTTGCATTTTCTAAATTGTACCAAATTCATGCTAAGACTATTTACAGGAGGCTTCAAAGAATGGTCAATGATACTGAGCAAGCAGATGAGTTGTTGCAAGAATTGTTTATTAAAGTCTGGGAAAAACGAAATCAAATTACCATTAATGAGTCATTTGGAGGTTACCTTCACGCTATTGCTTATCGAATGTCCATTGATTACTTTCGAAGCCTTGAATTAAAGGAACGTGTTCATAAAGAAGTGTTCACATACGTTGATTATGAAGTAAATTCGACAGTCGAACAAATTGATTTTAAGGAAACCCAAGAACTAATTGACAAAGCAGTTTCTGATTTGCCTGAACAAAGAAGGAAAGCTTTTACACTCTGTAAATTAGAGGGAAAAAGCTATGAAGAAGCCGCACAAATAATGAATCTAAGCCCTCATACCATTCACAACCATATCGTAAAAGCTGTGAAATCTGTGAAAGCCCACCTCGAAAGATCAGGAAAAGATGTAGCCATTTTATCTTTGTTGGTGATGCTAAGTAGCTCCAATTATTAATTCACAGGAAAGTTGCTATAAAGCATCTTTATCTTCAGATTGATATTGCTTTTTTTCTTACCATTATACCAGAATCTTTTGAGGATAATTTCATAAAATTTGTCCAATATTATAATAAGTCTTCTATGAATGAACAGTTATCCAGACATCATCACTATATTCCCGTTTTCTTGATTAAGAAGTTTGCCGGTGAACAGAAACAAATGTGGGTTTATGACAAACGTTCCAAGCGATTCAATAAATCACCTCAAAGCCCTAAAGCAATCTTCTACGAAATGGGGCGAAATCTTTCTGAATTTAAAGGCAATCAGGTTGATTATATTGAGAAAATATATGGCGAGATCGATGAGACAGTTGCTAAAACCCTTGATAAAGTACTAACAGCGGGAGAAATGGATGGTCCTGATTTGGATATGCTCATTTATTTTGTGGCGCTAATGAAATGGCGAGTGCCTAAGCTTGATTCTCTAGCAGGGGATTTGTCGTCATCGTTAAAACTTCGTGATTTAGGGATAAATGTACGTCCAAAAAATCCTACTGATAATGCCGACCCTAAAGTAATCGAAGGTTTTGATGAACTAGAGATTATGAAAGATGTGAAACGATTTTTATTATCAACCCAAGTCGCATTGAATCCTTTAGAATTTGGTAAAGCCCACAAAGGTAGTTACATCATAGAACATTTTGGCCCTCCAAGTTTGCTAGGAGATTGTATCACAATCGAAAGAGAGAACAATGACATTAACAAGTTAAATGACTTCGTATTTCCTCTCAGTGATACAACAACATTAATTAGTAAAGATGGTTGTTTAAAGCAGCATCCGCATAATATATTTCCAACATGGAAGGACCTAGCAATTTTTCATTTGTCAGAAAGCAAAGTTGCGTGCAGAGACCGCAATTATCTTGAAACTATTATTAAGATTTATGATACTCTACTCGCTCAAGGTAAAACCGACAAGATTGTACAGTATATTTTTGATTTAATACCATAAGATTAGCAAATAGAAATTTCTTCTTCATTGCTGTCTTCATGGTTATACTCCGCGTTACAATAACTCGCTATCTGACAGTTAGCTGTATCGAAGGCATGTTTTAGCTGAGGTTCACCGCATATCGTATTTTTTGGAAATTGCTTTATCCACTCTTCAAATTGCTCAATTAAGTACTCATTAGTTATTTTTAAATGTCCTTGATTACGCTTGATCAGTTGCTTCAGGTGTTTAGGAATAATAACAGCCTTTTCGCCAAAGTAATAAAACTCATGAGACAGCAGTACATTTATGCCCCCAAGATCCCGGTCACTATGCTCGATCTTATGAATACTATCGGGACGAAGGGAAAGTTTCTCAAAACCTTCGTTATGATAGATACAATCTCCCATCCTTAAACGCCAGTCGGGCGAACCAGGTTGCGGAATTTTATTTCGTAGTTCTTCCGAACAATATTCATTGTATTCACTTAATGTCATCTTATCCGCAATACGCATGGCGTAAACGAGATGCTGCGATAAATCATGCTTTATTCCATCATTACATCTGGCATTCTTGGAACCTGTTCCTATTACCCAATCACCCACCTCCGCGGTCCTTCTAATTGCGGGCTTACAGATGGCAAGTGTACACACGTCCCAAAATGGATTTGGAGCAGCACCATCGTCAAATCGAAGAACATAAGAATATATCTTTCCAGTCATATAATTGTTTGTTGTAGCTACCAGGCTCGTTTAATTTATCTAAAGATAATTTGCGATTAGATAACCATACAAAGAAATAGATAATATGTAATTTCAAAGATTTTTCAACAAATATTTTTGCGCTTCATTCTTTTATCGTAATATTGCGATATAAACAAATTTTAAGATGGGTCTTACTAAAACGGAAATATTTACTGAACAGCAAAATAGCTTAGCAAGTTCTTTAAAAGCATTGGCTCACCCAGCGCGTGTAGCAATTTTGCAATATCTCATTAAGCAAAATGCATGTATCTGTAATGACTTAGTAGAGGAATTAGGACTGGCACAAGCTACAATTTCACAACATCTAAAAGAACTAAAAGCCATAGGCATTATTAAAGGAAGTATCGAAGGCACAAGTGTGTGTTACTGCATTGATGAAGTCGTGTGGAAGAAGATTAAAGCGGATCTAAATTCGTTCTTTATAGAATATGATGGAGTAGAGAAATGCTGCTAAGCATTTTTTTAACCATATTCATCGTAATAAAGCAATATAACAATTAATCATAAAAAAATGAAACTATCAAAAATCAAAGAAATCCTGCCAGCATTGGATAATGTGGCATTTCAATTGGAGAATGGGGTGTTTGTACCCGAAAATTTCCATGTTACAGAGGTCGGACAAATTAGCAAGACATTTATAGACTGTGGAGGAGTGATAAGAAAAGAGAAAGTTGTCAATTTTCAGCTATGGAATGCAGACGATTTCGAGCACCGATTAAAGCCAGCCAAATTGTTAAGCATAATTAAACTATGTGAAGAGAAATTAGGCATCGAAGACGCAGAGATTGAGGTAGAGTACCAGACCGAAACAATTGGAAAATACGACTTGGAATTCAACGGCAATCATTTTATCCTAAAGAACAAACAAACTGCATGTCTGGCAAATGACGCTTGCGGTGTTCCTTCAGCTGATGAAAAAACAAATGTAATAGAGATAAATAGTGCTTGCTGCACACCAAATTCAGGATGTTGCTAATTTAAGACATATAAAAGGATGTACCAGAAACTACTCGAATTCATAAAAGATGACATTGACATCAACAACGTCTCGGACAAACGAAAATCTATTTTACAACCATTGATCGATTTTGTCCAACTGAAAATTGATAACAAGCAAGACATAAATATCAATTTTATTTGTACCCATAATTCCCGAAGAAGTCACTTATCTCAGGTGTGGGCTCAGGTAGCCGCAACATACTTTGAACTACCCAATATGCAATGCTATTCCGGAGGAACAGAGCAAACAGCGCTATTTCCGAAAGTTGCAGAAACATTGGCTAATCAGGGTTTGAATGTATTCAAAATCACAGAAGGTAACAACCCTGTTTATGGTATTAAATTTAGCGAAAATGATATGCCTGTAATTGGATTTTCCAAAAAGTTTGATGATCAATTTAATCCTACAGCATCGTTTGCTGCTGTGATGACCTGCTCACAGGCTGATGGTGGATGCCCTTTTATTGCAGGCGCTGAAAAGAGAATTCCCATCACATATGAAGATCCTAAAATATCAGATAACTCCGCCGACCAGACAATGGTTTATGAGCAAAGAAGTGCAGAGATAGCGACAGAGATGTTTTATGTATTTTCAAAAATCACCCTATAGCTCATGCAACCAAAACTAAAATTTCTAGATAGATACTTAACATTATGGATCTTCCTTGCAATGATTGCAGGTATAGGATTAGGACACTTCTTTCCAAAAATCTCCACATTTATAGAATTTTTCTCCGTTGACACTACCAATATTCCGTTGGCGATAGGTTTGATATTGATGATGTATCCGCCTTTGGCAAAAGTTGAGTACACGGTACTGCCAAAAGCCTTTAAGGATAAAAAGGTAATCAGCATATCACTGTTTCTCAATTGGATTGTTGGTACTGTCCTGATGTTCGTACTTGCTGTTCTATTCTTGCGAAATGACCCTGATTATATGACTGGCTTGATACTGATAGGTTTGGCAAGATGCATAGCAATGGTAATCGTGTGGAGTGACTTAGCCAAAGCGAATAGAGAATATACGGCTATGCTAGTAGCATTGAACAGCATTTTCCAAATCGTATCATACAGTTTCCTAGTCTGGTTGTTTATTAATGTACTCCCTTCAAAATTCGGATTAGCCAACTTCAATGTGAGTGTTTCTATGAAGGATGTCACGGAAAGTGTATTGATATACTTAGGAATACCTTTCTTAGCAGGATTCATAAGCCGTTACCTTCTTGTCAAATCAAAAGGATTGGAATGGTATAACAGAAAATTTGTTCCTCGGATTTCTCCTATAACATTATATGCTTTACTGTTCACGATTGTAGTCATGTTCAGTCTTAAGGGTGATAAAATAGTAGAACTACCGCTACATGTATTAAAAGTAGCTATACCGCTGGTGATCTATTTTATCTTGATGTTCTTTATCAGCTTCTACATCAACAGATCACTTAAAATCCCTTACGACAAAAATGCATCTATAGCATTTACAGCGACAGGAAATAATTTTGAGTTAGCTATCGCAGTGGCTATTGCTGTTTTTGGTATTCATTCGCCACAGGCATTTGTAGGTGTTATTGGACCATTAATTGAGGTTCCTGTATTGATTTTGCTGGTGCGGGCAAGTCTGTGGCTGAAGAAACGATACTACGGGGCTGATAAGTAGTGTCGGCCCTTTTGCAAATCGCAACTTGAAATTTTCAATTCTATACTTTTTTCATTTCACAGTAGACCGTTCGTTTTTCCCAACCGTCATATCAATAAAGGGCAAGTAGAACTTTATTATGGAACGGATTCAATTTCTATACGAGAAGTACACAAATCAAAGCATCACAGATCAGGAAAAAGCTGAACTCTATCAGTTGATACGTGAAGCTGATGACGAACAATTGGGTAGATTGGCAAATCAATATATTACTGATGATCGCCCTGATGAGCATAGTCCAGTGGAGAATCGTACAGATTTGATATTGAATAATATCTTAAAGCATATCAATGACACGAATAGTCATCCTTTTCAAAAAGCACCTAACCCCGCCCATGCCATCCGCAAATACATAACCGTAGCCGCGGCACTAATTACCTTTGCATTTATCGGTTATTACCTGTATAAAAGCTACAACCCAGTTGCAAAGCAAGAGCAGATGACCAGTATCTACGGAGATGACGTAGCTCCGGGTGGAAATCGGGCGACGATCACTTTATCCGACGGAACCGTCATTGCGCTGGACGAGAACCAGAGTGGTATCGTAGCCAGTGGCACCGAACTAAGCTATGCTGATGGTGAAAAACTACTAGATGCAACTAAGGACATACAGTACGCTACATTGAATACACCTCGGGGTGGGCAGTACCGATTGACATTACCCGACGGAACCAAAGTCATTTTGAATGCCGAATCTTCCATAACTTATCCTACAGCATTTAATGACAATCAGCGGAAAGTTGAACTCAAAGGAGAAGCCTTCTTTGACGTAAAAGAAAATAAGGCTCAACCATTTGTAGTTGCAACCGACAAGCAAGAGGTTACAGTCACTGGAACTACATTCAATATCAATGCATATGGGGATAACAACAGAACCATCACAACCCTTGTCACAGGATCAGTAAATGTGACAAGTAATAGCAATTCCGCAACTACAAGTCTCAAGCCGGGGCAAGAAGCCACACTGAGCAATGGAAATATAAAAACCAAAGAAGTCGATATCCATGTAGCTACAGGCTGGGCAGACGGTGTATTTGTATTCAAGTATAAGACCTTAGCAGAGATACTGCCACAGTTAGAGCGTTGGTACGATATTCAGGTCGATATTGATCCTATTCCAAATGAAGAGTTTTATGCAGAGATCAATCGCAACATGCCTTTGTCTAAGGTCCTCAAAGCCATAGAAAAAACAAGTGATGTACGGTTTGAAGTCAAGGAAAGGAGGCTTACGCTCAAGAAATAAAGATCACATAAAAAGAAAACCGGAAGTGCTTGCAACGCTCCCGGCTTATAGTCAGGCTCAGATGTCTGTCTACCGCGAAGTATTACATTTTCTAACCTAACAAAACAAATTTATGAATTATCTCATAGATTGCAAGGGTGCGTATGCGCGGTGCATACACATTCCGCAAAATCAACGCTTCAAAATCCTACTGCGTATGAAGCTACTTATCATTTCACTACTGCTTTTTCTTGGACAGGCAACGGCTTCTGTCATGTCGCAGACATTGACCCTACATTTTACCAATGCACCACTGGACAAAGTTTTGACGGAGATCAAGAAGCAGACAGGCTACAGCTACATTGCCAATGTTAAATTACTGAAGGAAGCAAAGACAGTAACCGTCAGTGTACGAAATGCCAATGTAAATGACGTGCTTAAGGTTATTTTCAAAGACCAAAACCTTTCAGTTGAACTCACTGATGGTGTCATATACATCGAAGCAAAAAAAGGCGAAGCCATCCAGAAAAAAAACGAAAAAGATCAAGACGCGATTAGGGGACGTGTCACTGATCAGGACGGCAAGGCACTGGCTGGCGCAACAGTAAAAGTTAAAGGAACCAATATAGTTAGTGTGACGGATCAGGCAGGTGAATTTACATTGCCTGCCCCTGATCTGAATAGCACGATTGAGGTTACTTTTTTAGGATACAGAACAAAAGAGTTTTCTTATACAGGTACCAAAGTGCTCGATATTGTAATGAGTAGTGCAATTGCGACCATTCAAGAAATCGAAGTCAATGCCGGATACTGGAAAGTAAACGAAAAACTAAGAACAGGAAATATCTCAAAGGTAGACGGTGAAACAATCAGACAGCAACCTATCAGTGATCCGATGCTAGCACTGGCAGGAAGAGTTCCCGGATTGCAAATAGCACAAGCATCGGGTCTACCTGGAGCAAATCACCACATTAGACTACGCGGCACAAATAGTATTGCGAATGGGAATGATCCATTAATTTTAATAGATGGTATTCCATTTTCATCCCAAACGCTAACTAATTCTCTTACCGGAGGTGGGGCTACAGCATTAAGCCCGTTTTCATTAATCAATGCGGAAGAAATCGAAAGTATAGAAGTATTAAAAGACGCAGATGCAACTGCTATTTATGGTTCGCGTGGTGCTAATGGCGTGATACTGATCACCACCAAAAAAGGCAAAACTGGCAAAACGCAGTTCAATTTGAATGCTTATACGGGTTTCGGTAAAGTCGCAAAAATGTTGGAATTGTTGAATACTAAGCAGTATCTGGAAATGAGACGTGAAGCATTCGCAAATGACGGTATTACGACCTATCCTGAAAGTGCTTATGATGTCAATGGCACATGGGATCAGAACAGGTATACCGATTGGCAGAAGATCATGATTGGTAATACCGCAAGTATTTCAAATATACAAGCTCAGATTTCGGGTGGGTCAGACGGAACACAGTTTACTTTTGGAATAGGTACTTTAAAAGAATCTACTGTATTTCCAGGCGATTATATGACGCGCAACCATTCCGCTAACTTAAGTCTCAACCATACTTCAGAAAATAAAAAATTTGGTTTAACGCTTTCTACTCGTTACCTCCGAAACAATAGCAATCAACCACAGATGGACTTCACAGTTAATGACATCTATATTGCACCAAATGCGCCGTCCATCTACGATAAAATTGGTAATTTAAACTGGGAAAATGAAACCTGGAGTAATCCATTTGCACAGTTAAATGCAAGTGCACGCGCAATAACTAAAAACCTTATTTCAAATATTTCTCTTAACTATAAAATTATTGATGAGGTACAAGTAAAGTTAAATCTTGGTTACAATGAGCAACGGATGGATCAATCCATTATAACACCCATTACTGCTTTTTCACCTTCATTATCAAGTATATCGGCTTTGCGAAGTCATCGAAGAGCTGATAATGAACTTACAGGTTGGATTATAGAGCCACAGATCAACTACAGTAAACAAGTAAGCAAAGGTCAATTGTCAGCAAATATTGGCGGCACATTACAAGAAAATAACGGTTACACACTTGCACAGTATGCGTCCGATTTTACAGATGACGCTTTGATTGAAAATATCATGGCTGCGGCAGATATTTACACAGAGCAAAACATACAGACGCAGTATCGCTACATCGCATTTTTCGCACGCGCCAATTACAATTGGCAGGATAAGTATATACTCAATTTGGTGGGGCGACGTGACGGCAGTACGAGATTTGCGCCAGGCAGACGATACGGAAACTTTGCCTCGATCGGAGGTGCATGGATATTCAGCAACGAAGAACTCTTTAAGAACGATATCCTGTCATTTGGTAAGATTCGTGCAAGCTATGGAGTAACGGGAAATGATCAAATGCAGGACTATCAGTACCTCAGCACTTATTCATCTTATGCTTTTCCTTATCAAGGAATTTCAGGACTATTCCCAACACGTCTATATAGTCCGGATTATGGTTGGGAATCCGTTCGTAAGATCGAAGGCGCATTAGACCTTGGTCTTTTTGAAGAGCGTATCAAGATATCTACTGTCTTCTATAGAAATCGCACAGATAATCAATTGGTTGGATATCCTTTGCCTACCATGACAGGCTTCCCATCTGTAATGGGGAATTTACCTGCAGTGGTCGAGAACAAAGGTTGGGAGTTTGATCTACATACTATTAACATTAAAAACGGGAAGTTTACTTGGAATTCTTCAATAAATTTAAGTTTACCTGAGAATAAACTGATTGCATATCCAGATTTGGATAAATCCAGTTATCGAAATAGGTATGAGATCGGTAAATCTTTATCTATTCAACGACTGTGGCATTGGATAGGCGTAGATCCACAGACAGGTCTACATACCTTCGAAGATGTGAATCAAGATGGAAACATTTCCAGTCCACAGGACTTCCGAAGTTTAGTTAACACCGCACCAAAATTTTTTGGTGGTTTTAACAATACGTTTACATACAAGGGCATATCCTTAGACATCTTTTTTCAGTTTGTCAGTAAAAAGGGGCGTTTACCTTATGTGGGGGTGCCGGGAGCATTCCTGAACCAGTCAACTCGGGTGTTGGATCGCTGGCAACAGACTAATGATGTGACGGATGTTCAACGCTACACACAAGGTGGAACAGCCCTTACTACAATGGTTAATGCAACAAACAATAGTGATCTGTCTTATGGTGATGCTTCCTTTATACGGTTGAAGAATCTTTCGCTGTCCTACCAATTACCTTCGAAAGTAGCGCAAGCTGCTTGGTTGAAGCAGTGTAGGTTCTATATACAAGGTCAAAATCTATTCACGATCACAAACTATCCCGGTTATGATCCAGAAACTGTAACTGCGCTACCAGCAATAAGAATGGTGACAGCGGGAGTCAATCTTACACTGTAGTTTTTTTTAATCACTCTTTTAAGTATTATACTATGAAACTGAAGAAAAACTTAGATAAAATTTACCTAATCTCACTATCGATATTCTTAACTCTGATAGGTTGCGATTCATTTTTGGATATTGCACCCCCTAAGACCGAACTAGCCTCTGCTACTGTCTTTACCAATAACAGCACAGCTAATGCTGCCATTACAAGTATTTATGCGCGAATGTCTACTGTAAATGGAACGCCTTTTAGCAACTTGCCTTGGCTTACAGGCTTATCGGCAGACGAGTTCACGAACTATGCTACTAATCTCAATGTAGTAGCTTTTTATAGCAATTCGCTAACTCCAGTTAATCCCAATATGGCAACTTATTTTTGGACGCCATATTACAATATAATCTATCAGGTAAACAGCATTATGGAGGGCTTAGAAAAGAGTTCGGGTGTTAGTGATGAAGTTAAAAAGCAAATTAAAGGAGAAGCCCTATTTGTTAGAGCCTTCTATCACTTTTACCTGACGAATCTGTTCGGTGATATTCCAATTATTACCTCGACAGATTATAAAGCTAATGCGACCCTTTCACGTGCATTACAGGTGGATGTATACAGGCAAATTGTCACTGATCTGACAGATGCAAAAGCCCTACTAAATCCATTATATATCGGCGCTGATGCATTGACAGAAAGTACAGATCGAGTAAGGCCAAACCTTGCGACGGCTCAGTCGCTATTGGCAAGAGTCTATCTATACACAAATCAGTATGAGAAGGCAGAGGCGGAGTCCACGCAAGTAATAACAAACCAGTTGTATTCATTGCCTAATAATCTCTCAACGATATTTCTGAAAGGTAGTATAGAAGCTATTTGGCAGACGCAACCAGTTCCAAACATGACAACCACCTTTGCGGATAAGTTTGTACTTACAGGAAACCCAAGTACAGGACTTAACCGATCCATAACTCTCAGTCCGAGTCTCTTGTCCCTTTTTGAAACAGACGATTTACGAGTAAGTCAGTATATGGGTACGAGAACATATCAGGGTAGTACGATTCGATTTGTGAGAAAGCATAAAGTTACATCTGCAAATAGTTCGGAGGAGAATATGATTATGCGTCTATCGGAGCAATATTTAATTCGTGCGGAAGCCAGAATCCAGCTACAAATGATCGAAGAAGGAATTGAAGACCTCAATACATTAAGGCGCAGAGCAAATGTGGAGGAATATGATTATCAAACAGTCTCTGATCCGTTACTGCTTGTGGAACAGGAAAGACAACGTGAGCTCTTTGCCGAAGGACATCGTTGGTTCGACCTACGTCGTACGAATCGCATTGACTTAGTTATGGCTACTATAGCGCCAACAAAGGGCGGGGTATGGAGTGAACACAGCACTCTATATCCAATTCCCGAAACGGAGCGCACCAACAACGCACAACTTTCACAGAACAAAAACTACTAAAAAAATGAAAAATTACAGATATATTCTTATTCTTCTTTTTATAGCTTTTAAAACCGCTTTTGCAAATAGCAAAGACAGTATTAACTATCCCGTAATCGGAAAACCAATCCCACAATTTACACTACAAAATGTCAAATACTTTAATAAAACAACCATCACAAATGAAGATCTAAAAGGAAAATGGTTTCTATTGGATTTTTGGGGTGAGTACTGTGTCTCTTGTATTGCGAGCTTTCCAAAGATGAATGAAATAAATAAAGAATTCGGAACTGACTTTCAAATTATAATGATCGGTGTTCCCCACAAACAAAGGCTAGTTACAATTGAGCAGGTGTACGAGAAGTTTCGAAAAATGCACAATCTGCTTATGCCTATTGTATATGATAACAAATTAGCTGATCAATTTCAAGCAAAAGCATTTCCACATCAAGTAATAGTGGATCCAAATGGTGTTGTTCGTTATATTACCACAAATGTATCGAAACAAGATGTTGCAGATATTATTTCTGGAAAATATCCTACTTTGTCTCGGGTATACAATGCTATTGAACCGAAACCGTTTGATCAATTTGAAAAAGATCGTCCCCTTTTAGCAAATGGAAATGGTGGAGATGAAAGTGACTATTACCTACGGTCAGTACTAACAAAAGGAAATGAAAGGATGCCGCTATTTTATATATATGCTACTGATAATCAAATACATTTATTAAACCTTCCCTTAGATCATTTCTACAAGTATGGAATAACTGGTGACCGTGAAATTTCATGGATATTTCCGCACGATGACCTTTATGGCAAGTTATGGCCAGAAGTTGTATTGGAAATTAAAGATTCAACACTGTTTAGGTCTGATTACAAAACTAAATCTAATTTATTTGCATATAGCGCTTTTGTATCTGACGAATACCGAGCACAATTTGGCTCTCATGAAATTGATTTTCCGAGCTTGCTTAGAAAAGAACTTGAACTAATCTTTCCGTTTAAGGCTGTCGTAGAAAGAAGACTCATGCCATGCTATGAAATATTTGCTTCAGAAAGAAGTCTTAAAAAGCTAAAGTCAGAAAAAAATGAATTAGAGTTCAAATGGCTGGATGGTAAGAATACAGGCTTTGAAGCAAAGGCCATGAATATTGAAAATTTTAAATCTAAGTTGATGGGTTCATTAGGATTTCCGCTTTCTACTCCTATCTTTTACGATGGTCCTGATACTCTTTTAGACATCACACTCAAGACTGTCAGATTCGAAGACCGTATCAAAGAATTAAAGGAGATGGGAATTGAAGTAAGAAGTGTTGAGAGAGAAATAGATGTGATAGTAATTCGTGATAAATAGCCATGTATTTCTTTAAAATTACCGCGATCACTTTCTATCAAGCTTTCGCGGTATTATTTATTCATTTCGGAATAATGGAGTTTTACACTGAGCAGCATTTGTTCTTGCCATGTATGCTCGATAAGTACCAGTACCATCACTAAACGTGCATTCCACATTGCCAATTGGTAAACATTCCAATAAAGGAATAGCTTCGCAGTTATTTGGTTTTTGGATATAACTATTTGATGAGGTCACACTTTTAGTAAAAGCAACCGCCAGAAAGGATGTGCCAATCAGCACCAATCCCACATAAAATTTCTTTTTCATAATACTAAAATTAAAATCTGGATAGATGAGCAAAACTGAGGTCAATAAGAAATTGACCTCAGCTGTTTCTTTAGGTGCTACTGTGGCCGAAACAAAGGAGTATTACATTGAGCAGCATTTGTACGCCCTTGATGTACTCGATAGAGTCCAGTTCCATCATCTTCCCAACATTCAGTAGGAGACTGTTGGATACATTCTGTCACTGGAATTGGTTGACAATTGTTTGGCTTTTGCAGGTAATGGTTTGTTTGCAAAGTTTTGTTTGCAGTAAACGCTGCTCCGGAGAATGCTACTCCCAGTAACCCTAGTCCGATAAAAAGACGTTTTTTCATAGTAATACAGACTTTTGTATATCAAAAAGTCAGAAAAACTTTAAACATAAATGCCTACTCTTTAGGTTTTCGGCTTCCCCTTTTTTTATCGCGCAATAAAATCTTATACTGTAATATATTTACCATCCCTGCCTTGTCCATTGAGGATAATCCCAATTACAGCGAGTATGGTTAATGCTATATTCACATATAGGTGTTGCGTCCAAGTTAGTTGCCGAAATATACCACCACAGGTGCATGGTAGATGAAAGTCAGAAGCAAGCAGTACGCCAACATATCCTGTAAAACCAATCATTAACAGTAACGTTGCGAATAAAGCTATCTTCCGCGTACCTGGTAGGAACAGCAGAACAGAGACAACGATTTCTACCAGTGGTACACTAATAGCCCAAAACCGCGGATAATTTCCAAGGATCGGGTTTCGCTGCATGTCAAATTCGGTGACGCTGAATGCCAGCAATTTGCTAATGGCTGTGTACATAAACAGCAGAATAAAGCTGTAGCAAATAATTTGTACGATGGTCTCTCTTTTCATAATTATCGAATTTCGTTTAATAACTGGATGAGTTCCGGCATTTCTATTTCTCCGGTTATTACTTTCCGGATATGGCTATTTTCATCAATCAAAGCAATCAATGGAGTAGTGTAGGTGTCAAATCGGTTTGGGATCGTGTTAAGATAATCCTGTCCTACAGTAATATTTGGGTGAGCAGAAAGCCGAAAGTAATCATCGAATAGATCAATTTTATCAAAGCCCTGAAGAGATGCAAAAACAATCTTAATGTCTCCAAACTTTTGTAAGTTCTTCACGATGCCTTCGGCTTCGTCCTGACAACCTTTGCAGTCCGCATCAAAGTGCACTATCATAGCTGGTTTGTCTTTTATAAACGCATTGACATCTTCAACCACCTGATCGTTTTTCTTAATCTTAAAATCTGGAAGTTCACCAAGAGTATCGGTGCAGGAATGTAAAGCAAGTATCCAGACAAAGCTACCCAGATACAAGATCGGCTTTATAGCTTTCATACGCAGAAGTTTGAGGTTTCTGCAAAGCTATGGTAGTCTGACCATGTAAGTCAATACCTAAACATGCTCAGGACGCGAAACGGCACAAAAAAGGACGTGAAAAGGCACTTTTAGGTGTGAAAAGGTACAAAAAAGTATGTGAAAATAACTACAGCTTACTTTCTGATATTGTAAATTCGAATACCTTTTTTCTCTTCTTTAGGCTCTCCTGAAAATTTGTACTCAAAAAGTTTATTTGCAAAATCAAATACTTTAGCGGACAATGGTAGAATAACTTTCTTACCATTGATCGCGATCTCATTGTACGGCGTAGGCCATGAAGCCATAATTTGAAAAAATTCACCCTTGGTATACATCGGTAACTGCTTAGTCATAAGATCAATCCGGCTATTAATGTCCAATTCCTTATTTGAAAGGATATCAGTCATAACGTTTTTGCTGATCTCAACTTTGGGGTCTCTGAGAACTGGATACGCTGTAAGGAACTTTCCAATATTTGCTGATAGTTTTTTACTTTCGAGTATTGTCTGATCATCAATTTCATCCAGTATCGTCTTCTTCTGTTCAAATGTGAATTTCGTTGATTCTAGAAGTGCAGCGTATTCTTCTGCATCAATAGCATATTGGTCCAGATTAGCCATAAATTCGCTTGGCTTTCCTTCAACTAATTTTATTTGTAGACCTGGATGTGTTTCGTAAAGCGTTTCAAAATTAGAAGGATTAACTGCGATCTTTTGATGTTGTATAAGAACTTCAGTTTTATCGTAACTCAGTCCGCTGTATGGGAGGTCTAAAAGGTATTCTTTTGAAATCCTACTGATCAGATGTTTATAAGAGGAAAGTTCTATTTCCTCCTGCTGCACCACATTGGTTGTGAAAGAGGTCAACACTTCTGCTTCCTCTGTATCCTTTGGAACTGCAAATGACTTGGAAGCTAGCTCTTGAATCACTTGATCATCATTTAGAAAGTCGATCAAGTGAGCATCAAATTTCTGCTCAATTAAGCCGTAATAATAAAACACATTTTCCCAAGTAGCATCTACTTTTTTATACGAAAGCACTTCGCTTATTAGCTCCTGGTCTTCAATATGTTTTAACAATTGAACTTTAGTTTGATTGCGTTGAAGAAAATCCTTTTTCGATTGACCAGAAAGCGTAGGATTATTTAAAATTGTAGGAATCACTGTAGGCATTTCCTTCGGTTTATCATCCAGCAACTGCCAGACATTATTGAAATAGTCCTCCATATTTTCGTCGATGTAATCCAACATTTTTTTGAAATCCGAATATTGCGCAACTAATGAAGAATAGTTTCGGTAATTGAATTCTTCTTTGTGAAATACGCCCTTGAGCCTTAGCCAGCTTTCGAGCATAGTGACATTAATTTCATAGTTTTTGTTCTCATAAACAAATTCGACCAGATCAGTTGCAGCGCTCATATCGAGGGCTTCAAACTTAATTCTGAACACAGTGATAATCTGTTTAATTTTATCAGTGTCGTCGATTAATGTCAAAAAGTCTGCTCTCTTTGCACATCTTTCTGCGAAGTCTGATTTTTCAGCGATTTTAATTAAATCAGCAACATCTGCATGTGCAAGTAATAGCCTAAAATAATGCTCTTTTCGCTCGTCCGGATAGGCTCTCTTGCCTGCACTACTAACATACTTCCATATACCGCTCCATTCTTTGGCCAGTATATTTATAAATGTAGTTACATCTTTACTCCGTTTTAGATAACCGTCAATAAATGCTGTTGACATTCGTTTCTCATTACTGAGAGTGCGAATTACTTTTAGAAGCCGATCAGTTTGATGACCATCCTGAAGAAGATAATCCATAAGGTCGTAGTTGAACAGGTAGCTTTGCTCGTATTCGAGCGGCGGGATTTTGTCTACAAGGATGTCAACCTTATTCAACGCATAATCAAAGTCATTCATTATATGTGCTTTGATATTAATGAGAAACTCTTTGTCCGTTTTAGTTATGGTTCCTTCATAAAAGATAGAGATATAATCAAGATAATTTTCGTCAATATGTCCTGATCTCAGCAATATACTTAGTAGCTGCTTTTGCTTCGTATCTTCAAACGCTAACTCGACAAGCTCACTTTCCATATGATCCTTGATACGTTTGTGCTTTAAGATTTGTTTTTGCCTTTCCTTTTCTGCTATCTGTTCTTCTTTTAAACTTATGCTACCATCGTTCAAACTTAACAACTGTTCGAGTCTTTGTTTGTAGTTTATTTGCGGATTTACTGCTTTCTCGACCTCCCTAAAAGAATAATCTATAGAGCCTTTGGTTCGGTTACCATAGTAATCGCTGTAATAGTACGACACATTATTGTTTATAAAGTGCTCAAATACCTCTTCTTCCAGCACTTCAGCAAAATTATAGCTAGTACCTTCTATACTGAACTCATTAATCTTGGGAGTCCGTGACAAATATTGAAAAACGTATAACTTTCTGAGTTCCTCGATATCTTTGAGCGGAATTTTTTGAAGTTCAGTGATTTCATTTTTTAAATCGCCGATCTCTTTATTTAACCTTTCGAGGTCTTTTACAACATACTTATCGCGGTTGGCAAATATTCCATACAGGTCCCCTTTATTAATGCTTAACGCCACAAAATCTTTTGGAAAAAGGTTTTTGTAGAAAATAATTGCCAGTAATTTATTTGGATCAAGTTTAGGATTTAGCTTTTTATGATATATCTTAAATTCGTTCATGATATTGTATAGCAAGCGCATATCATCAACAAACATGGACAAGTCTTCTAATAACTGTCTTTCAATCGCATAATTGTTTTCATTAATTATTGGGATCAGCTTTTCATTGGAGTTGGAAGAGTTAATCACAGGAATGACGGGGATAATGAAGTCAAAAAACTTAGTCCTTTCGTGATCTTGAAATATTTCATCTCTGACAGCATATATAAACGCGATTTTGCGAGGAATCTTTTCGCAGTTGCTGATTAGGAAATTGAGCTCTCTTAGTTTTGTGTAGATTTCGGTTTGTTCAAATCTATCCAAATCTTCGATAACGACGACATTGTACTTTGTCACCTCGAAGAAATACAAAATCTCGTTCAGATGTTCGTTTAAAACCGATTTACTGATATTATCGTCAAGTGCAAATTCAGCATCCTGGAAATTGAATTTTTTCAGTTGGATGCTCCGCAATGGACGAATCAACTTCCGGATAAATAGTGCTATACCAATGATAGTAAACAATAAAGTTAAGTAGTGGATACTGGTTTCAGCCCAGCCTGTGATCGAAATTCTAAGTTTTTCTTCTATCAAATCAGGTTTTATCTGATAGAGTAAGCATAATAAAAAAATAATTACGCCTGCAACTTGATTGCGTATGGCCCTTTTGGTTAGACTCCGTGTTTTCTTGAAGCGGCTATCCGGTATATTTTCATCCTTCTCATGGAAAAGAATCTGTTGCAATATACTGAGCTCAATGAGCCTAAGCATTTCTGTATCGGTAGGTTTCTCATCCTTATCTTCTCGAAATGTGGCTAATGAAATATTTAAAAATACCAAATCTTCATCTGCATAAGTCCTTTCAAAAGTTTTGAGGATACTGCTTTTACCTGACCCATACGGACCAGTTAGTGCAATATTTCTTATATCCTTGGCGTCATTACTCCGTAATGCCCAGTTCAGGGCTTCACTGTATTGCCCATCGGGGTCTGCATTGTCAACTGGTGATAAAGAGTAAAACCGTCCTGTGTTTTGCTGATACTTATGAGTGGTGTCTTCGGCTACATTCTTTTTGAATAAATACTGGAATCCATTCGTAAAGAACGTTGATATTTGAGCTAGAAGTGTTTTTTTAGTAGCAGTCCTTCCCATTCTTACTATATATTTAGGCTTGTTTGTATTTCAAATATACTAAATCGAGTGTATTAGACTAATGTACTTGTTTACAACTTTTCAACGTCTTGCATTAGATTCTTGAATTCTTCAATGTGATCCATTGTCACTCTGTACCGATTGTCATCCCGATCTTTAATAATGGGATGGTACTCGGTTTTAAACCGTGCCCGTAGACTTTTGCGATTGATAGCTGAATATCCTTTTAACATAGCTAAATTAACAATCACAGACCTATTGATTTGACAAAATATCCCAGAAGGTAAATGTTCAATGATTTGAGCGATAGAAGTTTGGATGGAGTAGGTCGAACCTGAAACAGTTTGCACCTTTACAAGTTTGTTTTCCCGGTATAAAAAGAGAATATCTGAAACTGGATTAAGATTTACGTGATTACCATTGTAATCAACGGTAAATGATTCACAAGATTGTTGGTCTCTATCGTTTTCTATACTGTGATCAGACAGTAAGTACTTCGATAGGAAGAAATACAAGGGATAAAAACCATTTACAAGAATAATGAAGCTGAAAATCACACCAAGGTCACGTTCAATAAAACCACTCGTCATGAAATCACGACCTGTAGTAATAATAAATGCGACGGCGAACAGAACATCGAACAGAACCGGAGGAACCACACCACCTAAAATCTGCAAGATTATTCGTCGGAAAGGTTTCTTATCCCAGGACCATCGTCGATCCAGTCTGTTGCTGATGAAATGAATAAAATACATCAGAATATAGCAGATGATAAAACTTACAAAAACAGCTACATAGAAAGAGGGTGAAACAAACATTTCATGAACCTGTGACCACCTGCCATTGATAACGATAAAAAAAGCGGCGGAAATGCTGATCACAATCCGCGCTATTCTGAAAATATCGTCAATTGTTTTCATAAGAATTTGTTTTTGGTAGCTAAGCAGCCAATGACGAAGAAACGAAAAAAAGGCTTCAATTTGTCATTTGAACGGCTTTTTTTTGTTATTTCGTTGAAGTTGAAATAATAGATAGCATAATATCTACCTGATACAATATGCTACGACTACCTGTAATCAATTAAATCTATCAATATGGTTTCATATCCTTTAACTCCGACTGGAGCAGAAGACAAACTAACAGAATTGTACGCTCTTTCTGATCGAGAACTTGCAACCCAGGCGATGGCGATAATGATCGACTTTCGTGCCTGGGTAAGGACCAACTTTGACCTGACAACAGCCCAGAAACTGTACGTTGATGGCATGAATGCCGATGCAGTGCGATATTTTGGTTGGCAGTGCGCAGTCGCATTCCAAAACAGAATTGACATCGAATTGATTTATCCGGCTCCGCCTACAACTCCCGGATACAGTAAATGGACCGGAAGCGAATCCACCGTAAAAATGTCAACAGACGGTGCCGGAAACAAGAGATTGACTGGTAAATTAACCTTCGTTATTGAGTATGAGTAACACAATGAAAAAAGGCGGTCAATTCAGTGGGTTGACCGCCTTTTTTAGTGTCCGATAATCACATCCGGATCGGTACGGTACGTCCCTCGGATCACCATTCCAACAAGTGTCGAACACTCATTGCTGTTCTTTATTCAACCGATTTTTTAATATCGTAAGCTCTTCTTTCAGACGCTCGTTTTTTTCTTTTAACACTTCTATATATTCCAGTACAAATTCGGGTATGTTGATATTTATCGTACCTGAATTAAAGTTACTGAAACTATTCCCTCTATTGTTTTTGTAGATAATGCGACTTTCATCAGGCTGATAAATATCTTCCAATTCTACTTCTAATTTCTTGGCAATGTGCTCCCATTCCTGCGGAGATATTCGGGTAATTCCTTTCTCCTTACGGCTATAATTAGATTGTGTCATACCCAATAAATCCGCGATCTCTTCCTGAGAAAGCCCTCTTGTGGTACGAAGTTCTTGTAGTTTTGTCTTTACCATCGGATCATCAATAATTACATTGTAAAGGTAATAATATTAACTATTAGTTTGAATTATGCAATTCTAAATGCATAAAATTTGTATAAAATTCGCATAGGATTTTCCTCACTATGACAATATATTACGCTACCTTGGCTGTATTAAATGGTTACTATTTAGGGTATTAAGTAGTTTCCGCGCGTGATCCGGAAAGTTTTTATAGCTTCATTGGGATAACCGGGAACTCTATTAAATCCAAAAAAGTAATACATGGTTAGGTTGGGATTGCTACGGTAGCTATTGGTTAGGTAAAGTAGTAGTATTTTTGATTATGTTGCTGCCGGGCAGTCCATGAGCTGGGTACCGATTCAATCACCCAGCGGTAAAAAAATACAAATTTGATGAAAGGTGTATTTTCATAGTTTGTAAATAGTAGATAGGTTAGGTAAGGGAACCACGGGCAGGAACCACCGTTAGGTAATGTTAAGCAGTAAGTAATTAATTTTATGTTCCTGCCCGGTGATCCCGACAGCCCTGCCATGTACACATATACCCCCCTCATCAAATCCAACCTAAGTCTTAAACACAAAAAACCGTTCCATAATTGACCTATGAAACGGTTAAAGAGTTGGGGCTGATGATCAACGAAACTATTATTTCTCGTTAATATCATTAAGGTTTCTGACTTTCCACTCCGATCGTATCAAGTTTTCCAGTTCCTTGAAATCAATCTTTAAAGATTGGGATATAATAGATATGGGAGAGCCATAGGTCTTGTTGTTCATTTGCATCGACTTTTTAGTAAACATGTTTTTGGCCCGACTCAGATATTTTTCAGGAGTGCTTGTGTGTATAATCAAAAATTTGTTCGACATCACTTGCGCTATTTCTATTTCTGTAATGTCTGTCCATTCTATTAATCCAACACTTGTTGCATTTGTGTTGTCAGTTATCCCATTTTCGTCAATTATGAGACCCGGCTTATTATCAAAAAGTTTCCTACCAATGAAAAAACATGCTCCGCCAAAAAAAACAATCGCAAAAAAGCCGATAATTCTTATAAAATCGGTATTTCTGAAGAGATAGGAAACAAGTTGTTCCGGATACAAAATAGCCCATCCACCCACAATAAAAAATAAGAAGGAAAACACAAAACTGATCGTTCCTTTCCTTTTACTCAATGCAATTACTACTTTACTATTCATTTTTTTTCTTTTTACTTATCATGATACATATCTACTGCTCCTTTTCCTATTGAGCCTCCAACCTCTCCTCCAAGGAGGCCTCCAACGAAACCACCAATTATTGCCCCTGGTACAGCGCCGACACCTCCAAACCAAAGACCAATCCCAGCGCCAATTTTAGCCCCTAAAACAGATCCTGCAGCGCCACCTCCAATACTTCCTAATGTTTGGGCTGCAGCACTTTGCGCATGGTAACCAAACTGCTTTCCATCTGTTTGATAGCCATCATAGACTTCAATACCACCTATTATAGCTGAGGCTGCAACAGTGCCCCTTGCCCCCCACTTAAAATGATTGGCAGCCTTTGATGCAACTGAACGTCCTCCAGTGTGTCCATTTCCACCCCACGAACTGTTGTAATATTTACCATTTTTGCCAAGCCACATATCCTCGGTAGGTCTTACTGCTGTTTTTAATGCATCAAAAATACCTCCTCCTATATCAGATAAGCGTTTTGAGGTATTAAACAACTCAGTTTCCTTATTGAAGTTAAAGTCACCGGAGGCAAAATATGCATCATTAGTCGGTCCCATGTCGTTTACTTTAGACCACTTCACATCACCCAAATTTGTTAGAGTGCCGCCGGAAAACATTCCATGACCTACCCAAAATGCATCTCGTGTTTCTCCCTCAAAATATTTTCTTTGTCCATATTCATTTTCATACCAATCTGGTGGTCTTGCGACTTTCCCATCTGGATCAATCAAGGAAATCGGGTTCCCCATCACATAATTATACGCACTCCATGCCGGGAACTCTTTTGCTAACGGATCAAGGCTTAGGAACCTCGCAATATCACTATCATAAAACCTTGCTCCCCTGTAATCCAACCCTGTTTCCTTGTCCCGTTCGTGCTGGGTGGTGAGGAACTTTTCCGGATCTCCGGTAGAGGTGTTCACATACTCTCTGAGGACTTTCCCGTAAGGGAAGTAATCCGCGGCGTAATTAATTGCCAGTTCCAATGCACCGCCAGCGTAGGTCGGTTCGTACACTACCCGGGTATTCCCTAAATGATCGTACAGGTAGAACTCAATTTCCTGCGCAGCAATCATCCCGTTGTGGGTTACATTCTTGATACGCGCTTCGCGCACCGATCCGTTTACGTAGTATTCCCAGGTAGCCGCCGCCGATCCTACTTTGCGGCGAAGGGCAACGGTTTTCCCGGTCGCATCCAGCAGGTAAAACTCGGTTGTCGTCTCTGTTGGGCTTACTACTTTTTTGTATGTCCGATGATCATCAACTGAATAAAGATAATAAATTTCCTTATTGTCAGCCTCTAAATAATACGGATAAGCGGTTCTGCCATACTCCGTTGCGGCAATTTCCCGGTAACTATCGGTGAGCAGGTTTCCGTTTTTATCATACGTATAGGCGCGCCCCTGTGTTCCCGGATGCCCCGTTACCTGTGTTAGTTTGTTGAAACCATTGTAATAATAATTCCATCCTTCAGCTTTGCTGACCACCGCCGTGTTCATCGGGTCTGAATGCCGGACGGTTCTGCTCAACTGTTTGATGTTCCCGATCTTATCGTAAGTATACCGTTCATCCCCGATCGCTAACGCATCATCCACCGGCTGCTGTCCGAGACCCAATCCCATTGCATGAACCACGAAGTCACCGACCATTCCGTCGGCATCGGTCAACCGGTTCAAACGGTCGTATTTGTATCCGTACACGGTGGCGTAGTTAAACTGGGAG
>JAHBUB010000016.1 GCA_019638285.1 Cyclobacteriaceae bacterium | reverse complement strand
CACATTCAGTTTCCTTCTTAAATCAGAATTGAGTTGGATGTTGAATTCTGTAAAATTATAATCACCCACTGGCAGCGGTGCCCCATCCGTAAGCTGAAAGGGAAATATAAGATTAACATAGTTGTTGTTGAGTCTAAAACGCAATTGACTAGTGTTTCTAAAAAAGAAAAAATAACGCAATCGGGTATATGATTCATTCAACACTCCTTCCCGTATCCAATACACGTAGTTCTCCAATCCCATCCAATGTCGTATCACATTTTTTCCTTGTGGATACCAACTGTAGTCAAGATTAGTGGATGACTTGGTGTACCCAATAGGAACGATTACCTTATTAATTGGATCATAATTATTGAGTCTCCCCACAAAACCCATATCTGCGGTATAATTATCTCCCACCTTTTGCAATTCATAACTGGCTTGAAATAGCCTGCCATTGTATCCCACTCTGCCCACTATAAACTGGTTGTCGGTGGTTGCTCCTTCTTTAAACGCATGATTATAGCTTGCCTTACCCACCCATCTCCCATCGTTAGAGAGATATTCAAATTCCATAGTAGCATTACGACCATAATCTGCTTTATTAAGGTCTCCATTCAATATTGACTGCCTGTTTACAAATAGGGCTCGAACAGTTGATCTTTTTAACACACGCCTGTGTAAAGCTGCTGCCGTGTAGTTTTGTGCAGGAGAGAGGGAATCGCTTCTCGTTTGCGCATTGAGTACACCAATCCGCCAATTACGATCGAGGTTACCACTTACCCTTGCACCATAAGAAATTGGTATTTTATTTCCACCAGGATCCAATCCTATCCGCCTAGAAAAGAAAGGCGCATCCGGATAGGCGCCAAAGTTGGTAAAGACATCCGCATTTTCCAGAAAGAACTGCCTCCGTTCTGGAAAGAAAATCGAAAAGCGAGAAAGATTAGTCACCTGTTGGTCTACATCGGTTTGCGAAAAATCTGGATTCAAAGTAAGGTCCATATTCAATGTAGGAGACAATCCCACCTTTGCCTCGCCCCCAAAATCAAAATCACCTTTAGTAGAAGTATTCTTTTGAAAATCCTTTGTAATGGAGCTCAAAGCATAAGGCGTGATTGAGATGTTCATCCCAGTAGGCTCGGGGGGGCTATCCCAGTCCAGGGACCCGGTAAATCCAAGATCTGTAGGAGAAAACTGAACAGGCACTTTCGCCCACACATGGCGTTCATTGGATTGGCGGTCGCTGCGCCAAAAGTTAATACCCCACTGGTCAGCTCCCTTTTTGAATCTTATGCTCTTAAATGGAATGGCCATCTCCACCACCCAACCTTCGCTTGTTTTGCCCACTTCAGAATACCAGCGTACGTCCCATGAAGAGTCTACCGATTTCACAAATTGACCTTGTGCAGCCGATACCATGGCCTCTGTTTGTGCACCACCTACGTTCACTCCAAAAGAATAGCCGAGTGATTTTTGTCCGATGGGATCAAGTAGCACGCTAAAGGAATCGCTGGATTCCAAATCACCATCTCTTTTTAGCGATTGGATAATATAATTATTTGGTCCCTTCATCAGCGCCCCGATGTAAATATTTTTATCGTCATAGGTAATCTTCACAATGGTGGCATTACTAGCTGCTGCATTGTCAGAAGGGGCATTCAGCCAGAAATTATCAGCATCTTGTGCAACAGACCAAGAATCTTCATCCAGAATACCATCGATTTTAATAGTTCCCTTTGCCTTCTGAATACTCAATTTACGGGTATCACGATTGGCTGTTTGTGCTGAAGCTGAAAGGCCACTGGCTACCAGTAGCAGAAAAATATATAATCTCATAGTTCATTGAAATCAGAGTTCCAAAAATGTATATTTCTCCTATATCTACCTAAAATGGTTATGTCAATCGGTATATATTGATGCTGAACAGGTGGGAATATGTTATTTGGCTATTGGACTACATAAATGGGCTATTGGCACCAATCACCTGCTTTTTGACACAGGTTTTCCGACATTTGGCACAAATGCGTATTGTACTTCACATAGGGTTCTGGGTGTTAATCTGGTTGTGGATGACCACCGTCTACATTTATGATATTGCCGACTTAGAGGGTTTCTTGCAATTCAACCTGATGAGGCTACCTGTGATCATTGCAGCAACCTACGCAGTCATTCATTTTGTTGTATACAAAAATCTGGTGGCCTCACCACCAAGATACGTAAGAGCTGCGCTTCTATTTCTACTTATATTTCTCGCTGCCTCTACTATCGACCGTTTTATCAGTGGAACAATGATCAGTATACCCACCCTCCTGGGTGAAACATTGAATTATACCTTCATCAATCCATTACCAATTTTAAAGAATACCTTTCTCCTGCTCTCTATTTTGGGAATGGCCACTGCTGTACAGTTCTATAACTATACCCACCAACAACAAAAGCAGATACATGCACTGCATGAAGAAAAACTCAAGACAGAACTATCATTTCTTAGAAGTCAAATTAACCCACACTTCCTTTTCAATATTTTTAATAACATGTACAGTCTTGCTTCTCGCAATGGGCAGGACGAACTGGCCAAGGCGCTGTCGGGCATATCCGGAGTGATGCGCTATATCACCTATGAAAGTAATGTATCCATCGTACCAGTGCATAAGGAAGTTCAATTGTTGCAGTCTTTCATTGAGTTACAGCGCTTGCGCATTGGTGATTCCGATGAAGCTTTAATTAATTTCAAAACAGAAGGAGATTTAAATCATTCCTACATTTCTCCGGTGTTGTTGTTACCCTTAGTTGAAAATGCCTTTAAACATGGACTTGAGCCTGGGCAGCCTACCCTTATTGACATATCCTTAAGTGTGGATAACAATCAGTTAGTTTTTGAGGTTAAAAACAGAATCCATTCGGCAACAGAAAAGAACGTTGGAGGTATTGGTTTAGCCAACCTGAGGAAAAGACTACAAAATATCTACCCTGGAAAACATGAAATGGATATTTCACAGGAAAAGGATATTTTTAAAGTGCATTTAAGAATTAACTTAAATGCAGAAGCAAAAGAATGAACAGACTCGCTTGCATAGCCGTAGAGGATGAACTCCATGCTTTGGAATTGCTACGGCACCATGCCGAGCAAGTTCCATATCTGGAGTGGCTGGGTGGCTTTCAGAAACCAATGGATGCACTCAACATCATTAACGAGGGCAAAGTGCAACTGCTCTTTTTAGATATTAACCTGCCCAAGCTGGATGGTATGTCTTTTTATCGTTCACTCACCAACAAACCTCACGTTATTTTTACAACAGCTTACGCAGAATATGCCGTAGAAGGATTTGAGGTAGAAGCTCTTGACTATCTCGTAAAGCCCATTCTGTTAGAACGGTTTGTAAAGGCCTGCAATAAAGCATATAGAGAAACTACCACCCTGCCTACAAGTAAAACCATGCCAACAGAAACTGTTTATTTAAAAAGTGGAACCAAGTGGCACCAGGTAAACTGGAATAACATTCTCTATCTGGAGAAAGATGAGAATTATGTGATTTTTAATGTTGCGGATAAGCGCAAAATCCTGACCCGTCAAAATCTGAGCGATGTGGAAAATAGCATGCCTTCCTACTTCTGTCGCATTCATAAAAGCTTTATTATTAATCTCAACAAGATAGAGATCATTGAGAGGGATCGCATCACTATTGCGGAAAGAAAAATCCCCCTGGCAGAAAGCTACAAGAATAGCTTCATGCAGACGACCAAGAGGTAATCCAATTGAGAAATACGTTCTAATTTAAATAAGTGAGGTTGTTGACTTTCCTACACTTTCCATATTAGTACAAACTATTACATCATTGTTACAAGTTTGTGGAATTTTATGAAGTTTTTACAGGCAGGTTCAGACTTTACTAAAAGCCAGAGAAATAATTTCGAATCGCTTTTAATGATTGTTGGAAAACAGTTAGGATTCTTGTATCTTATGGTTTACCCTACCTGTGACGCCATCACATTTCAATCGCGCGGAAGTTGTCTTACATAATCCATGTGTGTATTTGTGAGAAACTAAAAAATAATTACACTAAACAATCACTTGAATTGAATTATCAATTTATTCATGTTATTGCAAATTTTCCAGGCGCAGCCTTTCCCCTTTTATATTTTGGGAAGGCACAGAAACTATACTGATGAGGACCTAGGCGCTATGTTCACTTATTTAAAATCCATTTAACCATTGTGGAATTTAGTTCCAAGCCCGATCGTTTCAGGAGATTTGGCTTTCGCTCGTAACTAATGAAAAACTGCTTTTATTATAGTGATTTTTGAAACCATAATAAGTTAGTTCAGCATTTATCAGCCGTTATGAAAAAAAGCTTTTTATAGGGGTTCTATACAAAAGGTAGAGCGTAATTCCTTCTTTCTCATATTAGGCTGAAAGTATTACTACCTATTTATGACCTTGTTAGGCAGCCTAACTGTAAATTTAGACCCTTTCATATATTCAGACTCAAACGATATTGCTCCTCCCAGTTTATGCACTGTTTCCTTTACAATGTACAAGCCAAGGCCCGAGCCATCAGAATGTTCAGTAGCCCTGTAAAACATTTCGAATATTCGATCCTGATATTCGGACTCTATTCCAATTCCATTATCTGCAATTACAAGAATCAGATCATCATTTATAACGGATGCCTCAATTGAGAAGAAATTGTTTGTTTTAATAGGATCACTGTATTTGAAACAATTAGAGATAAGGTTATTAAGAATAACTTTTATCCTTGCCACATCACAAAAAATCTTAAAGTTTTCTGGAAAGTTAATACGCCCTTCTGTTTTTGTTTTGGAAGAACTAAATACCACTCCATCAATAATTCCTTTGACCAATGAATATAAATCAATTTCCACATAAGCAATTTCTGTTCTTGAGTTTCGAGAGTAGTCTGTTACCTCTTTGATGAAGCCTTCCATAGTGAGTATTCCTTTTTTCATAAGAAGAAAGTATTCACTCAATTCGGTGTCTTTATTTGTCAATCGCATGATCTCTAATAATCCCAATAATGAGCTGAGTGGCGCACGCATGTCGTGAGAGGCACTATAAACAAAACGATCAAGTTCTTTGTTTGCTTTTTGCAATTCTTCGTTCTTATCAAGCAATGCTTGTTCTGCAAGTTCTCTGGCTTGTATATTATTCATTAAAGATTTCTCAGAATCATTATTACGACTTATAGCAAAATAAATAGTCATTATACAGGCAAGCATAGCTACTGTGTAATTGATAATAAAACTAACCAGTGTGTAGGTTTCGGTAAAAGGTGTTGGACTTATTGGAGACCAATCACTCAAATACGCGAATATCCCAAGTAAGACAGAAACTGATGCAAACAGATAACCAATGTATCGTTTGTGTCTGGCAAAAAGAATGAGCGCAGCGGAGGCGGTACTTGCAAAATATAAAAACACCCCACCATACCGTGAATCAATTGCCGCAAATGAGTACACCAGTAAATTAGAGAATACCAGTATTGTTATTGACGCACTGGTTGACTTTCTGTTTCTATTTAAGAACACGATAAGAATCGAAGCAACGATTCCAATGTAGTAGAATGGAATAAAGCCAATGATCCCATTGTAGGAATCAATAATGATGTAGACCAAGCAAATTGCTCCAATGAGTAAACCAAACTGTCCTCTTAAAAGGGCTTCTTTGTACTCATTTCTTGAAACTATCCTTTCCTTACCCAAAAGAAAGTTTCTCAGAAAATGATGAGCTGCCATACAGCCAAATTTAGGTCAAAATTAGATGAAGGCCATATGAAAGTACCATTTCCCAATCAAATGAAACATTCGATACAAATCATAAAAAAAGGCTGCTCAAGAGCAACCTTTTTTATATACAATTATTAAACCCTCTATCCTAGATAAGCTTTCAGTTCCTTGCTTCTAGATGATTGTCTAAGCTTACGGGTTGCCTTCTCCTTAATCTGGCGAACACGCTCACGGGTAAGGTCAAATTGATCTGCAATCTCTTCCAATGTAACGGCATGGCCTCCTGACAATCCGTAATATAAGGAGATAACTGCAGACTCACGCTCACTCAAAGTTGCCAATGCTCTCTTCACTTCAGTCTGGAGCGATTTGACCATCAGGTCTGAATCAGGAACATCTGCATCTACATCCTCCATGATATCCAACAAGGTACCATCTCCATCTCCTTGTGCGAAAGGAGCATCCATAGAAACTTTTCGAGCTCTGAATGTAAGGTTGGTCCTTATTTCATCAGGAGTCATTTCCATCACTTCTGCCAACTCATCCTCTGTGGGCTCACGCTGGTGCTTTTGCTCCAATTCAGAGAAGGCATTATTAATTTTATTCAAAGAACCTACCCTATTAAGCGGAAGACGAACAATTCTTGATTGTTCAGCCAACGCCTGAAGTATACTTTGACGAATCCACCAAACTGCATAGGAAATAAATTTAAAGCCTCGCGTCTCATCAAAACGGGTAGCCGCTTTTATCAAGCCCAGATTTCCCTCATTGATCAAGTCACTTAAGGTCAAGCCATGATTTTGATATTGCTTGGCAACCGACACCACAAAACGCAAATTCGCGTTTACCATTTTCTCCAAAGCTACCTTGTCTCCTTCTCTTATTCTCTTAGCAAGCTGAACTTCCATTTCAGCAGTAATCAAATCAATCCTCGCAATTTCACTTAGATATTTATCAAGTGATTGCGTTTCACGATTGGTTATCTGCTTGGTTATCTTGAGTTGACGCATTAAAATTTAAATTAATTGTTTATATAAAAAAATAACGATTCTATATCAATTTCCCACAAAATCCTATCCCTTTTAGAGTTATAGCTCCAACTTTTAATTCATCAGAAGCCTTATTAGACTACTGATTGATGCTTGGGCTTGTTTGTAAACCAAGAAGGGCATTTTAACTAAAAAACGCACAAATCGCCAGCAAAAGTATAAAAAGCAGGACTACAATCCTAAGAAATAGTCATTAAGTAAGTGTATAACAAGTCGTTATATGAATAGTTCCAAAATGCTAAAGACAATTTTTCATGACCTGATTCTCAAAACATTCGAAATAAATAAATGGTAAACATACCCCAGGCCGTGCCCGAAACCATACTTAAAATAGCAAGTAATATAGCATGTGGCATCCACTCTTCATTGTATGCTGAGGTAACAGCAGGAGCTGTTGAGATGCCACCCAGATTGGCCATGCTGGCTATTGGCACCCAAGCCATGTGCAACTTCAGAATACGAGCCACCACCATCATAAAAACATAATGCAACACTATCCAAATCATGGTAACGACTACAAACGGTATAGGTAAGGAGAGTCCGTTAAAGTTTAGTCTAAGTCCCAGAATGGCCATTATCAGTATAATCAGCGCTCCCCCCATCTTGAGTACAAAAGGATGGTTCCATCTTGAAATAAAATTACCAAGCATTAGCCCTGCAATCGAAAGCAAAATAACTCTCCATAAAAAATCCTGAACGAACCAATTAGTAACAACTGTGACCAAAATAATGGCAAAAACGGTTATAATGATCGATCCTACTGTTCTGCTATTTGGTTTTATCTTATCAGCCACGAAGTCAGGTATTGTCTCAGTGATTCCAAAAAACCGATTAAACTGATCACTCCTCTTTATCATTTGAAACATCAGGATTGTCCAAATGTTGACTAAAATATTATCCAAGACCAACACAGAAAGAAATAGTGATTCTGGTGTACCCACCAGTTCTTTTAATACCAACTGACTGGTGCTACCTCCTATCCACCCACCCACAATAGGAACCAACCCCTTCCAATACGCTTGTGTAATAAAAAGATCACGGCTGTTGGGCAAAATAAAATTGGCAAAAAATACGAGAATTACAGGAAGCGTTGCAATTACCAGCGATCCTGACACAAACAAGATAATGGGTCTCGCCCCTACGATTTTTAATTGAGGGATGGATAAAGCACTCATTACGGTGAGGATGGCAAATGGAATTATCCAATTCCTACTTAATGAGTGAAGATATACGTGCGATAAGTCAATACGCGCGATGTGAGTGACCGCAGCAGGAATAACATAAGCAAAAAGAATAGCAGGAAACCAATTCAGAAGCCCTTGGATCCATAGAATCTTTTGCTTGCTTAGCCATAACACGACAAGCACGGTGAAGGCGACAACAAATAGGGCAATCCACTGATCCATTTTAATAATGTGTGGGTCTTAGTGGCTCAAAAGGTAATACATTATCCCACTTTATCGCATTGATAAAACATCGGAGAAATCAATTTATTGAAGCTTAACACTATAGCCGATAATCATCCATTTCCCTCCATAGATGGGTAAATTCATTCATAAAGGACCTGACGATTCCTCCTTCACGGGTGAGCAATACATTTTCATAATTGTATTTTGCGGCACTCAATGTCCAGTTGTAACTGCCCGTAACAAGTGCATTGTCGTCCACAACCATAAATTTGTGGTGCATATGATTGCGAGTAGCGTCCATCTTCACGGCAACACCTTCATTGGCCAGTCGTGCTATATCTGACCCAAGATCTAAAGACTTATCGTTGTCGGTAATAATCCTTACTTCTCTCCCTCCCTTATGTGAATCAAGAATTGCACTTGTAATTCGATCATCACTAATTGTAAATACGCAAATACTAATTTTAGTTGATGCGTACATGATTTGATTAATGATAATATTTCGGCAGGCATCCCTAGGGCTAAAGTAAGCATCGGACTTCTCTGTGCTTTTTGGGAGCAACGCGCTATTGGCATTTTTGATCCACTCTAATACAAACGAATAATTATCAGGTGTCACCTTCTCATTGGCAATCTCATATATCTTACTGCGAAGAAAATTAAGTTGATCCACATCAAGCGGATGTTCACCAATCAAATCCTTTATTGATTTTTTTCTGAACGAGAAAATATTTCATCTTCAATACTCAGTTTCAACTGACTAATTATTTCTTCCATTGCCATTCTTAGATTTAACACTAAGATATTAATTTCAGCAATAAAATAGAATACTATAGATATAGCCACAAATCGCCTATCAATTAAACTTATCTAATGAAATCTGCACCAAAAAGATTGGTATGAGGTTTCACCATTAGGTGAATACGAGATTTTGGAGTCTTACCCATGAAGGTAAAAGCAACGCTTTGGCAGACGAGAACAAACTACTAAATAGCCATTGCACTGTTCTCTTTCATTATTTCTATTATGGGAAGATATAGCGTAAATTCAGAACCCATTCCAAGTTTACTACTCACTTCAATTTGTCCTCCATTTCTCTCAATAAATTCTTTGGATAACATAAGCCCAATACCAGTGCCTCTTTCATTATCAGTACCCAGGCTTTTGCTTCGTCCACTAAATCTAAACACATCCTTAATGTCTTTGGCGTCAATACCAATACCTGTGTCAGCTACCACAAGTTTAGCAAACCCATGATCGACTTGATAGGTGACTGTTATTCTGCCATTTCGATTTGTGAATTTTATTGCATTACTTAATATATTCCTTAGTATAGTTTTAAGGTGATCCACATCAAACCACACATGGACACTTTCATTGCGATTGTGAATCATTTCAATCCTCTTTTCATTTGCAGATTGACTGAAAAAATCCATTAGGCTATTCACCACTTCGCATAACGAAACTTGTGTTGGATGGATCTGAATGCCATTAAGCTGTCGGCTAGCCCATGCTAACATATTATTCATCGTTCCAGAAACATTTTCAATGGTCTTATACAAATCATTAAATATCCGTTTTTGCTCGACCTCATCCAGCCCTCCCTCCTTTATAATTTCAAGTATGGCTTTAATATTATTAATAGGTCCACGCATATCGTGTCCAATAATAGATAACAACTGATTCTTTGTTTCATTCAATTCATTCAATGAAACATTCTGTTTTTCAATCTTTTCATTTCGATCAGCAATATTTTGGTTCTTTATAGTAAGGCGTTTATTCAAGATTTGCTTATGCCTATTGTTTCTGTAGAGGATTACCCCCAATCGTCCAGGATGATTCCGATTATAGCAAAAAGCCTCAAATCCAAATGTAGCTTTTGCTTTATAATTACTTTATTGAGTTCATTTTCCTTAGCGAGCCGCGCCGCTCAATTCATTTTGTTTTAGGTGTAAAAAAATTAATTTCCTTTTCTTTTGTTTCACTAAAAGGCTATCGCTATACTGTTTATAAAATTCATGCATTTCCAATGCCTTTACAAAGTCATTTTTTGCTTTATAGCTTTCATACAGAATATGAGCATCTTGTGCAATCTCCCACTTAGAATTCATTTGGCGTGCGATCGCAAGACTTATTAATCCATACTCAATACTCTTATCATAATGTCCCAGTCTTTGGTTCACTTTGGCCAATCCAGCATAGGCAAAACAATTTTCCCAGCTGTTCTGATAATTTTTGCTATCAAGCACCTGTTTATAACTCATTGCAGCCTCTTCATATTTGCCCACGTGTAAATATACTTCCCCTCTCCTGTTAAGTGCCATAGAATACAAATGATGGTTTTCTGTTTCATTGCTTAGATGAAGAGATCTCTCCAAATAGAATAAAGCACTATCGTAGTCTTTGAGACCATCATGAATAATCGAAAGGTTAAAATAATTAGAGGTCAGTCTCGTCAAATCATTTGATCGGATTGCGTGAACAATAGATCTCCACTGATACTGTAGTGCTGAAGGTTTTCTGTGTCTCATAAATCATGGAGATATTGTTGTTCAGGCTCATAACAATACCAATATCATTCTTGAGTTGTTGATGAATCTCGAGCGCTTCTACATAATATGTAAGCGCAAGATCATAATTGCCAAGTATATAATTGGCATAGCCAACCTTATTTAGAATATTCCCAGTCAACTGGGTATAATCTCCCTTCTTAGACAACACAAGGGCCTTTTGATAATAATCTATTGCTGAATCGGGCGTATCATAACTCATCCCTTCTCCAATATCAAAAAGTAATTGGGTACGTATGCTATCGGGCATTTCTAAGCGTCCGGCCTCAACCAGATGCCATTTGGAAATTAATGAATCAGTGCTTGTCTGTCTGAATCCAAAAGTTGAGGTAATAGAAATTAAGAATATGGAAAAGCTAAGTGTCATATCGCCTCGTACAACAAAAATGGAAAACCTAATTCGTTAAATTTATGTAATAAAATTAGGCTAAGAGCTCCGTTCCACAAAATGGTTTTTGTACGATCATCACAATAACCTTACAAGGGTAATGGAAGCGCTATACGAATGGTAATTATCAGGCGTTTGTTACACCAGAAAATAAACTGTTCCAAAACCATGCCCCTAAAAGACGGGGTATGATTTTGGAACAGATGAGAGTCATTTTGTTTTCTCAAAAGGGTATAAAAAGAAAGCGCATGGGGTTGTTAAAAGGTATAGCGTACACCCAGACCTCCCCAAGATCCAATAAACCCTCTGCTTGACCCAAATTCGAAGGATGGCTGCCAGTCGACTGATAGATTGATGGGGACGCCATCAAACTTGTAGTCAAGCCCTAAAACTCCATCCAAGCCAAGATAGGCGCCCGATCCGTCCCCATCAAAGTATCGTTGATCATAATAGTGATCATTATAAAAACCAATATGAGCTCCAGGGCCGATGTACCAATTCAAGCCTGGTGCCCCATCAATTCTCCCATGAAATTCATAAAGACCAACAATCCGCGCACCCCGCTCCCAAAAATACCCTATACCTTCCACTGCATTGGTTGAGGTAACAAAGTTTTTCACAGATATTCCTCCTCCATCACCCCAAACCTTGACCCCTAGGGCTGTCTTATAGGTTTGCCCTAAACTTTGTGCGGGTAAGGTTATCACACCTATTACTGTAATCAAGGTAAATAATACTATTAATTTCTTCATCGCTTTGGTAGTTAATAATTGAATAATCATTAACCTAGTTATGAGAATAACATGCCAGTTTCGGAAGCGCTGAGGAATGGCAGTTTGAAGGGTTCTGTCAAAATTCAATTAGATGAAATTCTACAAGTGGGGAAATATCGCTACACCATTTTTAAATTCTTGTCCAGCCAAGCCTTTTGGGATTCGGCCATTAACTCCACTCGAACTTTTTTAGCAATTTTTTTCTGGGCACTTCTTATGGATTGGGTAATCATCGGGTGGCTAACAATTTCATCCTCCTTCATCCCCATTGTTTTCATCAGTTGAATACTCTTTTCTCCTCCAAACATGGCAAACAGAGGTTCGTCAAGGGATGAAAGTACAGGTACATTACTTAGATTCAATTTTTTGAAGAGCTCTTGTTCTACTTCTGATAAAGGATAGTGCTCTACAAAAATCAAGAATCCATCTGGTCGGGATAATTTTATATCGCTCGCTAACATCAAAATCGGTTTCATTTTGTGTTGATCGAAAAAGACTGATAGTTCCTCTTTTGTGTGAGGGAACCAAGCTACAAAAACACAATGACTGTCAGCGAATGCCATTTTTACACAAGCATCCCACTTCGATTGTTTCGACAACCAAACCTGATCAGAAATTGAAACCTCAGGATTTTTATTTTCAAAGAGACCAAACATCTTATTATTATAATTATGCTCCAGGGGGTGTAGTAGGGCGGATTTCAATTTTACTGGGTAAAGTTCTGGGATTCATCTCCAGCAAATCTACTACCAACTGACCGATATCCTCTATTTGAATTTTCCAATGATCACCGTCATTGGGTGTGTGATCATTGAAATGAGTCGCCACCGAACCTGGCATAATAGTACTTACTTTTACTCCATGCTTTCTAAGATCTAACATAATAGATTGCGTAAAACCAGTAAGGCCAAATTTACTGGCATTGTAAGCGGAGCCACCTGCAAAGAAATTAGTCCCCGCCAAACTGGAAATAGTAATTATATATCCTTTTGATTTTATCAAGGCATCCAGTCCTGCTTTTACAGTGTTAAATACACCAGTCAGGTTGGTGTCTATCGTATCTTTCCACTGTTCGTGTGTTAAAGTTTCTATTGAACCAAATACTCCCACCCCCGCATTGGCGATTAGAATATCGAGTTGACCCCATTTATCTAAAAGGGTTTTAACTACTTTTTCCTGGGAAGCTCGATCTCGTACATCCGCCTCTATGCCTATCACTTCAGCTCCTCCCAACTTATTCAGCTGAACAGCAGCATCTTCAGCTTCTCTCTTGTTTCTGCTGGTGAGCATTACCTTTATCCCTTTCCTTGACAAAGCTTCCGCAATGCCATAACCAATACCCTTACTTCCACCAGTGATCAGCGCAGTTTTCATTTCAATCGCCATTGTACATACAATTAAATTCCAAATTAATTTTTACACTATGATAAAACAATCTCCAATTTATGAACAGAGGATCACTAAGAATAAATCCCAACTGTAGAAGTTGATCAATCCAGCAATTTTCTAAATTCTTCCAACGCATTGGCATTTCCAATAACTGTCAATAGATCTCCAGTCAGAAGGTGTGTTTTACCATGAGGGATAAATATCTCACCCGCACGTTTTACCACAATAATAGAGCCTGATTGTGGAAATGGTATATCCATTACAAGTTTTCGGTCAATATCATTATTTCTAATTGCTATTTCTTCAACACTGTATACCCCAAAGCTCTCCGCTAAAGAATCTATGGACGGTCGCATAATTTCACTTTCAATACGACTCGCCACTATCTCATAAGCATCCACTACAAGCATTTCATTCAAAGTCGCATCGCTAGTAAACAAATTAGATTTAGTAGTAACCGTAATAAGTTTGCTATGATCCAATTCATTTCTTAAGATATTAGCAATTTTTTTATTCTTTGTATCTGATTGCGTAAGTAAAACAACAGTATCCTCAGGTCTTATATTTAGCAATCGATAAACATCAACACTTAGATCATTGACGTGGATCGATTCAATACCCAACGCCTGAAGTTCGAACCATTGATCATCTTGCGATTCGATCACAAGATAGGGTGTCCTATGTAAATCGAAACGCTTGGCAAGCTCTAGTCCGGCCTTTCCGCCCCCTACAATATATATACTATAGTAATTGCCTGTACCCGTATTTAAGTATTTATAAATCAGTGGTGATAAAATACTCGTCAATATCGCGGTGACCACAATGCCAGCATTAGTAGCGGGAGATATCAATTCAAGACGTAACCCAATTTGAGCGGTAGCAATGGCCAATCCCATTCTGGAAGAAAGTAGCATACCTGCCGATAGGGACCTCCTCCAACCGAATGACTTCACCATAAAAATGGAAGGGATCAACTGAATAAAATACAAGGCAATAAAAAAGGTAACAATAAAACCAAAACTGGTATCGAAGTCTTTTAGAGAATTCATATCCAGATTTACTCCCACCATAATGAAGAATACGGGGATAAAAAACCCATAACTCATTCCATCCAACTTAAATAGCAGAGCAGAACGATTTTTAATAAAAAATATGGATAACAAAGTACCTGCGAAAAATGCACCTAACGCAGGCTCCGAATTAATAGCGCTGGCCACTACAACAAAAAGTAGCAACACAGCCATGGAGCCACGTATTTTTATTTGTGAAGCCGCATGTTCCAGCTTGTATAATAGTTTTTTAAATAGACTTACTTTAATTAAGACAGTACCTACTTTATAGGCTATAAAAAACAAAATGAATATGAGAACGAATAGAAGAAGCTCAAATTTAAATCCATTGTTGCGATACACACCAGAGTAAATTGCAATCAATAAAATTGTCATGATGGTGGCAATAGCACCCTCAAGCAACATGACTTGTCCTAATTTCTTGTCAATTTCTCCATCATTTTTAATGATAGGTACAATGATGCTCAGTGCTACTGATGGTAACAGTATTACCATAAACATTTTATCTAGCCCGTCAAAAAAAGGAAGGCCATAGACCACTAAAACAGACAAAAGCATACTACTCAGATATATCAGAAAAGCAATCAAAAAAGTATTACTCACAAAATCGATAGCTCTTAATCGGCCACGCGGGAAGGAGGATATTATCTTTTGAATATCTAACGCCAAGCCACTGAGGAAAATCAAAAGAAGAAATCCAATGCTAGATAGGAAGTTTAGAGAGGCTTCAGTGCCCGTAACAAAATTTAGGGCAAATGGACCAATGATTACCCCCATCATAATTTCGACAATGACAGAAGGTAATTTAGAAACCCCAAACCATGAAAGTGTCATGGGTACCAGCCATGCCACCACAAAAATTATAAATAGAGGTAAATAATCTTGCACAATATTTAGGTTATGCGAAGCTACTGTCTTCTTGCCAACTCTGTGAACTCATACCGGTAAACTTCTGTTAAGAAAACAATAAAGAAAGTAATCGCTACTCTTTTTAAAAGAAAGGGACTTGGATAAAACCGAATGAAGGCTTTATCACAAATCCCTTTTTCATCCTCTTATCTTTAAACTAGGCTTCTAAAACTGACTTGGTCCTTGCGCTGTAGGAAGTGGTTTACGGGGCAACTTATCCTGCATCTGCGCAGTGTTGTAAACAAATGTGGCCACTATAACTGCCATTTGTTTCAAGTCGTCCATCATCAATCTCTCATAGGTGTCTGCATTGGAGTGGTGAGTTCTTGTATCATACTCAATCGGATCCTGAATAAACTGAAATCCAGGGATACCTACCGCATCAAATGCCAAGTGGTCAGTTCCCCCGGTATTCTGAATGGTTACTGTGGTATTGTCAATCATATCTGAAAATGGTGCAAACCACTTTTCAAAGATGGGACGTACGGCATCATTGCCCTGTAAATAAATCCCTCTTATTCTGCCTGTTCCATTGTCAATATTAAAATAGCCGGATACTTTACTATGTTCTGGTTTGATCTTCATATCGGCAGGATCAGCAAAATGATTTTTTACATAATTTCTTGAGCCATAGAGGCCCTGCTCTTCAGCAGCCCACAGAGCAATACGAATTGTTCTTCTTGGTTTCAAACCGACTGCTTGTAAAATCCTTACTGCTTCCATCATTACTGTGCTGCCTGCGGCATTGTCCGTAGCGCCAGTAGCAGAGTGCCAAGAGTCAAGGTGACCACCCAACATCACCAACTCTGCCTTAAGGTCTTTATCTGTTCCGGGTATTTCCGCTATCACATTATAGGATGCAGGGTCTGAAGTGAAAGAAGTCTTGATATCTGCCTCCACTTTTACGGGAATTCCTTTTTCTATTAATCGTGCCATCAAGTCTGCGTGCTCAGGAGCGGTCTCCAACTCAGCAATTGCCGGGATAGCATCTACACTATAAGAGGCGCCATTGCTTGTAAAATAAGTACCATGCTTTCCACTCCGCCCTCTTATCACAAGCTTCACATTCTCATTTTTCAAAAAATCATCCACCTTGCGACTAAAAGCCCTTAATGCCATATATCGAGCAATTACCTCAGGTGTATATCTACTAGAGGAGCCGATGGGTTGTTTTGCTAATTCTTCTAATTCTTTGTCTGTCATCCGGGAGGCATCTGCCTCGAATGTAGGATGGGTATTGGCAGTAGATTTTATCAATACAATTTTACCAGCAATTTTGCCCTCAAATTTCTTGAAATCTTCCTCTTTTTCTATTGCCAATAAAGTGACATCACCAGATATGGGGCCGTTGGTTCCATCGGTCCATGCCTTGGGAGTTCCACTAATCGGAAAATAATAGGGTGCAGTCATGGCCACATAACTTTTCTCTACTTGCCATCCTTTTCCAAAGTCACCCCATTTTTCAAGGCTGGAATTTTTCAATCCCCACTCTGAAAGTTGTTTTACCGCCCAATCTGCAGCGCGCTTATACCCAGCGGAATTGGTGAGACGGGGCCCAGAAGCATCCGTGAGATGAAAGGCAATATCCTCCACTTTAGAGTTGTTAAGTCCCTCCTCTTTAATGCGATGAACTGCATTAAGGTCTACCTCCTGCGCAAGGACGAAGGTCAGGCTAAGAGAAAAGAGAAGGAAAGCAATTATCTTTTTCATATTCTTATATGTAATTTGTTTCAAGCTTTCAATTTAAGAATTACTTAATATGATTTTACATAAAAATTGATAAATGGAGTTAATAGAAATCCGTCATTTTGACCTACGCATCATCCAATCCCTTATTCATTCATGAAAATATTTACAATTTTGTTTGTCGTTATTTGTCACCTTTCAGCCGCTGCTCAGGAAAGTCAGGGCAGAATTGTAAAAGTGCTCTCCTTTAATATTCTTCATGGAGCCACAACCAAAGGTGATTTTGATCTGGATGCGATTGCCAAAGTAATCATCAACGCAGACCCGGATTTTGTGGCTTTACAAGAAGTGGACTTCAAAACTAAAAGAGCAAAAAGATATGACCTTGTTACCGAATTAGGCTGGAGAACCAAGATGGCACCCTTGTTTGCCCGGGCCATGAAGTACGATGGCGGTGAGTATGGTGAAGGTGTGTTATCTCGATATTCCTTTCTTAAAACACGTAATGTACCATTGCCGTTTTCTCCGGGCAATGAACCCCGTGCTGCATTGGAGATTACTACTCTCCTACCCTCAGGAGACACCATTGCATTTATTGGAACACATCTCGATCACCTTAATAAGGACACAGACCGGATTAAACAGGCAAATGAAATCAACAGGGTGTTTTCGAGCAACGCCTACCCTACCATTCTAGCAGGCGATTTAAATGATGAGCCAGGAAGTGCGCCTATCTCTATACTGGAGCAAATGTGGAAACCCTCTTATAATAAAGAAAACCCTCAATTCACTTTCCCTTCCGATAATCCCATTAAGAAAATTGATTATGTAATGTATTATCCAAAAAACAGATGGCGCGTGTTGAAAACAGAAGTGGTAGTCGATCCTATTGCATCTGACCACTGCGCTTATCTGGTAACGCTGGAACTCCTTAGGTAGAAATGGTGCTTGTTATCTTAATCCGTTATTAAAATAAGGAATAGATAAATCTGGCATCTCATTTAATCAGGCAATCTGTTGTGCACAACACGACTGATAAAAATAAGCAACAATACCGTTAAAACTGCCGGCAATGCTATGAAGAGCAGCCCCAATCCAGGTGTATTCTTTCCTGTTTTAGGATCATAATTAAAACAGGAAAACAAGGAGTTCTTACTTGGCAAACGATAGGTAGGAGAGAAAACATTATTCACGCTACTGATCAGCAAATCTAGATCATGTCTTTTCCTGATTCCAATTAATTTTTTGGTAATGTAACCTTCTCCATTTATGCCAACCAAAAGTGCATCATGATCGAATTGATCACTCTCACTATCCCAAACGGGATGGAATCCGATGGAGTGATTGAGTTGCTCAATGCTATCGGTTACGGCAAAAACCCATTGAGGGTCGTTTTCCAATCCAAATTTGCGCGCCATAACACCCATGTCCTCCAGATCGTCTCTGGGATCAAAGCTTATTACTAAAATCTGAAATGACTTATCATCCGGTTTTAATTGCACATTGTCTTTTAACTGCAATAAAAACGGACTGCATATGCCCGAGCATCGGGTAAAGATAAGCGCTACCAGCAACGGCTTTTGATGATACAGTGTACTGAAGGCAATCTGTTGCCCATCATTTACATGTAGAGGTACATCAAATAACTTTTCATAGATATTCGACTCCTCCTCCATACCTGTTGATGCCGTTTGCGCATTTGCTATTAAAGCAAAGATTATCGTTATGATGGTGAAGACAATATTTTTAAACATCTTTTAGAAATATTATAAAAGAATACCAAGATCGCGATCAGGTAAACAGTCGCAAAAATAGCTCCGACTACAGCCCAAGGTGCCCCAATAGAAAGCTCCGCGGGGTAAACACTGTACCTGCGAGGAATTGAATCGGCTCCTCCATAATAAAAAGCCAACAGAAACCCAGCCCCGCCAATAAGCAGCGTAGCCAATGTCCATTTTGTAAATCTCTCTGGTTTAATATTCTCTGCAAATTGAGTAGAGAACCAGTAAAAGAATCCGATACTAAACAACACATTCCCCATAGCGTTGTAAGTGTGAAAATGGGCGGGCACCCAAAGCGTATTATGCAGTACCACATTATTTGAGATTGTAGCGTCAATTACCGCACCCAATCCTCCAATAACCCATCCAGCAACACCAATAAAAAATAATAAGTTGGTCAGTGTCCATTTCATTTTAGTCCTATAGACAGCAATAAGAACACTAAACACGGTGACCCCTGCGGCAGGTAAACTTGCCAGATAGGAAGCCATCTGTCCAATAATTTGAAACCCTTCCGGTTGCACGAAATCCATGTACAAATGATGGAAAAAGGCAGTAAGAATAAATACTAGGGTACAATTCCATGCCAGAGCTACATACCATGTGGTTTTCCATTTTGGTCTTCCACTCACTTCAGAGAATAACTCGTAAATAACAGCCAAGCCTAAGTAAAGCATTTCGTTGGCAATGGTATGTCCAAAGAAATAGGTAAGGTTTTTCATCAACAGCGCATCATTCACAAAGCTTCCATTAGAGAAATACTCAGCGAACAACAAAGCAAGTAAAACCACCGCAGCTAAAAGACTGGCAATAACGCCAATCAACGTAATCATGGAAATAAGAATAAACGGAGGCGTATCAACAGAAGGGTTTTTCTTAAAATGTTGCCAGGCAAATGCTTGAGATATAGAATATTTCCTAAGTATCTGGGTCATTAAACTGACGCTCCAAATCAGCCATCCTATACCAAATATTGTTAAGGCTAACAAAAATAAAAGTGTTGACCAAGACTCAGCTCCCAAAAGCTTAAAGGGCAACGGATAAAGAAAAGTCCACGCAGCATGAAATTTTCCTATGAAAGTAGAAACCCAGAACATTAACACCCCAATCACAGTAAGTACTAATGCAATCAAATTGACAGTATAGCTTGTTTTTACATACCGCTCCATCAAATAATTAATCGCTGCCATCCCAGCCACAAACCAAATACCAATCATAGTAAGTCCATGAGTAGTCATATTAGCGTAAAAAGTAACAGGATTTTGATTTATAACCCCTCCTTGATTGAGCCGCATGAGTATCCCCAGGATGATGCTGACGATAAACAAAACGAATACAGCTAATATCCAAACAGAAGTGATTTTTCTTAATTTTATTGATTCCATGACATGTATATTTTACAGATTCCTACTTAACAATAAAAGATGATCTCATGATCTGGTGTGCCATTCCACAGTACTCCAAACATAGGATGTTATAGGTACCTGGTTCCGTAAACTTATAACGAAGGCGGTTTACATAACCGGGCATTGCCTGAGTTTGGGTAATTAATCTATTGGATCCATCATAAATTGCAAAGCCATGATTTACATCTAAGCTCGTCACCCTGAATTCAACGAGTTCATTTACTGGTAATTCTATGGGTTCTCCAGATGGATTTTTTGGGTCAATGGCATGCTCGGATAAAAAGAAGGCAAACTGCATGGACGAAACATGAACGATTTTTGCCGGAGTTTCATCCGCAAAAAGAAAATAGGGTGACTTTGGAATAGTCACCGAAGCAAAAATTGCAAGTATCACAAACAAGATAAGTAGAAACCAAAATCGTTTCTTCAACGGCTGTGCCATTCCCTGTTCCGATTGCTCTGCGTTTTTTGAAGAAAGATATACATAGGTAAAAACAATGACAGCTATAACTGCTAAAGCTAGAAATAATAATAATATAGAATTTTGATGCATAGTAAAATTGTTTTAAGGGTCGTTAAATGCTGGTACGGGCGCTATACTTTGGTAATGCCTACTTTTTCTTTTCTTTATGTCACACGCTTTGGGTTTAACGGTCTCAAGGTAATTTCATCTACCAAAAAATTATCTGGGGTTTCTAAAATAGAAACTACAAATGCTGCGATGTCATCTGGCTGCAACATATTGTGATGTGGCTCTATTCCTGAGTCCTCAAAAAAGTGAGTATCAATACTCCCAGGATTAACGCAAGTGACTTTAATATTATCATTACGGAGTTCTTTAAACAAAGCCTCACTAAATCCTTGAATTCCATATTTAGAAGTGGAATAGCCTGCTGCGCCTATTCTTGATGTTTTTCCAAGAATGGAGCCGATGTTGATGATGTGACAAGAGGAGCTGTTCATTTTCATGAAAGGAACGATGTTAGAGCTAAGATAAAACATTCCATTCAAGTTGGTATTAACCATCGCATGCCATTGTTCCAATGTAAGTTCATCAATTTTATTGAAATAACCAGCTCCTGCATTGTTAATGAGAATATTAGGGAGATGGGAATCTGTGAAGGTACTCTGTGTCCAAGAGGCTACTCCTTCATAGTGAGTGATATCCATACCCACTGGAATAAAACCATTTCCCAGCTTGCTTTGAAGAGTCGTAAGCTTTTCCAAATTTCTAGCCAATCCATAAACCACAACCCCCTTCGCAACTAAAGCCATTGCGAAAGCTGCTCCTAATCCGCTACTTGCTCCCGTTACAATTGCAACTTTCTCCTCCAGTTTCATTTTATTGAGTTTGATAGGTTCCGGGAACAGTACGAAAACTAATCGCCAAACGATTCCATCCATTAATTGCTATAATTGCCATGGTAAGCGCAACCATTTCCTTTTCATCAAAGTACTGGTGCGTAGCTTCATACAATGAATCAGGCACGTCATTTTCTGAAATCAAAGTCAACGCTTCTGTCCAGGCCAAAGCAGCACGTTCTCTTTCAGTATAAAAAGGTGTTTCTCTCCACGCGCTTAGCGCATATAAACGCTGTTCAGTTTCTCCGGCCTTTCGTGCATCTTTGGTATGCATATCCAAACAATAGGCACAGCCATTTATTTGAGAAGCTCTGGTTTTCACCAACTCGTATAAGGAATGCTCCAAACCGGAGTTTGCTGCATATTTTTCCACTCCCAGCATGGCTGTTAATGCCTGGGGAGAAATTTTCGAATAGTTTAATCTTTCTTCCATTTTTTTAGTTTTTAATTATTTAATAATAAGCATTGATCTGTCCTCCTATTCTTGTAGTTCAGCTTCATAAGTCAATGCCCCATTTACAATTCTTGCAGGTTGAGTGTACGGATGTTCCACAGCTTTCCCAATACCCATAATATGCATAACTTTCCATCCATTGATTTTCAAATAATCAGAAACCAAAGAGCGATGACAGCGCCACCACACCGCCTCTGAACACATATAAGCTGTGCGTTGTTTGGATGCTACTTGTTCTAATTCTTTTATCCCTTCCTTAAATTCATCTGTCTCCATAAAATCTGCATAGCCACGAAATGAAAGGTGCCTCCATGATGTATTCTTTGAGTGGGTGTTTACTTTTCTCCTTCCACCCAGATTTTTCAAATGAATGTACCGGAGCTCGTTTTGTGGCAAAGAAACCTCAAGTGCCTCTTTATTGAATTGAGGAAATTTGCGTGAACCAGGGAAGCTTCTTATGTCCACCACCGCTCCAATTCGAAAGGACATTAGTATAGCAATAAACTCTTCTATGCTTCGCGTAGAGTGTCCAATTGTCCAAATTTCCTTATTGCAGTTGCTCTCGTTCAAAACCTACTATCCATTTTTGTTTCAATTAATAAAACTACAAACACATGCATCCTCTATTTGTAATTGAATCTTGCGTATCTCGATGATAGATATAAGTGGGTATCCTAGTTTTCATCATCTCTACCTGAGCCTCTTGTGCACGCTCAAATAAACCGGCATCTGCACCTATCGGCATTTCTCTAAATCCATTTAATAAAAGAAAAAGATGTCTTTCAATAAAAAAAGTCCCTCCCACCACACAATCATTGAGATGTATCATCTTTGAATAGTCAAACCTATCCGGGACATAAGAACTTCCGATTACCTCTAACCCCCCATGCAAAAATCTTACGGTAGGGTGTTTCAATAAAAGGCGTTTCCTGAATTTGAGGTGTTCAGGGTGGTATTCATCATCCGAATCTAAAAAGGAAATAAATTTACCTCTTGAAGCATGTAATCCTTTATTTTTAGTTGGCACCTCTCCACTATGTGATTTCCTTAAATACTTAATTTTATTATTATCTAACAGGTAAGGTAAAATTTGTGTATAGGTATCATCTGTGCTTTCATCATCTACAATAATTGCCTCCCAATCCTCTTCTGTTTGAGTAAGTAATGATTCTATTGCCCTTTTTAATAGCTCCGATCGATTATAGGTAGCTATAATTATAGAAAAAAATGGAGGAGTAGTTTTTCTATCTTTATTCACAAATGTTCTTTTTATTGTTCAATCTCATTTAAGATTTCCTTAGCACTAATAATTGATGCCCCCGCAGCCTTCATTTCCTCTAATGCATTGGGCACATCCTCTTCTCTTTGATAAATTCCTTCAACAGCTTCTTTAATTACAAATGTTCGAAAGCCATATTTTAATGCATCAAGCACCGTTTGTTTTACACAATACTCAATGACCAAACCAGTGACATAGAGTTTGTCTATTTTATTAATTTTGAGGTAGTCGACAAGGCTTTCATTGGTAGCTTCGAATGCAGAATAACCGTCATCTTTATTGCCTGTTCCTTTTAAAAATATTTGATCAATTTCTGAAGTATCTAGGGCCGAGTGAAATGCTGCACCAAGCGTTTCTCGAACACAATGAACAGGCCACTTTTCAAAATGAATGGTTTTTTCGGGATGCCAATCTTTTGAAGCAAGTACAAAATCAAACTCGCTCATCAATTTATTGATTACAGGAATTATGCTATCCCCTTTTGGTGTAGGTAAGGTTCCTTCTTGACAAAAATCATTTTGTAAATCGACAATGAGCAATGCTTTCATCCTTTCTGATTGAATTCCGTAAATAGTTGATCTCTCATTTTCAACAAGTCATTGCTTAAGCCCACTTTGTAAATATGTGGGAATTCAAATCGTTTATGTTCATCTGGCAACTGAGAGATTCGAAATTTTCGATATGCAGAAATTTCATTTATAGTTTTCTCCCCAACCAACACCTTACCATTTTCAATGACTTTAGAAGTAAGAACTTCTCTCTTTAGACCCTTTAGTGAAGATTTTTTATTGGCATGCTGAGGATGAAAGACTGAATCAATTTCGTTTTCGTTTTCCTCAACAAGTACAATGGCATCGGCATAAAATTTATTGCTCTCATCAAAGTATCTCACAATTTTCTTTTTTCCAGGCAAAGTCATTTTGCTGATGTCTTCAGATAGTTTAATGGTCGGCCGATTGTCTACGAGGCTTAATTTATACACACCATCAAGAGCAGCATCTTTTTGGCCAGTAATTAAACTTGTTCCTACTCCAAAACCATCAATTGGTGCATTTTGTTGAACAAGGCTATTTATTAAGAATTCATCTAATTGGTTAGAGGCAAGAATCTTCACGTCATTTAATCCAGCCTCATCAAGCATCTTTCTGGCTGATTTTGAAATGTAAGCAAGATCACCGCTATCTAATCTAATGGCTAAAAGTTTTTGTCCTCTTGCCTCCATTTCTTTTGCCACAACAATCGCATGTGGCACTCCACTTTTTAAAGTATCATAGGTGTCTACAAGCAAGACAGAATTATTAGGGTGGGTTTCAGTAAACTTTCGAAAGGCCGTTAATTCATCATCAAAACTCTGAATCCATGAATGCGCCTGGGTTCCAGAAGAGATCATATCATATAAGAATGCACTTAAAACATTGGAAGTGCTATCCACCCCACCAATTACTGCCGCCCTACTAGCATGAATTGCACCCCATCCCTGTGCCCTGCGCATTCCAAAATCCATCAATCCTCTGTCACCTGCAGAATGTCGCAACCTGCTTGCTTTTGTAGCAATAAGCGATTGAAAATTCAATGTATTCAGAATAAGTGTTTCTAATAATTGTGTTTCAATAAGGGTACCTTCTACCCTAAGGATAGGCTCCTCAGGAAAAACAACTTCACCCTCCTTGGGTGCATATAAGTTCCCCCTAAAAGAAAAGCCTCTTAAGTATTCGATAAAACTGTCTCGAAATCCTCCTTTATATAAATAATCAATAGCGTAAGAATCAAAATTAAAGTCCTGAATCATTTCAACTAGATCTTGCAGTCCAGCAAAAACGGTAAACCCTGAGCCAAAAGGATTCTTTCTAAAAAAATAATCAAAGTTAGCGCTGGAATTTTCTCTACCGGTTAAAAAATAGCCTTCTGCCATGGTTAACTCATAGTGATCCAAAAACAATCCAGAATGTTTATTTAATAAATTCAATACCTGCTACTTATGTTTCTCCATTTCATCCATGGCAATGGTAGCATGAGCATAAGCGGCCCCAGCCCGCATCTCAGAAGCCACCCATACGGCTTCCATAATTTCCTCTTTGCTAGCACCCTTTCTCATCGCCTGCTTGGAATGTGACCGAATGCAATAGGGACATTGAGTGACATGCGCTACAGCAACAGCAATGAGTTGTTTCGTTTTCTCATCAATTGCACATGCCTCAAATACAGTTTTACTAAAATTGCGCCATGCCTCCAGGTTTTTAGGGGCCAAAGCAGCCTTTTTATCTGCTAATTCTTTGGTTGTTATTGGATACAAATTTTCATTTTCCATGATATATAATTTAGTGTTAAATCTTATTTACCTACCATCCTCTTACCAAGATAATACCTAACCATGCAGCTACCAAAGCAAGTATAAAACTGACTCTACCTAGGAATCGAGAAAGAGTTCTCAATGTTTTTGTTTTAGCGTGGTCTGGTTGGTTTTTCCATTGATCAATCGCTTTTGTGCCTAGATAATAATCGTGTATCAAACTGATGATTACAATAATGGTAAAAACAATAATTTTTAAACCAGCTGTCACACCATAGGAAGAAGTAGTAAAATACTCTACCGTCCATTGTACACCGTGGTACTCAAGTTGCAATATACCAGTAATAAATAAGGTCGTAAGGGCCACCGCACCAACACCTCTATACTTTAGTGATACATCCGCTATTAAACTCACTTTGTCAGGATGCTTCTTTATACCTGGGATAAATACTAGTATCAAAAATAACATACCGCCTATCCATGTACATGCTGCGATCACATGAATAAAAACAGAAAGAATGTATACGCCATGACTCATTTATAATTAGTTCATTAACAATATTATTCTTAATAATATTCAGTGTTCAACCTATCAGATAAGCCAACCCGCTTTCTACCGGCTCACACAATACGTTGATCGTTTTAGTCTTAAACAATTTTTGAATAACCTCTCTTCCCTTCTTATATTCATCATGAATGGGGCAAGGATGTGTAGAAGAACATTTACTCAATCCCAAACCACATTCATTAAATAGATCCTTCCCATCAATGGTATCAACAATGGTTATTATCGGTTTTTTGCGCTGCTTTGTAGTAATGTAAAATCCACCGGTTGGCCCCTTAATGCTATTAATTATTTTCTGCTTTGTCAGTGTTTGCAATATCTTGCTAACAGTATGTTCACTTGCATTGATAAATCTAGCTATCTCCTTTACGCCAGACTTTTCGCCAGACTCATCCTTCGAAGCAAGATAAATGACAGCTTTTATAGCAGTTTTACAAGTATTGCTAAGCATTGTTAATAGTTTAGAAACTTATTCCCCTCTTCAGAAATCATACTGGCATCCCAATGTGGATCAAAAGTCAAATTCACCTGTATCTTATCTTCAGGAAAAGATTGTTGCATGGATTGCGTGGTGGAACTTACAATTGCGTCACCCATAGGGCAGAATTGCGTAGTCAATGTCATAGTAACAATGATTTCCTTGTTTTCTTCCACAAAATCAATTTGATAAACCAACCCAAGGTCAATAATATTCAAACCAATCTCAGGATCAATCACATCATATAAACCGGATATAGCGATATCGCCTTTTTTGCTATTATTAGTTTTAACGTTCATTTATTTTTGCTTTATGAAATAGAATTATAAAAACATTGAAATTATATAACACAGCGGTTACGAGAAGAAGAATAGCTCCAACATTTAATATTAAAGTATTTCTTTGAATGATCCCCAATCCAAAAACCAGGAAGCCAATGAGATAGGAAACTCCGCTGACAATGAAAACACTATTGAGAAACAACTCTTTGGGGTTAGGCGTTTTTCCCAAACCCGCAATGTTATGATACACCTTATTCCAAACAATAAAGGGAAGTGTCTTGAAAGTCATACCTAAAATAATGGCCGTTATCCAACCAAAAAAAATAGTGAATCCATAAAGTAGTGCCAACTGGGTACTACTTACTGTTGTAAAGAATGCAATAATTGCGACCATGACAATTATTGGAATGATAATAAAGGCCACCGAAAGCATAGAAATTTTTACCTGTTCATCCACTTTCTTGCGGATGCGCTTAGCAAATGATCGGTAGATATGGTTCCCAAATAGAATTATACCTGAACTAATAAGAGCAATTGGAATAAAATACAATTCTGATCGGGGTGATGAAAGAAAAAGGAAGAGGAAACTTAACAATCCAATATTGATCAGCGCATAAATCCACCATAATTTTGTTGTGTTTTCATACTTAGAAATGAGAAACATAGGTATCAACCTGGAGCCCACTCCTATTATCATCAATAAAAACCATCCTATTATACCCAGATGCGCATGAAGTGAAAGGTAGTGAAGGGAATCATTTGAAAGTGTATGTGATGTAAAATTCCAGATCAGCAGAAGTCCCAGTCCGGTCGTTAAGAATAGCCACAAAACTGACGTAAAAGCAAATACAGCATGTACATTTTGCTTTTTAGTATTCGACATGCTTAACCAAAGATTGACGAAATAGCTAATTACAGCAAGATTGATAAGCGTTGCCCCTGTACGGGCCATCATACCCATATCAAATTCGTAAAAAGAAAAAACTAGCAAAGGGATGCCTGTAGCTGCAAAAATAAACGAGAGGTAAGCCAAGAAGTTGCTATGTAGTTTCCCTTCAATCAATACCGGAAACAACTGGTGACTCGCACCCAGAATAATCTTGCTGCCCCAACCTAAGGCCATGGTATGGGTAATGGCTTAATGTATGAGGGCTAAAATAATGTTGAGTAAACGCTGAGGTGTCCATCAGCATTAAAATTGTAGCAAGCAAAAACGATAAAGCAGCATATCCGTAAAATGGCAGCACCACTTTATACGAAATGTTTTTAATAGGGCTATTGCTGCCTGCTATGAACATATTAGTTCTTAAAAATCAAAAGATGGACTTCGCCATCACTTATTTCTTTTATGCGATAGTCAAATTTTTTATCTGTAAGTTCGGGTAACAAAAAAACAGGTATGCGTTTGTGATACACATACAGTGCGTTTTCAGCTGGTAATTTATCAAGTTCCGATAAAATGGTAAGCATGGGTTGAGGCATTTCTAACTCTCTTACATCTATTGTAACCAATTTATCAACAAATCGTTGCATTACATCTTCCCAACCATGCCCTGCTTTTTCGGCTGGCGCCATATCAATGCCAGCCTTATCCGATTTCTTATAAAAGTAGGTTTCAACCAAGTCATTGCTAATTACATCAGCATAGGTAAGGAACCCCTTCTTCTCCAGCATTTTAATTAAAGGTACCGGTTCGAAGGTGTTGATAATCCTTAATGCCTCCCCAGTCTGAATAGACTTTACTTTTTCTAAAATAGGATTTAATGGATCTTTGCCAGATGCCAGTATATCACGTACATCAAAGTCAATAATTTGATTTTTGGTAAGAGAGGTGATGAAGGAAGGCAATTCTTTTCTTTCCTCATTTACAGGTAAGTTATTGGTATCAATTTCAAATCCCAGTGGTTTAAGTTTAAGAAAGAAATCACTGACCTTACAGCCTGCCATCTTTGATGCCATGGCAATACTAGTGCGGCCTGCAAGCACTTTTCTCAGCAACGGGTTCCTCAGTTTTTGAAACTTAGAATCAATGCTTATGATTGCCTCCAATGCATCAGGGTGCTCTTTAATTAGGTAAGCGATTTTAGTATTAGCATTAATGGATTTCATGATTACAAATTAGATTTTCTCTGATCATAAGGTCTTTATCATGATTCTTTTTATTCATTCATATTCGTCCATTCTTCGTTTGAAAAATATACGAATATTTCCTTACCCTATGATAATTGCTTAACCAATTTAATCGCCTTTGGGAAAAGGATATTGTTTTCAAGATGGATGTGTAAATGAAGGTCGTCTTCAAATTCATCTAACATACGATATAGCAGAGTGTAACTGGCACAGGCATCTTCAGGTAGAGTATAATTGTTAGATAGTATTCTGATCTGATCTAATTCGTTGCCAACTGACGCATGTTCTGCTTCATGTATATCTAGAAAGTGTTGAAAATCTTTAGAACCAGGAATTTTTTGCGGAGATGCATCCCTATTTCCATTTACCAATACCTTAATTATTGGAAACAATCCTTTTTCTTCCTTCTCTATATGGGCATTTAATTCCGAACCCATTTTTTTTACTAGATTATTTATTTCAATCAATTCAGGATGACGATCACCGTGCACTTCCATTACTTTATTGGAATAAGTAGTAATATCCGGTAAATTTTTTCGGATGTAACTATGATGTGTGTTCACAATATAATCTGAAAGAAAATCCAAATTCCACTCATCATATGGAATAGGACGTGATGCCGGTGCTTTTTCAGTTTGTTGTAACTCCTGCTCTACTTTAGTCACATCCAAGCCCTTTTCAGCGCACGCTTCTTTTACTGTTTTTTCGCCACCACAAGAAAAGTCTAAGCCATATTTTTTAAAAACTGCTACTTTACGTAAATCTTTTGCAGCCAGTTGCCCCAGTGTTTCTTCATTTTCGCCAATAATGCGTTTCCGTATTCTTACTTTCCACCAATCTGGCCCTTCCTCCAGGTATTCCCAGGTAAAGACATTGCCTCTTTCACCCAACAGTTGGTAGTATAGTGGCTTAGGATCGTGGTCGTTGTGTATTATCAGACTCTCACCCTCTTTCAATTCGTCATACCGCACAAAAATAGTAGGATGTTTTTGTTTCGGTTCTAACAAGGTCACATTCAGGATATTTTCTGATGTTACTTCCATTTTTGTATGATTTAATGGGTATACCAGATATTTATTTTTTTGTAATTTTAATTTTCCACCAATCGGGCCCCTGCTCTAAATATTCCCAAGTAAAAATATCACCCCTTTCACCCATCAATTGATAATACAGTGGTTTGGGGTCGTGATCGTTGTGCAATCTAAAGCTCTCTCCAGATTTCAGCTCATCAAATCGAGCGAAAATAGTGGGGTGTTTTAATCTGGGCTCAATTGTCGTTGCGTCAAGAATGTTTTCGTTTGATTCTGTCATTGCCTTAATGTTTAATAATTAAGCCCTAAAAGAAATAAACTATCTTGATTAATAAAAGTAATTAAGTACTTTTATTCCTTATAGGGTTAAAATAAAAATCACAACGAACCTATCCCGTACCTTGACACCTTCTTTGTATTGTGTTACCTGTCATATCTAACTTTCAAAATTAAGCCAAGGTAGCATCCAGTGTAATCTTAAAGCTCAGGGCTTTGCTTACTGGGCAACCCTTCTTAGCAGCATTGGCACATTCCATGAACTTCTCCTTGCTTATACTTGGAATTTTTGCTTTAAGTACTAAATGAGAACCGGTAAGTTCAAGTTTGTCCACATCCATAGAGACGGTAGCGGTTACCTCTAAGGAATCTGGGGTAAAACCGGCCTCGCCCAAAATAAGACTTAAGGCCATGGCAAAACATCCGGCATGGGCCGCAGCAAGCAATTCATCCGGGTTGGTGCTCTTGCCAGTTCCAAATCGCGAATTGAAGCAGTATATTGAATTATTCAAAACATTGCTTTGAGTAGTTAGTTTTCCTTCTCCTTCTTTTAATGAGCCGTTCCACACGGCATTGGCTGTACGTTTCATTGTATTTTATTTAGTTAAATTATTCATGTTTCGTATCATGCTTCTCACCGCATGTAGGGCAGGTTTGCGTCTCGCCCTCCCTTAGCCGGATACCTTCAATATACTTTTTGACGAACCAGAGGGTGCGTGTATATTTTTTCTTGTGGTGTATCACATCAATTTGATCATCCTTGAAGAGTTTGCGTATCTTATGATCATATTCCTGATAGCCCCAGCACACAGGGCAAACACCTTCTGGTGCTTGACTTTCAGTTTCCTCTTTCGGTCTCTTCAGATAATCAAGTATACTCTCAAAAAAATCCATATCTAAAGTTTTAAGTACTAAAAAATTTTCAGCTTTTACTTAGAAATTGCCGTAATACATATTGCAAAATGCCGCCATTGCGATAATACTCGATCTCTATTTGTGAATCGAGGCGGGCAATGGCCAGAAACTTGATTTCCTCCCCTTTTTCATTTTTTGCTACAATCTGTACTTCCTTTAATGGCTTGATGTCATTGGCAATTCCTGTTACTGTAAATATTTCTTTGCCTGTTAGACCTAAACCCTCAGCAGTTTCTCCTTCTTTGTATTGAAGTGGCAGCACACCAAGTCCTACCAGGTTACTCCTGTGAATACGCTCATAACTCTCAGCCAACACAAACTTTATCCCCAATAAGAAGGTCCCTTTGGCTGCCCAGTCACGTGAAGAGCCGCTGCCATATTCCTTTCCGGTCAAAACCAGCAATGGGGTTTGTTCTTCCTTATATTTTAAGGAAGCATCATAAACAGTCATTTCTTTACCAGAAGGCAAATGGCTCGTGTAGCCGCCTTCTTTTCCGGCTAGTTTATTTTTGATCCGTACATTGGCAAATGTACCGCGTACCATCACCTCATCATTTCCCCTTCGTGACCCATACGAATTGAAATTCTCTTTCTTCACACCCTGGCTCAACAAATATTTACCAGCAGCAGAATGTTCGTTGAAACCACCTGCCGGAGAGATGTGATCGGTAGTTACACTATCCCCTAATACCATTAAGGCGCGTGCACCCTTTATATCCTCCAGTGGATTTGGCTTTTCGGAAATGCCGTGGAAAAATGGAATTTCCTTAATATAAGTAGAGTTTGTATCCCACTCATACAGCTTGCCCGTTGGTACCTCCAGATTTCTCCAGATTTCATTGCCTTCAAATATCTCACCATAATTTTTCTCAAAATCTTTCGGAGATAGGACTCGGCTCAGGATTTCATTAATTTCATCATCAGTTGGCCATATATCTTTCAGATAAACAGGTTGTCTATTGGAGTCAAAACTAATGGGCTCATTGATTAGATCAATGTCTACACGACCTGCAATGGCATAAGCAACCACGAGCATAGGCGACATCAAAAAATTCATTTTTACCTGGGGATGAATCCTGGCCTCAAAATTCCTATTTCCGGAAAGAACAGAAGCCACAACCAGGTTATGGTCGTCCACTGCTTTTGCGATTTTGGGAGATAAAGGACCGGAGTTTCCAATACATGAAGTACAGCCATAGCCCACCAAATGGAACTGAAGCGCCTCCAGATCTTTCATCAAATCTGCTTTCTCAAGATAGTCGGTCACGACTTTAGAGCCTGGTGCGAGCGAAGTTTTCACCCAGGGCTTTACGCCAATCCCATGTTCCCTAGCCTTTCTGGCTACTAACCCTGCGCCCACCATCACAAACGGATTGGAGGTATTGGTGCATGATGTTATGGCTGCTATAGCCACTGAACCGTCAGAAAGCATAAACTTCTCTTGTCCTCTGGTGATCCAAACCGTTTTTAAACCATCCTTTTCTTTGGCTTCTATTTCTGTTGGAAGCGGACTTGCACTGGCAGAAGTATACGGTAAATCTCCACCCTCCCCATCAAATCGTGTAATCGCCTTTTCCATAGCACGATCTTCATGAGAGATATATTTCCTATCGAAGGATTCATCCAGCAAATCAATAAACTTATTTTTGAAATCTTTTAAAAGGATTTTATCCTGTGGTCTTTTAGGGCCCGCCACAGTGGGCTCGATGGTTGAAATGTCTAGTTCTACAACATCTGTATAAGTGATTTTATCTTCGTGTTCACGCCATAGCATATTGGTTTTGCAATACGTTTCCACAAGAGCGATTTGCTCTTCTGAGCGATTGCTTTTCCGCATATACTCCAACGTTTTATCATCTATGGGGAAATAGGTAATTGTACTTCCGAATTCGGGTGACATATTGCCAATGGTTGCCCTGTCAGGAACTGAAAGATTGTCTAATCCAGAACCAAATACCTCTACGAATTTTCCTACTACGCCTCGCTTTCTCAACAAATTGGCGATGGTCAATACCAGATCAGTGGCAGTGGTTCCCAATGGAAGTTTTCCTGTGAGTTTAAGCCCGATCACTTCCGGCATAATAAAATAGAGAGGCTGTCCCAGAATAGCCGCTTCGGCTTCGATGCCGCCTACTCCCCAAGCTACTACCCCAATTCCGTTGACCATTGGCGTGTGACTATCAAGTCCTACTAACGTGTCAGGAAAAATTTCCCCATTTCTTTCAATGACACCTTTGGATAAATATTCCAGATTTACCTGATGGCAAATACCCATTCCAGGAGGCACTACTGTAAAATTATCAAATGAATTCTGTGCCCACTTCAGAAACTGGTATCGTTCTTTATTGCGCTTGTACTCTTCGTCTATATTGCGTCCATAGGAATAGTCCGTTCCAAAAAAATCTACTTGTACCGAATGGTCTATCACCAGGTCGACAGGAATGAGTGGATTGATGGTATTCGGGTCCTTCCCTTTTCTCGCCACCTCAGCACGGAGTGCAGCAATATCAACCACAGCAGGAACTCCCGTAAAATCCTGCATTAATACACGAGCTGGCTTAAACGGAATATCCTTGTCCGAACCTTTTGGCTGCCAATGCAAAAGAGTTTCTATATTTTCCTTGGTTACTGCAAAACCATCAAAATTGCGCAAGGCATTTTCCAACAAAATCCGTATGGAAAAAGGCAGCTTCTCAATAGCATGTCCTTGCTTTACAAGTTCTTCAAGGCTAAAATAATTGAATGCACCATTTTTAGTAGTTAATGACTTTTTTATCTTATATGGATCTTTGGACATGGTTTTATAGTTTTTTGTTTCCTATTAAAGTGCCTTTCTGTAATTATTTCATTTCAAGTAATATCTACTCATCTCACCTACACTCCTACTTTTCCTCTATTGTTCGGGTAGGTATAATGAATAATGGTATCACGCTGCTGTGTAAAACTTGCTCTGCCACACTTCCTAGTAAAATCTTTTCTAATCCTCTCCTACTGTGAGTACCCATAACTATTATGTCGGCTTCTAATTCTTTTGCAGTGTCCAATATCGTTTTGGCAAATACACCACTTCTTATGGTCGTTTGAATGGTTTCATCCTTCAGATGTTCTTTTGCCCTTTCCAGATAATTATGTGCCACTCTTTTCAATTCCCCACTACCCTCTGTTTCAATTGCATTGCTGAAGCTGTCAAACCCCATGATGGGAGAATAATTCAAAGACGAATAATACGTATAGTCCGAAATCACATGCATTAAAGTTACTTTGGCATTCATTGACTTTGCGAATTGATGACCGATCTCTGCAATTTTTTGTGCACTTGGATTATAATCTAACGCAATTAATACTTTTTTCATTTTATTGGACTTTAGTTTTTTACAATCTTCAACACTTAAATAGTTTGTTTAACGGCTTAACCATTCTTTAAGAACACGCGCTTCATTGTGTTCCTCATCTCGCGCTCCATATACCAACGTAACTTCACCCTTTTTTATCTCTTCATTCAATAGCGAAACTTGTTCTTTGTTCTTTTTAAGTTCCTGATGATACCTTTTTTGAAACTCCTTCCATTTGTCCGGATCATGGCCGAACCATTTCCTGAGCTCTGTAGAAGGCGCAATACCTTTTAGCCACAAATCAACAGCCGCCTTCTCTTTTGTCAGGCCCCTCGGCCAAAGTCTGTCTACAAGAATACGTTGGCCGTCAGACTTGGACGGCTTCTCATATACTCTCTTGATCTTAATGGCCACCATGTGATGCTTTCGAAATTTCTATCTCTATAAGGATTTTTTTGAGTAAATAGTTTTAGAGCACGATCTCTTTTTCATCAATTAATGCCATTAAGACCTCAAAAATTACTCAATCACTACCCCAGATAACTATCTGGTTAAAGTGTTAATATTGTATCATTCTAAAACTTCTCTTTAACAATCGCCTCTGAATCAACACCCAAATTGGCTAATTGCTTTTCAACAGCCTCCATCATAGGATCAGGCCCGCACAAATAAATCATTGTTCCTTTTTTTGTCAGACTTTGCTTTAAAAGATATTCAGTGATGTACCCATGTTCATATCCATCTACTTTTTCTTCTGAGAGTACATTAATGAAATTCTTACCTAATAATTTTCCGAATTCCTGTTCGAGGATGATATCGGATTTTGTTTTGTTCGCAAAGATGAGCTTGCTATTTCCAATTTCATTTTTAGAATGGAGGTACCTAAAAATAGAAATAAAAGGTGTTACCCCTGCACCACCAGCAATGAATACGCCCTCTCCTTTGTAGCCTATTGTGCCCCAGGGGTCCCCAATAATCAATTCATCATTTGACTTCAGTCTCAGTAATTCATTGGTTACCCCCTTGTGCGAGGGGTAGGTCTTTATATTAAACTCTAGGTAATCGTCATCCGGAAGAGAGGTAAAAGTGAAGGATCTTAGTTCTTTTTGCCAACCCTCCTTGTTAATAGCTATATCAGTCGCTTGTCCTGGGTGGAAGATATATTGCTGAGGTTTTTCTATAATAATCTTCAGTACATCATGTGTTACTTTTTCTATTGATTTTACTTTTACCAAATTCTGTTCCATAGCCATTTTTATTTTATTTACTAAACTCCAAAGCACATCCAAGTCACAAGAATTGGTTTAGGGAGATAACTGCTATTATATTATGTGTAACCATAAAATCAGCAAATTCCTTCCATTTTACCCAAAAAAAATAAGAAAAAATGCATAGTTTTTATAACTCAAATTACAGCACTCAAAACATGTATAGAACCAGCCATTTCAAACATATTTTATTGGTTTAAAAAGATAATTAGTACATCTATATAAAGAAGAATAACACAGAGAGATTTAAACCCTGTGTTATTCTGCAGCTATACCTATTTTGCACCTTAACTCAATACCATTGAGCTTAAAGTCTTTTCCAGTTCTATCGCTTTAGGGAACAGAATATTGTTTTCCAAATGAATATGTAAGTGCAAATCTTGTTCGAATTCTTGTAGCAAAGCAAACGTTACTTTATAAGTACTGCAACCATCTTGCGGTGGTGTATAGTTATTACTCAATTCTTCAATCTTTCTGTATCTATCTCCTTCCGTAAGGTGTTCATCCATCATTGCTTGAATGGGATTTTGAATAGAACCAAAATGCGGTGCATCTATCTTTGAATTGCCCTGCTTTGCCTTTACCATCTCGCGTATGTACGGGAATATAATTGATTCTTCCTTTTCCATGTGCATAGCCATTTCATCTGCAGTGGCATTAAAGTGCTTATTGATTTCGAGCAGTTCGGGATGCCGTTCTCCATGCACCCTGCATACTTTAGTTAAGAATGGTTTAATTTCCGCAGATCTTTCTCTTACATAGCGATGATGTTTCTTCTCGACATAGTCAGCCAATAAATCCAATGGCCAAGATTGATAGTCAGTGTTGCCCGCGCTGCTCACACGAACAGCAGCATCTAAATCATTTACCACCAACTGTACATCAATCTTTTTCTTTTCACATGCATCGGTGATGGTTCTATTACCCTGGCAACAGAAGTCAATGGCATATTTCTTAAATACGGATGCCGTGCGGTAGTCTTGTGCTACCAGTTCTCCTATAATTTGATTTTCCCTAATATTCATGCTTGATTGGTTTTTATTGGTTAGTAAATTGTATTTCAGAATCATTTCCCATAATCACATAAGACTCAAAGTCTTCTTCTATTAGTAATGTATGGGGAGCTTGGGCTGGTATTATGGCAGAGTCGTTTGTTTTTAAATGTATCTCTTTTCCTTGTAATGTCAGTATTGCCTCTCCGTATTGCACCACTACAACAGCCTCCTTAGTGGAAATGTGGGATGGCATCTCCGCACCTCTGCTTCCTGTTACCTTAAACACTTTGAATTTATCCCCTACTTGAGCCACTGTCATCGCGGGTTTTGTTATCGTTTCCATATAATTAGCGTTTTAAAAATGTTATTCCATTATTATTTTCATTCGATAGGGCAAGCAACGTAGTTGTTTCAAGCATCTGCTTCAGATCCCTTCTTATTAATTTGAACTGGTTATGAATGGAACAAGGCTTCCTTTGATCACAATCTTGGAGTCCCAAACCGCATCCTTCGTACACCGTATCGCCATCAATCGCAGATACGATTGTGCTTAACTTTATTTCCTCAAGTTTTAACTTGTCGATAAAGTAACCACCCGTGGGTCCCTTTTCAGAGTTAATAATATTGTTGCGAGAAAGTTGTTGTAAGATTTTTGAAGTGTATGCCACGGGGGAATCAATGGCCATGGCCACCTCTTTTAGACTCACCTTTTTATCTAAAAGTGACTGCCCTACCATATAGATGGAGGCACGTATGCCATATTCACAAGCTTTTGAAAACATATCCCTTCCCTATTCGATGAACAAATATAGCTATTCAATTTTAATAATGGACAATATTGTCCACTATATTGGTCAAGTTCACAAAATAAGTTCTTTTAACAGCGCCTAGCGTGTTTGCCCATTTGAAAAACCTATTCTACGGAGCCGATAAATGCTCTATCTTGACTTAACTGCTTCCTTCCGTGGGTTTGGCTCATTTAGCTCCTTAAGGTCGGCCTATTTGCACCAGTTGGGTAAGCCATTTACGGTCTTCGGGTTGTTCTTCAATCAGAAAGCGAGGTTTCCCTCCTAGGTAAGGCTAGGTTGCCATCTCCACTTTTATAAATGCCTTAGCATCTGCTGTTGGGTTTATAAAAAGCTTATTATCACAGATGAGGGTAAGACTCTTACCCCTAGAAAACAACACGTACTCGCCAAGCATATTTTGGAGTGATGTTTTCCGTTTTTTTTATTTGACCAATTACAGCCCAACAAATCTCTCATCTGATACTATAATAATTCTTCATAGTAAAGTGAGCTTGGTATAAACCGTATAAGCTACAATTCAAAAATGTCATTGATTCTTGCTATTCTATATCCTCGGCTCAGAACATTTTTAGTTTCATCACTCGCAGGATTAATCACAGGGTTGGTATGGTTAAAATGAATGAAAATAATTTTGTTCTTTTCCTGACTATCAAGTCCATTGAATTTTTCAAGGCTCTCAACAATAAAAGGGTGTGGGATTTGAGAAATGTCCCGAGTATCTATTTCATCTCCACTATAAAATGTAGCATCTAGAAATGCATAATCTACTTTTTTTACTTCTTCAATAATATTTTTCTCCCATTTCTCCCATTTATCAATATCCGGAATAAACAACGCGCTTTTATTTGGTCCTTTTATGATGTAGCCCACGGTTTCAGCGTACTCATCTCTATGAGGTACTAAAAGTGGCGTAACACTGAGATTCTCTGAAAGTGAAATAGGTTGCTCATTATCGATTTGTTTTATAGCTATATTTTTGTGCGATACCAACTGACTCCAAGGACCGTTTGTCTCTATAAATTCTTTCATCCGCGGCATTGCGTAAACGTTAATACCCCTTGTGTCTGCTGCTTCCTTCCCCAAATACATCAACCCCGTATAATGACCTATATGAGCATGGGTAATAAATATTCCATCTGCTATTTCTTTGTTGTTGGATATGCCATAGTTCATTAATGCTTTCATTTGTCGAGGCAGATCGGGCGTTGCTTCAAATAAGTATCTCTTATTACTCTCGCTATCATACAAACCCAAAGAAACAACTTGCCTGTCCGGATCAGGGTTTTCAAATAGTCTCCTGCAACATTCCTTAATACAGCCTATATGCGGAGCCCCCCCATCCTGAAGAGTGCCGAGAATGACCAATGAAGTAGGCTTGGTCGTTAAAGTTTTCTCGTTCGTGATAATCTCTTTCGATGACTGTCTATGCCCGCAAACGAAGGCTAAAATAACAATAAGGTAGGCGCAATATTTAATCATTATTTTAGAATGATACTCCTGTGGCGCTAATACTTTCTTGTACTTGCACCCTCTTCAATATAAAACTCAATAAGAGAATGGCACTTAATTGTAATCGCTCGTGTCTCATTGTTGGTTTATTAATTGTTTATATTTTTATTTAGCTAGTGTTTTTTAATTATATTTTTCATATCGCACCAGACTCTCTTCAATGAACGTCAACAATCCTGTACTCATATTCCATGCTCCTCAAAGATAAGGGGTATGCATCTTGCTACACAGCCAGTATTACATCTCCATTCGATACAAATTCAAACCGGGGCCCCAAAAGTCCTCCTTCACCTCCTGTGTCTCAAAGCCAAACTTTGCGTAAAACTGCCAGGCCAACTGGCTCGTCCATACTTCAGTCTTTTCTAAATGTGGATTTTTCCTCAACTCTTCCAGGCAATGGTTGATCATCTGCCTGCCCAGTCCTCTTCCCTTGTATCTTGGATCAAAAAAATCCCAGGACAATCGACCAGTAATCCCGTCCTTCTCAAAGTAATAACCCCCACATCCAATAATCTTTCCTTTCTCCTCCATCACAAAATAGGTATTCCAATGTGCGTCAAGGTACTTTTCTAAATCAAGTTGCTCATTGGTATCAAAAAATTCCGGTGTGTTGCGTCTGAATACTTCAATGACACCCTGCCGGTCTGCAGGTTGGTAGGGTCGTATGGTAGACAGTTCCGCCATACCTCTAAGATAAGAAAAATACACCAGCGTTTTTCAATTCGTTACCATGTTAACTTCTTTCAGGGCAGAGAAGGCAGTATTTGATTCTTATTTATACGCCTGAAGCCTAATTCAGATACTTTCCAAACCAATCGAGCATGCGCACGAGCACATCAATGCGATGGGCTTCTTCCCTTATGCCGTGCCCTTCACGGGGATAGCGTACAAAGCGGGTATCTACTCCATAGCGCTTTAGTCCACGATAAAATTGACTGCATTGTTCGATCGGATCGATCACATCGTTTTCACCACATAATAATAGTGTAGGAGTCTTCACATTCTTTACAAACGTGATGGGTGACATCCGTATGAAATCCTCATGATTCTCATAGGGTGTTCCCAGAAACCAGGTGTCATACGGATTTATAGAACTGGTTTCTGCGCCATATTCTACGGCTAGGTCTATCATCGGTGCCCCGGAAACGGAGGCTTTGAATCGTGTAGTTTGTGTGACGGCCCATGCACTCATGTATCCTCCGTAAGACCATCCTCCTATTCCAATTTTCTCAGGATCAGCCCAGCCTTCATTTATAATATAGTCTGCTGCAGCCAACACATCTTTATAGTCGGCACCACCCCAGTCACCTTTATTAGAAGCCAGAAAATCAAAACTATAGCCGGATGATCCGCGTATGTTTGGACACACCACTACATAGCCGCGTTGCGCCAGTAGCTCCGGCCACGTATTAAAATAATTGGCAAACCTTCCGGTGGGTCCACCATGTACATACACCACCGCAGCATACTTCTTACCCTGCGTAAAATTTTTCGGTTTATACACCACTGCTTCTATCTCCTGTTTATCAAAACTTTTGTAGCGCACTACCTCGGGTGCGATAAACCCAAGGGTATCCTGGCTTGCATTGAAGGTGCTTACCTTTTTTGCGGTAGCAAAATCTGCTGACGTATATATTTCTGGTGCTGAGGTAAATGTGTGTCCTACAAACACCAACATTTTTGAGTCGAATGCTAACGTACCAGAACCGGAAAGATCAAATTGACTCTTCTTTTTAACACTTCCTTTCATGTCGATCTGGTAGTAAGTACTGGTGGTGCCTGTCTCTGCCTCTACCAACAGGCTGCCATTGTCAATCCACAAAAACCCATCTATACTTCTGTCAATGGATTTGGCGGTGAGGTTGGTAGACTTCCCACCGGTGATAGGCATGGTGTATAGATCAAATGCCACAGGCCCATCCTCTCTGGTACCGTGATAGGCTATGGTTTTCCCTTCCGGGGAAATGTGAAATTCACCGTATGGAGTTGCAGGACTTGCTATCTCTTTCATGGTCTTGGTAGTGATGTCAATGAGGTAGAGTCTATTTCTCGCCATCTCAGGGTACGGATTGGTGTTGGCAGACACGATCAAGGCCTGCTCTCCGGGTATCCATTGGAATTGCTCGATATTCCATTCGTTGCCTACGAGTGTGGTAATCACTTTATCTTTTAACGAGATAATACGCAGTCGCGACTTTTCTCCTGTAAAGTCTTCCACCACCGCATCGTCTTTATTTTTTTTCGCTTCTTCCTCCGCATTGGTTTTAGGATCGGGAGAAGTGAAGGCGATGTAGTCACCCTGTGTTGACCATTCAAATGTTTCGATATTGGTTTCACTTTCAGTGAACTGCTTTGCTTCGCCTCCGGTCATGGCTACCTGATAGATTTGGGTTTTATCACCGCGATCGGAAAGAAATGCCAGTGTCTTTCCATCCGGAGACCAACGGGGGTGGGTGTCTGCTTTTGCGAAAGTCGTATATCGGGAGGTAGCTGCAGTAGCTATGGTATACAACCAGATGTTGGTTTTCGATTTATTGTCGGCAAGCGGTTCGCGTACCGTGTAGGCAATGGTCATCTTATCCGGTGACAACTGAAAGTCGCTGATAGATTTGGTTTCTGTGACTTTTACGAACTGCGTGATTTCCTGCTTGAGTTGCTCAAAGGAAGGTTGGGCCTGACTGACTGTGTTTGCAATGCACAGGAGTACCAATAAGCGTATTGTGGATTTCATATATAGTGTAGTTGAAATACGAATATAGGTATCAATTATTAATGTTGAGTTTGGTTTTACCAACTAAAAGTCGATTAATGCTGTAGAACAATGAACACTAACCTGACGAATGAAAATCAATCACTCACCTGCAAAGGCACCTAACCCCAATAGTGATTTCCCTTATCAGTTTAAATCAGACCATACAGACGGGCTTTCGGCATCCGCCAACTTCAACCCAACTGGTTAAATCTTCAAATTAAATGCTAATTTAATTCCCTCCACAGCCATGCCTGTGCCGATGATGGCTAAGATTAACCCCATTATTTTTCCAATCACTTTGATCAAGCTGTTACCCATTTTCTTAACGATCATATCGCTCCAGATAAAAGCAACAAATGTCATATAGGTAATAAGGGCAAAGATGACAATGATAATCCCTATTTGTAAGTAGCTCGCATCAGCCGCATAGTTCATGGCCGTAACGATAGTACCGGGACCGGCCAATATAGGAATCGCCAATGGCGAGATGGCAATGCCGTCATCGGTAGCATGCTCACCTACGTTTTTTTGTTCCTTCTTTTTGGATTGCAGCATATTGAACCCCACGAAAAAGATGAGGATACCACCCGCCAGTTTAAAAGAAGGAATGGTAATGTCAAAAATTTGAAAAATGTATTTTCCCAGCATCACAAAAAATACTACGATAAAAAATGCGGTCAGGGTTGCCGTTTTTGCAATTACCCGCTGTGCCTTTTTATCCCTTCCTTCCATCATCCCGATGAAAATGGGAATGTTGGCAATGGGATTCATGATGGCAAAAAATCCAGTGAATACTGTTAAAGAAAACGTAAGCAATGCTTCTATCATAGGGGTATTATAATCTGCTGTTAAATTTAAAATATCTTTTAAAACCTGACCTATCCTAATGGAATTGTTCTGCTTACACTATCAAAATAAACACCGATCGCTACAGCTTAATTAAGTGGCCATTAATTACTGAGTAAATTATTTTGCCATTCTTTTTGAATAACAAAGAAGGATCTCCGCCCATTCGGATCGTCTCATTAGCAACAGGCATTTTTGTATGAACATGAATTGGTTTCTTCATTGTAAAAGGATCGTAATCCTTGAGCACTATATAATCAGTATATCCATCTTTCAACAACTGCTCAACATCCAGTGTATTCAGCGCGTCTACGTTTGCAAGTTCTTTTTCGTATACTTTACCGGGCAACACTTCATAGTCCTTGGCATCCAAAGTGAAAAATGCTTGTGAAGTACTTAGATCACCCAAGTCTGTAATATAGCCACGCGCATAGTAATTTCGATAATCTTCACTGTCCACTTCACTGCGGTCAAAGGCCACATCGCGAAGTAGGCCTTCATACTGAACGTTTTTCAAGATAAGCTCTCGAATGCGCCCATCGCCATTGGAGGGTATTTTGTTATAGTCTGCTACCGGAATTTTTTCGAAATCTTTGTTAGCTATGGCATTAGCCGCTGTGATCAATAACACAAAATTCAACTTGCGTATCTCCTGCTTTTCATAGTCATCTTTATAGCCACCTGATTCAATAAGGATAGTGCGTGTACCCCATTTTTGAATGTTGTCGCCAAAAGCCCTTGGCTCAAATGTATCATCATAGATGGCCATCTGTCCCGGAAGATATTGAGCGATCTGATCAAACATCAGTTTGGTCAACTGCATGGCATCTCCTCTTTTTTCATTTATGCTTTTGCTTACATCGAAAGCGGGTGCTAATAAAGAAATCGTTGCAGGCATTTTATTCTCTACCGAAGTGCCCCTGCTCTGGTCATGCAGGTTGAATCCCCAGTCCGCCTGTAAACTGTCTCGTACATGCTTTAAGGTTCGCCCCTCCGGAGTTTGTAAATGCACGGCATCGCGATTGATATCAATGCCAAAATGGTTTCTTCTTGTAAACCGTGAGGCGCCATCAGGATTGAGCATAGGTATAAAGTGCCATGTAATGGCTGTCTTTATTTTGTTTCTAACTGCATTGAATTGATCGTCTGCTTCCAACCAATGAAATACATCCATGATAGCCCTTGTGGCTGTGGTTTCATCCCCATGCATTTGCGACCACATCAATACATTGATGGGGCCATTGCCATAGGTGACTCTTTTGATTGCGCGACCCTCTACGGAAGTACCTACTTGATTTACTTTAAAGTCCTTCCCGAGTTTATCAATGACAGCCATAATGTCATTGTGCTTAAACCGCCTGGTAGTGAGGGATTTCTCCTGGTAGTGATCATACGCATTGTACAATTGTGTATTGAGCTGACCAAAACTTGGAAGTGATAAAATGATAAGGAAAAAAGTAATTACTCTCATAATGTCAATAAATTGTGTTCATATTAAAACCTTGTGTCCTTTAGCAATGCAATTCTTATCTAGCTATAATAGACACCAGCCTGCTAAGACGCTAAGGTATTAAACCATTGCGTTGATAGAACTTCTTGACAAACAAAAATATACAACTGTTATATGATCCCAGTTAATGGAAGATAGTTAATTGTAGAAAAGGTGTCTTTTCCAGTACACGCCTCCATGCTAAACCATTAGAGGTCGTAGTAGACCACCACCATGGCAATTATATTGGCCAGTTGAGTAGCTCATTTTCACCATTACCAATAAGAAAACAATACCTTCTATACAATTCACTTTTATTCTCATCTTCTTTTGGATATATTCCACATCAAACCTAAAGCCCATGAAATTGAAACAACTCTGCTTTCTTCTCCTACTCCCCGCACTTGTATTTGCTCAAAAAAACAAGGATAAAGAGAAAGTAATCCAAACCTTAAATTCGAAGCAAGACCATTATGCCGAAGTTGCCATGCAGATATGGGAATTTGCAGAGATGGGATATCTCGAAGAAAAAAGCTCGGCCCTATTGCAAAGCGAATTGACAAAAGCCGGTTTTGAAATTGAAAAAGGGGTAGCCGGTATTCCCACCGCATTTGTAGCTACCTATGGATCTGGGAAACCTATTATAGGAATACTTGGCGAATTCGATGCCTTGCCCGGTCTTTCCCAGGAAGCATTCGCTCCTGAACGAAAGATCATTAACGAGGGCGCTCCAGGACATGGCTGTGGACATAACCTGTTTGGAACAGGCTCCATAGCAGCAGCCATAGAAGTAAAAGAATGGTTGGTACAAAATAAGAAATCAGGAACCATTCGCTTTTATGGAACGCCTGCTGAAGAGGCAGGAGATGCGAAAGTATTTATGGTGAGAGCAGGACTATTTAATGATGCAGATGCTGTTGTTTCATGGCATGCTGCCGACCGCAACAATGCAGGACCAAGCACCAATCTGGCTACAAAATCAGGGGTCTTTCGGTTTTACGGTGTTGCAGCGCACGCTGCAGCTGCTCCTGAAAGAGGTCGCTCCGCATTAGATGGCGTAGAGGCAATGGACATCATGGTCAACATGATGCGAGAGCACACAACCGAACCCACTCGGATTCATTATGTGATCTTGAAAGGTGGTGAGGCTCCTAATGTCGTTCCGGCATATGCTGAGGTAGAATACCTCGTGCGCCATCGTGATCGTGAAGAAGTACGCAGCCTTTGGGATCGCATTGTGAAGTGTGCTGAAGGTGCCGCGCTCGGAACAGAAACAAAGGTGGAGGTTGATGTAGTGGGCGGTACATTTGATCGCCTTCCTAATGAAACCCTTGCTAAGGTCATGCACCAAAATCTCCTTAGTGTAGGTGGTGTGAAATATACGCCTGAAGAAAAAGCATTTGCAGAAAAACTAAGCCTCACCTTTGGCAATAAGAAAGTGCCCGTAGAAAACGCTGAACGCATTGAGCCATTTGGTTACAGCCATACCAACGCATCTGCCGATACGGGTGATGTAAGCTGGGTGGTGCCTACCGTTTCTATGACAGCTGCTACTTACGTGCCAGGCACACCTGGGCATAGCTGGCAAGCAGTGTCATGTACGGGCTCAACCATTGGAATGAAGGGAATGATGGTAGCCGCCAAGACAATGACCATGACTATCATGGATCTTTTCAATGATGCCAAACTACTGGAGGCTGCCAAAAAGGAGTTTAACGACAAACGAGGACCCAACTTTAAATATGAATCGCTGGTGGGAGACATCCCTCCCCCATTGGACATTAGAAAATCAAAATAAGGTGTTTGCTATTTTAGTTTTCCTTTGTACATTTTCTTAAACAACTCGTACCTTGGAATAGAAACATTGATCACGTAGGGGCTGCCGGGGTTATGCTCAATATAATCCTGGTGGTATCCCTCTGCTCTGTAAAATTCCTTGAGCGGTATGATCTCACTTACAATCTTGTTTTTGAACATTCCAGAATCATCAAAAGTCTTCATTGACTTTGAGGCAATCTCCAATTCAGCCGGGGACATATAAAATAAAATGGATCGGTAGGACGAACCTTCGTCAGGCCCCTGCCTGTTTTTAGTAGTTGGGTCATGTGATGTGAAGAACACCTTAGTGAGCTCCTCATAACTAACAACGGAAGGATCATAATAAACTAGTACTGTTTCTGCATGACCTGTAGTTTCTGTATTAACCCTTTCATAAGTCGGATTATTTGTTTTACCCCCTGCATATCCCGACACCGCAGAGTCAACTCCAATGACTGCTTCAAAAATATGCTCCGAACACCAAAAGCAACCTTCTGCGAAAGCTGCAATGGCCCTGTCTTTTGGAGCCACTAATTCCACCTTTCGCACATCTGAATCTTGTACTGCTGAGATTTCAGTGTTCTCATTGCCTTCATTCTTAGGCTTTGCTCCACAGCTAATAAGCAAACCAAGGATGGAGATAAATATGACAGGCGATTGAAATAATTTCATAGCAAAATGTTTATTCAAATAGACATACTAAGTATTAGTATAACGGATATATGCACACTAATGTTTAATTGAATTTAAATAGAATGTGCCTCTACCAAATTAATAAAGGAAGCACATGTCAATTACGAGACTAAAAGCTTACCAGGTAGTAACCTTGAAGTTCTTTGCAGCCTTGAGGATATCTCGTCTGCTGATTTGTCCCTTCAACACCCCATTGTCCACCACCGGCATCCTGCGCATTGGGCTATGTAAAAATTGATTGGCTGCAGATACCACGTCACTGTCCGGGGGCACAGTCTTCACATCTGCAGTCATATAATCAGACACCTTTCTGGATGCAATAGGCAATTTATGGGGGGCTTGATCAATAATAATTCTTAGACAATCCTTCTCTGACAACATTCCTATGAGCTTTCCTCTGTTGTCAAGCACGGGAGCGCCTGAAATTTTCTTGTCTATTATAATATCTATAACTTCTTTAATAGTCTGATCTGGAGAGAAAGTCACCAAATCATTGACGTTTACCATGTAATTACTTACAGGCTCATACTTGGGCTGATCGGCCCTTAATTCTTCCTTTGTCTTGAAATTGGGCTTAAAATTCATGTAAGTGAAGTTTTATGGTATGATTGTTCCAAACGATCTTATCTAAAGATAGCGTATTTAGCGCTAACTCACAATAGGTTAAAGGCAGGCTGGCCGTTTGACAAATAAATTATAAATTGTATAACTCTACATTATTAAGTCATGGATTTTCGAATATTCTTTACTCTCGCCATTTTCTGTTTTACAGTAGCCTGTACCAATCAAAAAGACTCACAGGGTGAACTTGTAACTGCCTATACTGGCGCGCGATTAATTGATGGCACTGGCCACAACCCGATTGATGGTGCTGCGCTCTTAATTTCAAATGGTTCAATTATCGCTGCTGGCCCACGTACCGCTATTGCCATCCCTAAAAACGCATCAATCATTGACCTCACCGGTAAAACCATCATACCGGGAATCATCAATGCGCATGGCCATATTGGTGGAACGAAAGGTTTAACTTCTTCTTACAGCGCTCAAAATGTAATTCGCGATTTAGAACTCAATGCTGCGTACGGAATTACAACTGTATACAGTTTGGGTGGAGACGAACCAGCGTCAGTAGCCATACGAAATGAACAAGATTCAATCAATTTAGATAGAAGCCGGTTTTACGTTGCTGGTGAAGTGATCACTGGCAACACACCAGAAGCAGCCCGAAGCCAGGTAGATAAAAATGCTGCATTGGGTGTTGATTTCATCAAAATAAAAGTGGACGACAATCTTGGGACAACGGAAAAAATGAGTCCACTTATTTATGAAGCCGCCATCGATCAAGCTAGGAAACATAATTTGGATGTAGTTGTTCATACCTTTTCCCTGCCCATAAGGATGAAAGCTCTGCTAGGCTGGGGTCAAGTTTATCGGACACCATTGAGGAGATCAGGTAGTAGATGAGCTCATTACGATGATAAGGAAAGAAGAGCAAGGCAGCTTGTGCCCCACAATGCAAAGGAGATATCACCTTTGTCTACAGAAATCCCCTTTCTTCTTTCAGGATTCATTTTTTCTGGCACACGCAGATACTAGTATTCTCAATCAACTTAAAAGCCCTGATTGGCAAACAAAAGTGAGGAAAAATAAAAGTACCCAGCAATACAAGGAGGCACTTGTGATAGCGAAAAAAAACCTAAAGCTACTATCCGATGCGGGTGTAAAAATAGCAATGGGCACGGACACCGGTCCACCTACTCGCTTCCAGGGCTACTTTGAACACATGGAACTTGAGCAAATGGTAAATGCGGGCCTTACGCCCATGCAAGTCATTGTGGCTGCTACTGGAAATGCTGTTTACCCTAAAAATAAGAACAATCTGGGCACCCTTGAATCAGGAAAAAAGGCGGATTTTATCGTGCTTTCAAAAGATCCACTCTCAGATATCAGAAACACCCGATCCATTGAATCAGTATGGATTGGAGGAAACAAAATCGAGTAAGAAAGAGTATCAATAAAACCTAATCATGGTAAAGTGAAGGAAGTGAGACTCACCTATACCAGAACTTTACTGCGCAAAATACTTCGTGTGGCCTAGCTTATTAACTAATAGCAATCATACTCCAAGTTGGACGCAGCTTTGAAGTTGCTTCAACTACCTTGGTCAGGATTGCAAAGATTACTTTAGAGGAGGTTTTAAAGGTGCAAATAATTTCATTTAGCAGATATTTTTAGCAGCTCCTCAAGGTATTTTCCCCATACTTTAGGATTAGAGTGTGTCCCATGCCCACTGGTTTCGTCAGTGATTGGCAAAAGAATGTACCTTCCCTTTTTCACCTTTTTAATTTCCTCTTCCATTATTCTCAATTCAGGAGGATTCACCTGATCATCCGCTGAATTGATAGCAAACAGTGGAGCCTTGATCTTGGCTAAATAGGGCGAAGGGTCGTAAAATCTGGACGCATCAAATTGATAGATCATATCGTTTGCATCAAGTCCAGCTACGTAACTATCAACTTTATCTTTAAGGAACAATTCAGCCGCTTCGCGGGTAGGTGCCGCCTTTTGCCATTGAAGGGGACTACTCACCATAAAAATCAACGCATGCACTGCATTGGTCAAACCAAGCGGCTGGTTTGCATATTCACCACCTTTCCACTCAGGATCTGTCTCTATCGCATCAATGATCATCTTTCTTATCATCCTGTTTCTCCCAGCTATCTCAATAGGCATACTCGCCAGAGGCATTAATGCATCCATAAAATCGGGATACATATAACCCCAAACCCACGTATGCATGCCCCCCATAGAAGTACCCATAGCCAATCGCAAATGATTAACTCCTAAGTGCTCAGTCAATAGCAGGTATTGCGCCCTCACCATATCATCATAAGTATACTTAGGGAACTTCATATGAAGTCCATCACTGGGCCTGCTGGATTTTCCATGCCCTATTCCATCAGGAAGAATTATATAATATTTTGTAGCGTCTAATAATTGTCCAGGACCAAACAAATTACCAGCAAATCGTTCACTAAGAAATCCTTTTCCATTGCCTGTGGTTCCATGTGTTATCAATACTGCATTTACCACTCGGCCGGATACATCCTTAATTGGCTTTCCAATAGTAGTGTAATGCAGGTTTAGTTCGGGTAAGGTTTCTCCTTCCGAAAACTTAAAGTTTTTGACCACGTAATCACCCTCAACTGGCTTTGGATGGTTTTGTGCCTCTGTATCAATAAAACATACAATGGCTAATAAAAATAATAAAATTGGAGTTCTCATTTTTTTATAATTTCTGCATCAATCAATTTATCCAGCTTCGGGAATTCTTTGTCTAAGTATGCGTTTCCTAATTCAAAAAGCTTTTGTTGTTCTCCCCTGCGCATTCCGCCACCAGAATTTTCATCATAGCCACTGTAGATGCTATCTATCACATCCATTCCCTCCACCACATACCCCAGCGGAGAAAACCCTTGTTCATCCAATTCAATATTGTCAGAGAGATTAATATACACTTGTGTAGTGCGGGTATCCAGCCCCGTCATGGCAAAAGAAATATATCCACGCCTATTGCTCTCCACCACAGGGTCATCATTTATTTCTACTTTCTCCCAAATTTTCGCTACTTCAGGTTTCCCGGCAATCCCAAATTGCATAATGAAGTCTTTCCTTACCCGATAAAACCTTGAGTCATCATAAAAACCGAGTCGCACCAAATTGTAAAATCGATCCACTCCTATAGGTGCCCACTCTCTGTGCAATGATATTACAAAATTCCCTTTAGACGTCTCAAATCTAATCGTTGAAAAGTCAGGTGCCTCTTTTTGCCATTCCTCATTTTCTGGGTCAAATAATGCATCTCGCCCGGTTTGTGGTGAACATGCACCCAATATCAATAAATAGATCAGCGATAGATATTTTATAGTCATAAGGAGATCAATATAGAACAGATAACGATCTAATACCATAAGATCAAACACTTCAATTCCAATTGACTAGTAAAAAATTATGGATTGCAATCTGCTCGGATCTTGTTCAATTCGATATTTACCCTCTCAAATACCGATCTATGATTAAGTAAACATCATCATGATAATTTTTCGCTTAAATTTACACCTTAATAAACCTAAATAAGTCTATGCTAAAGGAATTTAAGGAATTTGCCATGCGTGGGAGTGTCATTGACCTCGCAGTAGGTGTTGTTATTGGCACCGCATTTGGTGCCATTGTCAAGTCTCTAGTGGGAGATATCATTATGCCAATAATTGGCGTAGTTACTGGCGGTATTGATTTTACAGGCCTTTCCTATTCAATAGGAGAAGCTTCCATATCCTATGGTAATTTCATTCAAGCCATATTCATTTTTACCCTTACTGCCTTTGCACTGTTTCTCCTTATAAAAGGCATCAATAGTGTTAAGAAAAAGAAAGAGGAAGCCCCAGCTGCTCCGGCTGAGCCATCTGCTGATATTAAACTTCTTACAGAGATAAGAGATTTATTAAAAAAGTAAGATATATGTGTCCGTATGGTAATTGGCAGCAGATCATTTCAATGGTTCTCTGTATGCTATTACCTTACCCAGCCAAATCAAGTAAAATCAACACTATCAATCATCACACATGAAATCATTTTTAACAACAATAATTATCTGTTCAACGATTTTCGCGCAGGCGCAAATAGTAAAAGTTGACTCTACCACCCATTGGAAGAAAGGCCTCAATTTTGGGATTAACTTAAACCAGGCTTCATTTTCATCCAATTGGAAAGCAGGTGGAGTAAACTCAATCGGGCTTAACACCCTATTCAATTATAAAGCCAACTACAAGAGCGGAAAGAACTCATGGGACAATGAAATTGACATGCTGTTCGGTTTTGTTAATAACCAAGGGCAAGGATACCGCAAAACTTCAGACCGTATCTATCTTGATACTAAATATGGTCGGGATCTTAGTGACCATTGGGGATTATTCTCTTCTCTTACTTTTACCACTCAGTTTACAAAGGGGTATAATTACAACGATGACGATACCAAGGACATGATCTCTGATATTTTTGCACCCGCATTCATTACTTCTGCATGGGGATTGGAGTATCACCCTGTAGATTATTTCAAACTTCGCATTGCCCCCTTTGCGCCAAGACTTACCATAGTAAAAGATCCTGCCAGATTTATTACTGTAGTAGGGCCTGCACCTTACGGAGTAGAACCACCTGACGAAACTCGGATAGAGTGGCTGGCATTTCAAATGCAGGCAGAATTCAATAAAGACATTGCAGAAAACCTAAATTTGAAGTGGCGATATGTAATGTTTGCCAACTATGAAACTTTAGAAGGAAAGAAGATTGACCATCGTTTAGATCTCAACATTACGGCAAAGGTAAATCAGTTTATCAACGTGAGCGTAGGAGGAATCCTGCTTTACGACTATGATCAGGATACCAGTGTGCAGTTAAGCCAGGCGCTAACCATTGGCTTTGCGTACTCTTTTAGAAATTATAAGGAAAAATAAGTATTCAGTCGATAGTTTATTTCCAATAAACTATCGACTTATCCCATCTTCAAAAACTACTACATCCGCCATGGAAGTGCCTTATCCAAGGCCTTGCTGAATAAAACAATCGCCTTTTTCGGCCTCTCAACCGCACCCTGCGTCATCAACAGACGATGATTTCTATTCTTGAAATTGTAGCATTACTTTCATAATAAGTTGTCTGTAGTTGGGAAAAGCAAACGGTATGGCAGCGCAACTTCCCGACATCATTACACTCGAATCTCAAGAAATGGATTTGTATACAAATCCACTAGAAGCGTTCTGGGAAAAAACTGGAAAGAGAAAACCTCACTTCAAGTTAAGTGAAAACTGTAAGCGAGGGTACATTGCCTTCTGGAAAATCGAAAACAAACAACTGATTCTTTATGACATTCGTGGAAGTCGCAATGTCAACACTTTCTTCTTGGGTAAGAAATTGGTAGAAACTACAATCAAAGATATCTTTCCCAGATGTAACAATAAGGGGGTGCTTGCCAATTGGTATTCAGGAAAGCTTCGCATTCCGGCAGGGCTGATGACCCAATACGAGCATTACAATTATAACTCACGCTTTGAGAAAGAAATAATTATCACAATAACCAAAGGGGTGGTAATAAAAATGGTGACGCTTGATTATACGCAACAGAAGTTGGTTGTAAACTTGAGATAGATTTTTTACTAAAACCTATTAATCAATAAAATTGAAGGAAATCAATAAAATTATTACTGCCACTCCGATCAAAGCAACAAAAAACAAGTAGTCAGCGATCACCTCACTACTCTTTTCCCTATGAGGGTTGGAAGTTCTTATAGAAACAAATGAAAATATACAAGAAGCGGTTAGAATAATAGCAACTAAAGAAGTCAGTTCATCAATCAGATGGGTTTCTATCTGATTGCTAATGTGCAGTGAGGTAATCACAAACAAGCAAAACCCAAGAAGGTTGGCAGAAGTACTAAGAATGTGCTGTGATGTGTTATTCGCCATTATTTTTTAAAATATGGATTACGATTTTAACACAGTTTATTGAACAGACTGCTTGCACAATTTACCTATTCCTATTAATCCAGCACATCTTTCACCCGTCCCACCTCACCAGACTCCAAGAGCACCTTAATGCCATGAGGATGCGTGGGGGCTTTGGTAAGAATCTTCTTCACTACACCCAAGGTTAACTTACCAGTCCCTTGATCTTCCTTTTTAACCACCTCTACCTCATTGCCTGCCACAATGTTTATTTTATTTCGCCCATCTTTCATAAGCAGTTTTTACAGTTATGCATAATCCATGAATTATAATTTACAGAAAAAACTCCTCATATAAAAATGGGTTAACGTAGACTTATATACCGAACGATCAAAAACCTTAAAATAGTTTTGCATGCGGGTAAATTATATCTACATCTCTTAAAATATTCAGCATCAGGAGCACTAGTTACAGCACTCCTGATATATATGAATCCTTAACACATTTTACGTTTATGCCCTCTAATTTTGCCCACCATTGCGATTAGGGGAACGTGGTTCGGGCCAGGTCATCTGCTCGCCTGTTCGCTTATCGAGAGGTAACACTGACTTCACCCTGGATGTTTTCTGTGGATCCTCACTGGCTTTGTAAGCCAGTATCGCAGTCAGAATAGCATTATTACGGACATCGTCAAACACGATCTTATCATACGTATCCAAATTCGTGTGCCAGGTATAGGTTCCATAGCTCCAGTTCAACGAGCTCAGTGAAAATGCAGGTGCTCCTACAGCCACAAAGGAAGCATAGTCGGAGCCACCACCACCGGGAGTGCCAGGGAAGGTAGTCTCGATGTGCTTGGTGATATCACTTGGAACAGCCTCTAGCCAACGACCTATATAGTCATAGGCATTTAAGAAGCCCTGTCCGGAAATATCAACAACCCTGCCTGTTCCATTGTCCTGATTGAAGGATGCCTGCAGGCCATCTATCACCTCAGGATGATCTTCTACGAAGGCGCGAGAGCCATTCAGGCCTTGCTCCTCACTGCCCCAGTGTCCTATGATGATGGTTCTTTTCGGATTAGGATAAACCTTTTTCAAAATGCGCGCTGCCTCCATCATAGTGAGGGTGCCAGTGCCATTATCTGTCGCACCCGTACCGCCATCCCATGAATCAAAATGCGCGGAAAGAACAATGTATTCGTTGGGCAATTCTTTGCCTGGAATGGTAGCAATGGTATTGAAAGTAGGAACTACACCCAAATCTTTTGATTGTGTCATTACTTTTATTACCGGCTTATCTCCCTTCTCCGTCAGACGATACAGCAATCCATAGTCTTCCAGTGATAGGTCTACTACAGGGATCTTATCCGTATTGGCACTGAAAATCTTATTAGCACCAAAACCTTTGGACCAATACGATTGGACAATACCCACTGCACCCGCCTTCTCAAGTACCTTATTAAGGTCGCGGCCTTGCCCCATATTTTCCAAATTCTTGCTCCATTGTTCCGTTAATTCTTCCCTCTGCTTTTTCATTTTAGCAAATGATTCGTCTGTAGCGAATTCCTGCCAATTATAGTCAGGCCTGCCTGTTGGTTGTGGCATGGACACTAGTACGAATTTACCTTTTACATTGGGCAACCAACTTGCAAACGCTTGCGCATCTTTTACCGTTGGCAATGTAATGGTCTCAGCCATTGTTCCATTCTTGGGTGTTGGGGGGCTCCAAGCCAATTGTGTTCCATGAAGACTCACCACACGTGGGGAAACCATATCAATATGGCTAATACCTCGCTCCCATCCGCGCCATTTACCCCACGCCTCATTCTTAGCTTCTATTCCCCAGCTTTTGTATGTATTAACCGCCCAATCATTAGCAGCTTTCATCTGTGGAGTCCCTACTAAACGTGGACCAATTACATCCATCAGCTGGTGTGCAAGATTCTCCAACTGAGAGTTGTCGTTTCCTTCTGCAACTATCTTATTGACAATATCACTTTGCTGTGCGAAGGTCACTTGCGCAACCAAAAACAATACAAAAAAAGATTTTACTATTCTGTTCATCATCCAATGTTTTAGTACAAGAAGGTTTATACAAGAATTAACGGCTCTAAAATACGGAATTAATCTACATAAGGAAACGAGATAAGGCTGACTGGTATTTCTGTACTTTTACCAATTGCTTTTCTTTTTGGGTGGCAAAACAAAGTAATAAAAAAAGTAAAGACACTTTTCGTATCTTTACTTTGTCTGGCTCAACTTTCAATCTCAAAGACTGTTATAAACCTTCAAGATTACCTGCCTGCGCTATCTACTGCAGTTTTCTCTATTCCTTTTGAATGCTCTAACGCACCCTCAGGGCTAAAACGAATTTCGATTTTGTTACCATCCTTTTTCTGATGGAATGTATAGGCAAGTGGTTTAAGAAGAGCTGGTTGCCCAACCCGATTGCTCGACTTAAGGTATTGTAATGACCAAGTACCTGCTTCAGGAGCAAGATCAAATTCGTTGTGAAGCGAAAATTGTACGATCGCAGGAACTTCATCCTGTTTCACCTTTTTAATTTTCTCCATCCCATTTCCATTCTGCGCAAAAATTAATCCCGCAGAGGCCAGCCAGAGGGCTGCAACCAACATAAGCTTTTTCATGACCTAATATTTTTTAGTAAACATTAATTTTGTTAAATGTTTTAAACTGGCCAGCCTAATTCACATTATTAATAACTGGGTAGCCGTCTGTTTGGTTCATGAATATTACACGAAGCGATAAAAACAGAGATGAATAGCTTTTTTCTGGGATAAGCAGTAATTAAAATAATCCTTGCCCTCGTAATGGTTTTCTCCCAACGAGGGCAAGGATGAAATCAAAAAATTATCTATTCAGATAGGCATAGATACCTATTCCAATTATAATTCCGGAGTTGACACCTTTGGTGTCTGATCCCTTTGCCTTTTGAGAGCGAGAAGAATACCCCAACTGAGGCTCAAGAGAAATGGCATCACTGAGAAAATAAGAGTAACCACCTAGTAGTGACCAGCCACCCAGTACCGCAGTGCTTTCCGTGGTAATTGACCCATACGTATTTTTTGTCTTGCTTGAACCTACTCTCACAGCCCCCTGAACATAAAAATTATCAAAGTAATACCTTACCAGAGGCGTTAAGCCAAGACCTGTTGTGGTAGATTTATCAGATGAGCCATCTGCTTTATAAGTAGAGGTGCTAATCTCCAAACCTGCACCTACAGATAAATTGTCAATAACAAAATAAGACACCTGTGGCGAAATGGAAAAGCTGGATGATTTGCTATTTGTAGTAGTATTGCTACCGGTCTTTGTTTTATTAGTGGTAAAGCTACCCGAAAGGTTACTGCTTCCTCCAACAATAAAGCCTCCTTGATTAAACTGAGCAAAAGAAGTGGTTACCAATGTTGCTGCGAAAATAAATAAAATCAGTTTTTTCATATAATGTTTATAATATTTTGGGCAAAACTATGGAATAAAAACAAACTAAAAAACCAATCTCCACAGACAGTCTATATATCTGGTGAATCGTCATGATTCATTGTCTTTAAATCTAATACAATTATTAAAAATATTTATTTGTATTCATCCCTCCATTTAGTGGTAAAGCCCTGGCGTAGTTTTCCCATGGCTTTAAGATCGTCTGGCAAATCGACCTCTTCAGTGACTTCCGTGATGTACCAATTTCTGGTGCTTTTCATGGGGTGATCTTTATCGGCATTTAAGAATGCTATCGAATCGGTGAGCAAAGTCCCTGACTCCTTCATTTCTCTAAACAAATCCTTGCTAAACATCATAGTGATCTCCAGCGGTTTTTCTCCACTCACCGAACCTTCATTGCGATTGTCCCAAGTCAGGTTAAACAACATAACGAGATCAATGTGTTCCCATACTGCTGGCGTAACTTCTATTCTAACTGATATCTTTCCATCTTCATGCTGAAAATCAAGTAGTTGGGCAGAGTAGGCTGTACCAGTAGGCACATAAAATTCAGTGGATTGAGCATGAACATTCATAGTACATTTGATTAAAAAAATAATGATTAATAAATACTTCATTGATTTTTGATAAACACTTTCATTGTTTTCAGTGAAGTTAAAGGGTGAAAAATAATTTTAAATGCCAGGTCAAATACATTCTGATGACAAGATAAAGAAAGGATAACTGCAGAATGTCCATGCCAAAGGTTCAATATTAGTTTATCATTGATTATACAATTTCTCTACCTGTCTCAAATCAGTCGTTACTCCAATTTCAAAGAAGTAATCAAGTTGCCATTTTTGAGTTTTTGTTGCCTGTTCATTATTTACCATGTCCCAAGAAGGATAAACTCGAAATCCTCTTTTACCGTCTTTCTTCCTGGTAGCCACCACTCCTTTATCAATCAAAATGGATTTCGGAAAAACAAATTGTCCAAGAGTGTCTTCTTTCTCCACATTTATAACATAAAAGTCAAAGTTGTCCCGCTCAGAAAATGGCGCAATGATTCCCTTTTTGTTTCTTTTCCAAAAGGTCACAAACTGACCAATCTTCTTAGGGGTTATTTTTGCAGTTCTACTTATAATTATCTGGCCGTTTAGTTTAAATTGACAAGCATCATATTCCTTACTTTCGGGTTCGGATTTATAGTCAGAAATTATAAATCCACACTTGTCGTACACTTCAGCGGTAATTCTACTTATGATGCTATGCATTCACCAATGATTCCTCCGTTTCAAAACTAAAAAAAATTGCGCTCATTGGTATCCTTTACCAACAAGAGCAATAAGACGTTTACCTAAAGAGAGCAAATTCAAGTAAATAACAAACGATTACTACATCTATCCACCACAAGTCAAAACCGTATTGATGTGATAGGTGTACTTATGGAGTTAACTCTCAGGCTGCTATCTTATTTGATTTGGAGATGCCCGGCACACCAGAAAGTTTACCCAGCACATAGGCTCCTGCAGCTATCACCAAATCGCGCATGGCCACATCCAGGTAGTGACCGCTTTCCATCAAACTGATGGCAATCAATACAAGCCACGCGCTGACTACATAGGCAGCACGTTTCGGTTTTAAAAATACCATAATACCGGCACCAATTTCCATCACGCCTATCAATTGCATGAACAATATGCTACTGAAAGGTATTAATCGTGCTATATCAGGATTGAGATAGGTTACCCAATCAGTCAACAGGTTGGTAAACTTGTCGGCACCGGCTACTATTGGGATTAAGCCGTATGTGTATTTCATGAAAGTTTGAATATCGCTTAGTTTTCTTGTCAATATATCCATGGTTGTATTTTATTGTTATTATCCTTTAGAGATAACAACAGTGCAAAAGGTTACAACCCTTAAGTTTTCTGCCTGACATGGATTATTCAATAGACAAGGACTGGCGCCCTGACCACTTGACACAAGAAAACATATAGAAATAAGTAATACAGTTATTTATCTGCCAATACCTCATTAGCCCGCTGCAGGGAACTGCTGATATGATCCAGCAAATTGTCCCTGTCGAGCACTGAATAGATATCCGCCTTTTCAAGGTCTTCCTTTATCTTTTTATTTACACCCGAGAGAATGATGGTCACCTTTCTTTCACCAAATTGTTTGATGACTTCTTTCAATCGGTAAACTCCAGTGGCATCAATAAAAGGAACATGGCGCATTCTTAAAATTAAAACCTTCGGTTTTTTTTGCAGGTTATTAATGGTGTCCTGAAACAGTTGTGCCACACCAAAAAATAAAGCACCATGTATTTCATAAATAGCTATGCCCTCTGGTAATGCTGGCAATTCATCCTCAAACAATCTTTCTCCATTTGATTCTGTCAGGATATCTTCTGCATTTTCAATACTCATGGAATGACTCATCCTTCTCATCACCACAAAACTGGATAACACAATACCTACTTCAATGGCAATCACCAGATCGAAAATAACAGTGAGAAAAAAGGTAACTAACAATATAAGTACGTCCGATTTGTCTCCCTTCAACAATGATTTGAACTGCCGCCACTCACTCATATGATAGGCCACTACCACCAATATCCCCGCCAGGCAAGCCATGGGAATGAGCTTAGCATAAGGAGCCATCAAGAGCATGATAAGGAGCAACACCACCGCATGGGTAATTCCTGCAATGGGTGTACGTCCACCGTTCTTCACATTGGTGGCAGTACGCGCTACAGCTCCTGTTGCGGGTATGCCCCCAAACATGGCCGAAGCACAATTCGCTACTCCCTGGGCCACCAACTCTGCATTAGAGCGATGTCGTCCTCCAATCATACCATCGGAAACCACCGCTGAAAGCAACGACTCAATACCTCCTAAAAAAGCAATAGCCAGTGCTGGTTGAATCAACGCCTTTACCGTGGCTAAATCAATGTGCGGAATAGAGGGCATTGACAAGCTGTTAGGGATTTCGCCAAAAGTGGTTTCGATGGTGGTGACTGGAATTTGCAACCACTGTACGAGTATCGTGCTCAAAAGAATGGCCACAATAGAACCAGGAACTTTTGTGGTAACCCTACGAAAGTGGAGAGCAATCAACACAGTGCCTAAAGCAATCGCAAAAGCCATCCAGTTTACCTCATCGAAATGCAAGGCGTACACCTCCCACTTCTCTATAAAATCTGCGGGAACCGTATCAATAGAGAGCCCGAAGAAATCTTTTATCTGCGAAGTGAAAATAATCACCGCAATGCCGCTGGTAAAGCCAACGATCAACGGATAAGGAATGTACTTGAGTAGGTTGCCAAAGCGTGCCAGCCCCATGGCTATCAAAATAAATCCTGCCATGAACGTAGCTATCGTCAATCCATCTACACCATACTTCTGAACAATGGCATATACAATTACGATAAACGCTCCGGTAGGTCCTCCAATCTGAACCCTGCTCCCCCCCAGTACTGAGATGATGAGGCCAGCTACGATGGCCGTAATAAGTCCTTTATCAGGTGAAACGCCTGATGCGATGGCAAATGCAATAGCCAGCGGTAAGGCTACTATACCCACAATCACTCCGGCTATTAAATCTTTTACTACTTGTTCCTTTTTAATTCCTCCTTTAAGTAGGGAAAATAATTTGGGAGTGAATTGTGTTTCTTTCATTGATCTGTTTGAACCTTTACCGAATGGATAAGTGAAATGCCGATGATAAGACGATTTTAGAAGCGCTTGTTAGGCGTGGCTTAGCAATGTGATCGTCTCTTATCAAGAGTGCACCTACCTGGCGCAAAGATAAAATTATTTAATGAGAAGTTTACTTGCTTTGTAGAAGCAAAAGCGAAATGCATAGGCTATTCAAGGTGCTAGTTTGGAATAAACACAGATAAGCCCTAAAGATCAATTTATTTCGTTTTTGACTACTGTAGGCATAGGAATTGTCAAAAAATAAAGAATGACAAATAGGGTTGCTGTCGCTGTTGTAATGAAAGCAGTTGTCGCACTGAACTTAAACCAAATTATTCCTGTAAGCGAACTTGCTAACATGGTACAAATACTCTGAAGTCCCGTATAGGTACCAATGGCTGTTGCCGTATCTTTTTTGTTGGTGATATTTGAAATCCACGCCTTAGAGATTCCCTCTGTCGCTGAAGCATATATGCCATACAAAAAGAAAAGACCGAAAAAGAGATAAAGATTTGTGTTTACAGACATTCCAAAATATACGATTGCAAACAAAGCAAGCCCGATGATGAAAATTGTTTTTAGTCCAATATTGTCTGCAATGATACCAATGGGGAAAGCAAATAAGGCATAAATTAGATTGTAAAAAATATAAATACCAATTACCATCGTGTCATCCAGTCCCGATTGCTTTGCTTTAAGTAAAAGAAAAACATCAGAACTATTGAACAAAGTAAACACAAGCAGGCCAATTACTAATTTTCTGTATTCTGCAGGGCCTACTTTCCAATATTTTAGAAATGAAAAGAAAGGTGTTGCTACTTTTGGACTTATGTCATTCGCACTTTTGTCCTTTAAATAAAATGAAGCAAATACCGCCAGAAGTCCTGGAATAAAAGCAATAAAAAAAAGCGTTTTGTAGTCTTCCGGATAGTGATACAGGTAAGCCAAAGCCAATGAAGGCCCCATTACCGCACCCAAAGTGTCCATTGAACGATGAAACCCAAAAACTTTGCCTTTCGTTTCTACGGTTGCTTCGTCTGAAAGCATTGCATCTCTTGCGCCTGTTCTAATCCCCTTTCCAAAGCGGTCAATGGTTCGCGCAAAGAAAATCCAAAGCGGATAAATGAATATAGCCATCATGGGTTTGGAAATAGCGCTAAACGCGTAACCGATTTGTACAAATGGAACTCTTTTGCCTGAGGTGTCTGAAAGCTTTCCAAAGTATCCCTTACTTAAGCCTGCCGTTGCTTCTGCCACACCTTCAAGCACTCCGATAAGTACAATGGAAAAGCCAATCGTCTTTAAGTAAATCGGCATAATTGGGTAAAGCATTTCACTGGCAGTGTCAGTAAACAAACTGACCAATGATAAAATCCAAACTGTTCGAGTAATGTATTTCAAATGTATTCTTGTCAGTCGTTATGTGTAGTCTTTAAGCGTATAAGCGCAACTTCTTTACAATCAGCAAAACACATTGTAAGTCGCTCGTCAATAATTTTTTTTCGTTGGATGCTTCAATTATTAGCTTCAGTTTTCTATTATAATATCATACTTGTCTAAAAGTCCTGAAAGGCCTGAAATTGAAAACCTGGCTTTCTTAATCCGGTTTACTTCAGGAGCAATGGAATAATTATACGAAGTTCGAAGGTCTGCCTTTTCAAGTAGTGTATGATTAAAAACAGCCATTGACATATCGCAGTTATCAAACACTGCACTTGTCAGGTCTGCTTCAGCAAAATCAATTTCTTGTAACTGTGAATTCCTAAAAATCGTCTTTTTTATTTTTGTTTTGTAAAAGGAGGAATGATTAAGCTGACAACCGTCAAACGAAAAGGAAAGTCCGAACTCGTTGCAATTGTCAAACCGAAGTCCCAACATTTTGCATTCCTTAAAATTTGTATCCCGAAATACCGTCTTATTCAGTTTTGCCAAACTCAGATTGCAACTGCTAAAAGTGCAGCCTATGAATTTATATCCAGAAAGGTCGCTATTGGCATAGTCACAACTGTTAAAAATGCAGTTTTCATACTCACCCTTGGCTAGTAAGTTGTTCTTGTCAAAAGTCTTGTCTTGTATAAAAGCTTCCTGCATTTATCTGTTTTGAATTCGAAAATAAGAGTATTACTCATATATTCCATATTGTAGCACACAAGAATCCTATCGCCCATTGAATTCGGAGATCTGATGGGTCCACCAGTCACATCGTTTCCCTCTTTTCGCATCGATGACAACACCGACCAAAGCCAAAGTATAAATTTTTTTATTTTTTAATGAGATAAATCCAATCCTTAGACTGTACATTCGCAGGCTCAATCTTGATAGCTATAGTCATTTTATGAAGCCTTACATTCTGATTCTACTGTTCTTAAATACCAGTACTCTTTTTGCTCAAGAAACTTCTCACCCTAAAGGCACTCTCTATTTTACCTGGGGATATCATCGCGACCAATATTAGCGCAGCACAATTCATTTTAAGGACGAGACCACTGATGCGTATGCTTTTACTTTTTATCATTCAAAAGCGCACGATCGGGCAGATATGGATCATCTCCTTGAATCGCCACCCACTGTACCTCAATATGTATTGAATGTGGGGTATTTATTTAACAATAAACACGATCTGGGAATTGAAGTGAGTTGGGATCACTTGAAATACATTGTGAGCGACAATCAAACGATGCACATGCAAGGAACTATTCGTGGCAGAGACTACAACCTTGACACCCTGGTCACCCCAGGTTTTGTGCACCTGGAACATACCAATGGAAACAATTATTTAATGATCAGTCTCGTCAAGCGACTTACGTTGACAAACCCACAAGCCCATCGGAAGTTAAGTCTCCTATTCAAAGCGGGTGGAGGAGGGCTTGTTCCTAAAGCAGATTCAGATATTATGGGTGGCCATAATGATGGCCCTTTTCGGCTTTCGGGCTATGTGATGGGTGTGAGTACCAACTTACACTACGAGCCCTTTAAATATTTCTTTATTGAGGGTGGTGTCAAAGGAGCGTTTGTTAATTACACCGCCATCAAATTGGTGAATGATGGCCGCGCCAGGCAAACCTTCTTTTCTGTTCAATACATTTGGACGGCCGGTATCCGTGTTCCATTATAGGATAGGATTGGTAAGTTTGTTGAGCAAAAAAACCACAAGGCCAGGGGTTCAGGAATAATTTTGCGTTGGAGTATTCTTTTCCGTCATTCAATTACTCTTTAAGAGTTTGCTCGATTCTTTTATCTGGAACAAACCAAATAAGGGCTACCCCGAAATAAATCAGGAGGCCAATGAATGGTTGTAAAAATGAAGCAACGATACCAAAAAAATATAGCAAAAGTGAAATAATCAATTTTCTGTCATTGCTATAAATCTTTCCCACGTTCGAATTTTTGCCTTCATTTTTTATCACATGATGAACAAGTATTTTAAATGCCAACGCAGCCATAAACAATATTACTCCGTACAATGCTGTGGGATTGGCCTCAAAATGATTTTCTCCCATCCAGCCTGTGACAAACGGAAGTAGTGACAACCAAAATAACAGATTAAGGTTCGTCCACAGAATTTTTCCATTTACTTTATTCACTGCATAGAGCAAATGGTGGTGGTTATTCCAATATATACCCACATAAATGAAGCTCAGCACATAAGTAAGAAAAACCGGTAGTGTGGGTTTCAAGGCTTCAAAACCTGAACCTTCCGGCACCTTCATTTCTAATACCATAATGGTTATAATGATCGCCAAAACACCATCGCTAAAAGCTTCTAATCTTCCTGTTTTCATAATATCGTTCTTCTAAATAACCATATTTCTCAATATCCGCCTACTTTTGATCGTGTTCTTATTCAACAAAAAATAAACGCATTCAATACATCTCTGCTTGCTGGTAAAGAATGTCAACAAAACCAAAGGGTGGGAACTAAGGGATTGCTTCTTCCTCTCCTCTTGCATCTTAGCTTTATTCGCAATTGCTTAAGTATTGGTCGAGAACAATTACTATTTATGTTTTTAACTACCGTTGGCATTTTCGCCAATTACAACATATCCCTTTTCAAATCTGGGCAGCGGAAATCGAAGATGAAAATTTTCATTTTTTTTGTTTCTTAGACAAAGCGTGGAAACGATAATGCAGTGCTCGCACTTGCTCCGCGAGATCAGGAACTGGACCATCTACTTTAAGGTTAGGAACAATATCCCGAATGGGTAACGGTTGTACCGGAGCGGCTGGAACGCCCAAGTCTTTGAGCCATGAAACCAATTGCTCAGAAGAACTGGCATACACAATACGACCCAAACCAGCCCAACCGTGAGCGGCAGCACACATCGGGCAATGTTCGCCTGAAGTAAAAACGGTTGCACCTGCTCGGTCCGCAGCATTCAGGTTTTCAGAAGCCCATAATGCAATTCTCAATTCTGGGTGGCGGGTTCTGTTTCCAGAAGTCACCACGTGATTGTGGTCTTCCAATAAAACAACTCCATCGGCAGATACAAGCACAGAACCAAACGGCTCATCACCCGCAATAAGCGCCTCAGTAGCCAATTCTACACAACGTTGTAAGTGATTTAATTCTTTATCATTCAACATAAGTCCTCCCATATTTGGGTGTTCAAAATAGAATATAAAACTGTATGGTTGAGTTCTCGACACTCAGGCTCCCATCTTTTGGATCTATGATAACACTTGCAATTGTTAAAGTTCAACTTCATCACTTGCTGTAGCGAAAGATTCCAATTAATAAAGCTTTTTTATGTTCTTTATCAAAAAAGAATTGAACGCAATTAATACATCCCTGCTTATGGGTTAAGTAGAACGACAATTACCAAGCATTTATTATCTCAATTTTTGTTTAAGAAATACTTGTAAATCTTTATTGGAGCCATACAAAACCAAAATATCGCCATGCTCAAGTTTGTTATCCGCAGAGGCGACACCTTGAATTTGTGTCTCGGTTTTTGTTTTTCCTAAGGCACTTTTCACTTCTACTTTTTTGATGAACGTGAGCACCAGTAAATTGAACTCCTTACGAAAGCCCACTTCCCGAACTGTTTTGCCAACATAATCATCAGGTACTTTAGCTTCAATAATGCTGTAATCATCATTTAATTCAAAAGAATCCACCACATTGCTAAGGCATAGTTTTTTTGCCCAACGTTCGGCTGTCTCCTCTTCGGGATGAACAATCTCATCTACACCAATAGCTTGTAATACATTTTCGTGCAATGGGTTGATGGCTCGGCTTATCAAACGCTTTACCTTAAGATTTTTCAAAAGTGCGGTTGACATCACATTTGCTCCTTGGTCTTCTCCAATAGCAACAAGTACAATGTCTGTATCTTTTAATGGTAGGCCTGAAACAGTAAACTCGTCTGTGGCATCCATACAAATGGTGTGTGAAATTTTCTCTTTGTAAGCATCTACTTTAGACATACTCGTGTCGATTCCAATAACTTCATTGCCTTGTTCAGTTAGTTTTTGGGCGAGTGATGCTCCAAAATTTCCAAGTCCTATAATTATATATTTCATTCCAAAATATTTTTAATTTATTGTGATTTCTTCCTTTGGGTAACTGTAGTTTTTATGTTTCACTTTTTTAAACACAGCGATTACCAATGACAACATGCTGATACGCCCTACAAACATTACCACTATGATTACAAGTTTACTGGCACTGGACAAGTTGCCTGTAATTCCTAAACTTAAACCCACGGTGCCGTATGCCGAGAAACACTCAAATGCAATGTCTATTAGTGATTTTTCAGGATCAAAAAGAGAAATGAACATTATCGCGAAACCGATAACAATCAATGATAATGATATAATGGCAAATGCTCTGCGTACCGAAATGTCTGCTATTTCTCTTCTGTAAATTTCTATTCTTGATTTTCCTTTTGCTAAACTCAAAATATTGAGTGTTGCAATGGCAAAAGTACTTGTTTTAATACCACCCCCAGTAGATTGAGGAGAAGCACCAATCCACATTAAAAGGAAAACCATCATTAAGGTTGGAAATGCCATTGCTGCCGTATTTATAGTATTAAATCCCGCTGTTCTTGGTGTGGTGGCCCCAAAAAGTGCTGCTACTATTTTTCCGAATCCACTATGTTCAGCCAAGGTGTTGTTGTATTCAAGAAAATAGAAAATGACAAATGCTACCAATGAAATTGAAAGGGTAGTAACCAATGTAATACGACTATTTAGATTCAGCACCCAAGGTCTGTATTTGCTCTTCCTTGACGAGAACAAAGTGATAATTTTGTATTTTAAATACTTAAGAATGTTCACCACAATTGGAAAGCCCAATCCACCAAGCACAAATGTGAGAATCACCACCAATTGAAGGTAATAGTTGAACTTAAAACCTGTTTCGTACAAATTGTTGTTCAGTGTTGAGAACCCAGCATTGCAAAATGCCGAAATGGAATGAAATACAGCAAAAAAAAGTTGTTCAGATTGAGAGCCAAAGTTGCTCGAATCCAAACTTGTATAGATTAGAATTCCAGAAAATAACTCGATTCCAAATGTGATGAGAATGATGTATTTCAAAGTTGAGAATACTTCTCCCAATTTCTTAGAGCTTGTCATATCGCCCAGTGCAAGTTGGTTTTCATAAGTCGTTCCACCTTTGAAAAAGTAACTGAAATAACTGGCAAATGTTAAAATGCCTAAACCACCCACCTGAATGAGAGTCATAATAATAGTCTGACCAAACACTGTAAAATGTGAACCTGTGTCAACAACAACTAAACCTGTTACACAAACTGCACTTGTTGAAGTAAATAATGCATCTAAATAAGAAATACCAGTATAAGTAGCCCTGGGCAAAATCAACAATAAGGAGCCAATGAAAATAATTGCTAAAAAACTCAGTATGAAAAGTTGTGCGGGATTTAAAAATGTTCTTTTGAAATTTATTCTGAGATCAGAAAACTCTCGAATGAAAGTAGAAAAGACGGCAATTTTTATCCAAATAGGATTTCTAAGGAGCAAATCGGCTTCAAACGCAACACCAACAAACAGGTACATATAAAACAACCAGAGCGTAAAAACAACGGATAAAAAATCAAAAACGAATGCCTTTCTTTTCAATAATATTTTATCTTGGATGTATCGGGTAAAAGTCGATAGTATACCAGCCCCAAGAACGATAAAGTAAAATCCATCCAAAATATTCTGCGAGAATTCACTTTGCGAAAAGCCAGCGTCTGAAACAATAGCAATCAGGCCTATCAAGCTAATCCAAAATACAGTTCTATAGAGCAGTTTAAAATCAAATTTCATTCCCAGAACATTTCCATTTTGTGGGAGTCGTTTAATGTTTGAACCATCATGTTTTAGCTGTTAATTTCTATAAAATGGCTACCGATTAAACATTCCTGTACATTGCATTTTTATAAACCAATTAGGGGTTTGTGCACTAAAGGTAAATGTAATCTTTTGTTGTTATAACTATCAATTACACTTTTAGTTATTACTCATGCATAATCTATACTTCCGAAGTATTAATCAAGGTAAAAATTATTCATAAAAATGTTGGTACCTTTTGCACTCTACAGAGTCTCAGCCTGGGGACTTTGCGGTTTTACTTATCAGAAGGCTTCGCGAAGCATTAAAGCTTTCAAGCTTCTGTCAACACAAATGGCATTGTGCATTCAAGGCGTAAAACCTTTTCACCAAATTGAAATTTTGGCTCTGGCAGTGCTTGCACAAACCACTTTATCGTACATCAACATTTTTGGAATGGTAATAACACCACCGATCGAAGGCAAAAGGATTGAACTTCCTGATTACAATGTGCTTGTGTGGCCAGAAGGCCAAAAGAGGCCAATTAAAAGATGGGCCATCAGGAGCTTGGGTATTTTTCCCATCACTTTACTTCTGCAAATGGCTGTTACCCGCAGTATTTCTTTTTGCTGTTTCGTTGGTGATTCGTTTTATGCAACTCTTAAAATCTTTTCCATCTTTTTACCCTTCGCCAATTCGTCCACCAACTTATCCAGGTACCTAACTTTTTGTGTCAATGGATTTTCAATCTCTTCTATCCGGTAGCCACAAATCATTCCTGTTATCAGGTGGGCATTTGGGTTTAAATTTGCCTCTTTAAAGAATGTTTCAAAAGTGGTTTTCTTGTCAATGAGCTCTTGAAGTTTTTTGTCTGTAAAGCCGGTCAGCCACCTTATTATTTGATGCAATTCCTCTTTTGTTCTCCCTTTCTTCTCCACTTTCGTGAGATACAAAGGATAAACCGAGGCAAATGTCATTTTTGCCATTCGCTCATTGTGTTCAGGTGTTGGTTTCATTCTATCGCAATCTTTATAATTGTCCTTTTCTATTCACTATGATTTTATAGTCCCATTGTATTTCTCTTGATTTTTTGTGCCAATGTTTTAAGTCCTTTGTTACAATTTAGTGCAGTCAGATTTAGTGCAGTCAGGTCTTCCGACCTGACTCAGCGGGAATTTCAATCGAGAAATGTCACTTCTTGACATCGGGCATCCATCCTATCCAGTTTCTCAAAATACATCCTATAATCTATAACTAGCAACAATGTCTCATGTCATCCCTTCCCCCCAGTTCAGTGCAGTCAGGTCGGAAGACCTGACTGCACTGAAAGGTCACAGAATTTACCTAATCGCGTTTTTGTCCGCATAAATGCACGGTTAACGGTTCTCAGCTATACGCAAGCAAGGATTTTAACCACCGAAATTCCTACGAAGAACTGAACTTCAAATATAGCACTTTCCTGTCCTACGAAGCACGAAACCCCTGCTTGCGTATAGGTGATGTTATAAGCTGGCCTTTCTATTCATAAGTGTTTTATTCTCTTTATGGCTTTTACTATTTCATACCAAATAACGGAAATAGAACCGATTATAATACTGGTCAAAAGTTGATATAAGTTTAATGTCTCAAATTCAAAGAACGTGGACAGTGGTTTTACATAAAGGATTAAACCCTCTAAAGCGATTGTAATAAAGACAATAAATAAAACCATATTGTTTTTATACTTCAAGGTTGTTAAAATGGAGTAATAAAATGAACGGTTGATTAATGTAAGAAAAATATTTGCAGTAATTAAAACGTTGAAAACCATCGTTCGTGTAATTGCTTCGGTATAACCACTTGCCACAGCAAACTGATAAATAGACAATGTTCCTACTGTGATGAACAATCCTTGAATAATACTAACAGAAATATCCTTCAAATTAAAAAAGGTTGTAGATAGTGGTTTCGGTTTTTGCGACATTGTATTCGGCTCCATCGGTTCATTTTCATAGATGATGGAACAAGTTGGCCCCATAATTAACTCTAAAAAAATGATGTGTATCGGAGAAAAAATATTCGGATAAATCCATCCAAGGGCTAAGGGAATAAAAACAGTAAGAATAATGGGGATATGTATAGAAATGATGTATTGAATAGCCTTTTTTAGATTGGTATATATTTTTCTTCCCATTGCCACGGCATCTACCATTTTGGACAAGTCATCTTCCAATAAAATTAAGGAAGCTGCCTGTTTGGCTATTTCAGTTCCTTTTTGTCCCATTGCAATGCCAATATGTGACGCTTTTAAAGCAGGGCCATCATTCACGCCATCACCTGTCATTGCAACGATTTGATTGTTGGATTTTAAAGCATTGATTATTTTCAGCTTGGCTTCGGGAAACATTCGGGTGAAAATGGCCGTGTCCATTACCCGAGTTTGCAATTCTTTTTCCGATAGTGCCATTAACTCATCTCCCGAAATGATTTTATCATAATCTTTAAAACCAATTTGCTTTGCAATGGAAGCTGTTGTGGCGGCATTATCTCCTGTAATAATTTTCACTTGTATGCCTGCGGTATAAAAATCTTCCATTACTCGCTGAATATTCTTTTTAGGCGGGTCATAGAAAGCAACAATTCCCTTAAAATCAAAAGGCAAATCTTGTTGTTGAGCAGGATAATCTTCACCTACAAAATATGAGACGCCTACACCTAAAACTCTAAATCCTTCTGTTGCTAAAAGTTCAATGGCTGAATGGATTTGCTGTATTTCCGTCTCGTTAAGATTGGATACATTGATTAATGCTTCGGGTGCGCCTTTGGCTGCAATTATTTTGCGACCATTGCTTTCCGAAAAGATGTGCGTCATCATTGGAGGTTTACCACCCAAGGGATATTCGTGAACGAGGTTGTAATGAGGTCGTTCATCATTTTGTTTTAGGTCTTTATAAGCTTGATGCAATGCCACTTCCATTGGGTCGAATGGAATGGGTTCACTCGCCCACATTGATAATTCTATAAGCTCTTTATCGCTATCGTTTAATTCTTCTTCAGGGCTTACAATTTTATTATTTTTCAAAACAAACAGTTTGGCCAAGCTCATTTTGTTTTCGGTAATTGTTCCTGTTTTATCTGTGCAAATTACCGTAGCACTTCCAAGGGTCTCTACTGTTTTGGTTTGCTTTACTACAATTCCCAACTTCATTAAACGCCAAGCCCCGAGTGCCATAAAGGTGGTAAAAGCCACAGGAATTTCTTCGGGTAAAATGCTCATTGCCAAAGTAAGCGATTGCAGTAAACTGTTTAAAATATGTTGCAATTGCCAATAATTTATGACCCAAACAAGCACAAATACGATAGCTCCTACAATAGCCATCCACTTCACAAAACTAGATACCTGAATTTCTAAAGGTGTTTTTTCTTCGCTGATGCTTTCTAAACTCTTTCCAATTTTACCTAATTTAGTTTCGTTGCCAATAGCCGTAATTTCAGCAATGGCTAATCCACTTGCTACAATGGTTCCGTTGTAAATAAATCTGTCTTCTTTGTCTTTATCCTTAAAAACAGCAAGCGATTCGCCTGTAAGGATTGATTCATTGACAGAGAAATCGTTCGATTGCACTACGATTCCATCTGCGGTGATTGAGGTGCCTTCTTCTACCAACAGAAAATCACCAATCACCAATTCTTCACTTTTTATTTCAACAAGGATTCCGTTCCGAATGACTTTGCAATGGGGTTGCGACAGTTCCTTTAATTTCTCAAGTGCATTTTTACTACGGGAATCTTGGTATAAAGAAATGGAAACGATAAACAAGATGGCCACAACCATAAAAATGCCATTGCCTGTCTCGCCACTAATAAAATAGATAGTAGAGGCCACCAATAACAAGATGGTCATAGGCTCTTTAACTATCCGAAGTAAAACATCTACAAAGGTGTTTTCTTTTTTGTAGTCGAGTTTATTACGTCCAAAATTTTCTCTCGATAAGTTGACCTGGTCGCCATCTAATCCCTTTATGTTAAATTGATTTATAGGCATTTTTAAAGCTAGCTATATTGTTGGGAAATTGAATTGGCTAACTTTCTTTAGTCATCATAAGATTCACTTTCTGTATTATCTATTGGAGTAGTTGCTCCTTTTACAATTTCTGAATGTCTTATTTGTCCACCTAAATAGCCTGTTCTTGCCACTAGTCCGAAACTAACTAATGAAATAAGAAAAATTACAAATGCCCATGTTCTTGTTGCAGACGATTTTTTCAAAGTCAAGAATATACCTAAGATGGAAGACAATCCTAAAATGATTAGGGAAACCAAAGCGTAGATTGCAAAATCTTCGTGTCTTTCGATTGTTGCTTCAAAAATCCCTGGTAAATGTTCTACACTCTCTTCTGCGGCTTCGCCTGTTAAGTAAGCAATGCCTGCACCAATTGAAGAAATAATAAATAAACCATAAGCGGCAATTTTCGTCTCATTGCTTTTTGTCCAAAGACCATAAGCAAGAACAAATCCACCCAAAATAGAACCGAATATCGGAAGATGGGTGATTACTAAGTGAACGTGTGCTTGATCCATTATATTTTTTATAAATGTCTTCTTTCTTTTTCAATAGGAATATGACATATGTCACTTTAAAAAATAATTCTTAGATTGATTTGTTATTTAGGCTTGGTTATAACGGTTAGTATATGAAAAGTAGGCGATTTGAAAGCACGAAACTTTCAGTGAAGCACAAAATTTGATACGAGCCAAAACCCTTGAATTTATTACTAATTCGCCTATTTTTTTATATCTATTGTTATGGGTAGTGGTTC
>JAHBUB010000015.1 GCA_019638285.1 Cyclobacteriaceae bacterium | reverse complement strand
CATCTTATAGATTTCAGAAGACGGTTGATGGATGACTACAAAAATGAGTTTCCCTTTAAGGGATAGTTCTTTCAGTAGATCAATCACATTTTCAGAATCGCGTGAAGAAAGACCGGAAGTTGGTTCATCAAGAAAAAGCACTGCGGGTTCTCGTATCAATTCCAATGCAATGTTCAGACGCTTTCGCTGGCCCCCGCTAATTGTTTTATCTAAATACCCACCAACTCTCAAATCTTTTCGTTGATCCAGTCCCAAACTCTCCAATACGTACATTACACGATCATGAAGTTCTTCGTTTGTATAAGAGGCAAAACAAAGTTTGGCATTGAAGTAGAGGTTTTCGTAGACAGTAAGTTCTTCGATCAGTAGATCATCTTGTGAAACATAACCAATTACTCCTTGTATTTTTTCCTTTTCTTGATGAATGTTAAAACCATTGATTTTAATTTCTCCTTTTGAGGGTTTTTCCAAACCAGCCAAAACGTTGAGGAGGGTTGTTTTACCAGCACCACTTGCCCCCATAATCCCAATCAATTTTCCAGGACCCTCTGCTATTACAACATTTCTTAATCCTATCGCTTTATTCGGAAAGAGGAACTCTTCTATATTGGCATTGAATGAAAGCTTAGTGGTTTTTATTTCCTCGTTAAAATCTGCTATTAAGTCACTGTAGTAGAGTGCGTCCCCCTTTTGTGTCTTAATGGTGCTGCCGTGAGAAAATAAATACACACGATTGGGATACATAGTAAAACCATTCAATAGGTTTGACTCATCACCCATGTACTTTACAAAGTACATTTCTACGCTCCGCACGCGCATAAATACCAAATGCCCACCCAATTGTGCATTCGAATGCTTTTGCTGATCGGCTGATTTTTCATTGTTGCCATCAACATTCAGAAAATTTGGGGAATCCAATAATTTGACATCGGATGAAATGACAAATCTTTCGATCAATTCATGCTCCAATGAATTAATGTTGAATACATTGGAAACAGTGTTAATGATCTCCATTCGCTGGGCTGCAAAATTTCCATCAGAGCACATCAATTCAAGTAACTTTATTAAAACCACTACCTTTTGTTTTTGAGTAAGGGTCTTGTTGATCTTTCTACAGAGGCCAAGAGTTTTTACTGAGTCTCTAACCGAAGTAAGTTTTTGCTCTGAACCATCATCTCCCGTTTTGTTGAAACCGGAAAGCTGATCATACAATTCAACGTACTCATTCACCGAAGCATGATCCAATTCCTGCTGAAAGAACCTAATAACAAATTCTCTTTCTTTTTTTGATGCGCCTTTGTCTTGCTTGGTAATGATTGCAAATAGCTGCGTTATCGCTTTTAATATTTCTTCACTCATGGTATGTTTTTGCTTATAGAGATGTAAGGACACTGGGTACCCGGTGATAGGGAATGTCCACTCAAACTATGCTACTTTCACTGCTTCTTAGAACTCACTTTTTTTAAATGTCTATTACAATGGGTTGATGATGTGCATGTCAATTAACTGAGTCTCTTCAATCCCCACACTTCCAATTCCAAATATTCCTCCTGATGCTTTGGCCACAGCTCTGGCAAGCTTTTTAAAGCTTTCACATAGAGTGGTCGCTCTTGATTTTTCAATCTTTCTAAGAATCAAATCCGCTTTTTCAATTTGATCTAACAGAAACTGCTTTTTTTCCTCATTTCGCCTTGGCATATTGGCGCGCACCACTTTTAATTTATCTTCAAAGTCTTCTTTTACATCGCAATAAAAATCAGCAAGATCTTGGTTAATCGATGAAGCCTCGCCTTGCGAGAAGAGAGTGGCTTTTTTCATTTCAGCCCGGTCTATTGTACCATCCGCATCTGCAATCAATAATGTGATGTAGATAGGAAGTGCTGAAAGATGTTCTCTTTCGCTTTGCTCTAGGATTCTGAGTGATTCGATGGATTTCATTGAAATTATCGCTTTGGTACTTTAATATTTTTAAAGATCCCTTAATCAGAAACTTTTCAATTCAAAGGGTATCTCTACTAAATCCCGATACTCCTCCCCAGCTTCCATCATGTCCTCATCATTTTCTTCGTAGTGCCAATGAATTGTTGTTCCTTCGATTTCATCTAATGCAAACAATACGTCAAGTATTAATTTTGATGAAGCGGTGTTGAAATATTCCAGATTAAAAACAAATTCTGTGGACGCATTGGCTTCTTTTGCATAATTGCAAATCCATTCTAACACGGGTTTGTAAAACTCAGCACAGTCTTCCGGTAGGGATCTTCCTGAGATTTCGAAAATCCCGTTTCCTTTGTCCAACATGATTTTCGGAGTGTCTTCTGTTCCTTCGATATTTAATACTTCCATTTTGTTTAATATTTATAGTTTATGTTTTATATTATTTGTACCTGGCGATGTTAACTTTTAGACAGAAGAATGAAACCTCATCGTCTACATCAACGAATGCCCATTCCAGTTTTTCTCCTGACTTTCTAGCCATATCAACGAATCCCAATCCTGCTCCGCCTTTTTCAGACAATGTTGAGTTCTTAATGATGTCTTTATATAGTTCCTTCAATCCATCTTTGTCAAGACTATTGATTTTCTCGAGTGCGCATCTCAGACTGTTTACATTTTCTTTTCGTACTGGATTCCCAGACATGATTGAATAGCGACTCTCCTCATTTCCGATGAGAAATATGGCGGCATGATGCTTTGGCTTGGCAGGAGCTTCCTTTTCATCACTGTGTTTGACGATATTTTGAAGTGCTTCAACCATCACGTTGAATATTCTCTTTTTGATAGTTGATTCTTCACCTGAAGACTCCAGGTTGCGCTCAGCCATCGACAGAATTGATTTTGTTGTTTGCTGGGTGAAATCCCCTTCATAAACCAAGACGACATTGTTTGTCATCATTGATTGATGTAGATCATAAATAAATTTCATTTGGTTTTTCTTTTTAGTTATTTAAAATATTTAAACGTTGTTATATAAAAAATTATGGTAATAAGTAGTTTAAAATTTGATTCCTATTAGTAGCACATCGTCTGTTTGTTTTTCAGTTCCACGCCAGCATTCCCACTCCTTATCAAAGATCATGGCGGCTTCACTCGCTGGCAGATGATGAACTCTTTCGATAAGTTCTCTCACTCTTTTCGATCCAAACTTGCGCAACTCTGGGCCTCCAAATTGATCTGGAAATCCGTCTGAACTGAAATAGATTGAATCACTAGTTTCAAGACAGAGTTTGTGGGATGTAAAATTTGTTTGGTTTTTGGCGGTACCTCCACCAATGGGAAATTTGTTTCCTTTGATTTCCTGCATCACTCCATCTTTTATTACATAGAGTGGTCGATGGGCTCCGGCATACTCAACAACACCATTTTGAGCATTGATACGGCACAATGCTATATCCATCCCATCTTTGGTCATAGAGTTATCCTGATCTTGTCGCAGTGTTTGTGTAACACCTTCATCTAATAAATCAAGAATTTGACCTGGGTCTGTGATCTTACGACTCTTAACAATATCGTTCAATAGAAAATAACCTATGAGGGACAGTAGAGCACCGGGAACACCATGACCGGTACAATCTACTGCAGCAATGAATATATCATCATTGAGTCGTACAAACCAGGGGAAGTCACCACTTACTACGTCCCTTGGTTTGTAAAGGATAAATGAATCGGGAAGGACGTCACTTAATACTTTACTGTCTGGCAAAATTGCGTTTTGAATCCGCTTGGCATAATTGATTGAGTCATTGATCTTCTTGTTCTTATTTTGTACTTCTAGTTCAATGAGTTTGCGATCAGTGATATCGTGAGAAACGACCAATACGGATTCAATATTTTCATGCTCATTGAATTCGGGAATGGCATTGACCTGCATGACACGTTTGCCCATTTCAGATGGAAAGTCCATTTCTGCAGAAACCTTTTCCCCTGAACCATTTACTTGCTCTACAATACGAAGCCAATTTTCTAAAACAGATACATCTAGCGAAGTTTCTTCTACTTTCTTATTTAAGAATATATTTACTTCTTGTCCAGTGTAAGTTTTGATTACCGGATTGATATAGCTAATCGTTCCATCTTCAAGACGAGTAATCAAATCAGTAGAATTTTCGGAGAGCGCTTGCATTTTGCTTCGCATCCGTTGTTCTTGTTCTGCTGTTCTTCGCTCAGTAATATCCCTGGAATTGAGTATATATCCACGAATTGCAGAGTTGGCCATGAAGTTAGTTCCTGTGGCTTCGATCCAGATATAGTTCCCTTGTTTGTTCATATATCTGAACTGAGCTGTTACTTGGCTGCCATATGTTTGTTTCAGTTGTGCAAAGAGGTCAATAAATATTTTCTTTTCTTCAGGGTGAACGTACTCCACATCACAGGTATTCTGGAGTTCTTTCGATGTATATCCAAGTATTGTTTCTACGGAGGGTGAGATGTACCGAATAGTACCGTCTTCTTCGTAAATAGTGATTACCTCTGAAGCATTTTCCAAAAGGAGTTGCATCCGATTGCGTGTGTGATTTACCTCCTCGATCTGCTCTGCTAACTTTTTATTTGATTGTTCCAACTCTTCCTGTGTGGCCTGCATCTCTTCTGCATTTTGCCTCAGTACCTCCTGCTTCTCTTTCAAATCAGCGCTCATTTCCTGTGACTCTGAAAGAAGCCTTCGAGTCCGCTCATTTACTTTAATGTTGAAGATGGTACTTGCCATCATCGTACTGAGCTCCCGAATGAACTTAATTTGAGAAGAATCGAATTTGGAAAACCCGGCCAGCTCGATAACACCGTATACATCCTCATTCGTAATCAGCGGCATGATAAGTACACACGATGGTTTTCGATCGCCTAAAATTCCGGATGTGACAGTTACATAATGGTCAGGTATTTCTGTTCTCAAGACCATTTCCTTCTCAATGACCGCCTGACCAACCAACCCTTCTCCAATTCTGAAAGATTGTTTTAAATATTTTTTTCGATTGTAAGCAAAACTATTGCATAGGTCAATGGTCTTTTGTTCATCATTGACCACATAGAATACTCCTTGAATGGCATCAACTTTATTTAATACATACTTCAGAATATCATCACCCAAGGCTTCTAATGAATCCCTTGTTCTGAGTATTTCACTGGCCTCCGCCAGCCCCATTACAATCCAGGTCCTCTCTTTTTCTTTCTGGTCATTGATTACAAGGTTATCCCTCATGTTCATAAGGGCTACCCCCAGGGTGTCATTGTCACTCGCTGATCCAAATGAAGCATCATATTGACCTTCACCAATTCTTTGTGCGAATTCAGCATTTTTCTTTAGCATCTCAACCAACTCATCTACTCGCTCTTGCATCATGCCAAACTCATCTGAAGACATTCGTTCTAATTTTTCTGGAAGTTCCCCTTTCGAAACCATGGACAACGTATGTGAGATGGATGAAAGAGGCTTGATTAGAACACTACCATAAATACCTGATGCCAGTATGGCAAATAAACTAATTGTCATTCCGGTATAGATGTAAATCATGAGCTGATCGTGGTTAACCTGCGAGATATTGGAATGAAATACCACATATCCAAAGACCACAATAGATACCACTGTGACTGCAAATACCAGAGTCACTATTTTAAAATTTATTTTAAAATTCACGCGCATATATCAATTATTTTCTAGTGTTAATTTCATTGTATAGCATTTCAGCCACTCCGTACAATTGCTCAATGGTTAGCTTGTTGATTGGATGAAATGTTGAAATTTCCATTACACCAAGTATGGTAGTGTCTTTTATAATAGGTACAATCACCAGGAATGAAGGGGATGCAGAGCCGAGACCTGAGAAAATATTCATGTAACCTTTGGGTAGTTTGTCGATGTATAATGTTTTCCCTTCAGTGGCTACCCTTCCAATTAACCCTTCTCCAAATTCAAAAGTGTTTGAAGAAGTTTCATTTAGCGATAATGCATAACCATATTTCAATTCGAGCTGCCCTTTGTCGACCAAGTATAAAGCCCCCTGACCAGCCTGAAGCTGATCACAAACCTCGTTGAGTATATTTTGAATTGTATTATTCGGATTATCAGCCTTTTTTCCTATCACATCAAGTTGAAGTTGGCTAAGCTCTTGTAATTCAGTTTTGTGTGAAACATCGACTTTTAAATTTTTCTTTTCTATATAAACTACTTTTTCATATTTATTTGCGGCCAATGCGTATAGAGAAGCCAATCCCAGTAAGAAAGTGACACTTACTGTACTGTGTATTATTGTTATGCCTCCTTGAAAATCGGTGACATCAGCACTAATGAGTGTGAAAGCGGATACAACAATTCCAATCATGAACATCACGATTGAAGCCATCCTTACCTTGGATAATGTTAAAACTTTCATGTTATTTGTATTGTTGATTTAGTTCTATTAAAAATTTGATGATTTGATCAATATTCATTATGAAGTCAATTTCTGTCAAAGCCAACGCTGCCTTTGGCATGGTGTCGATCATGCACTCAGTTGGTTCTTGCACAATGGTAAGCCCTCCTTTTTCTTTAATATTTTTCATGCCCAGACCCCCATCTCTATTTGCTCCCGAAAGAAGAATACCTATTAGTTTATTTTTGAATGCATATGCAGTGCTACTCAATGTGATGTCTATGGAAGGACGTGAATTATTAATCATCTCCTCTGTCGACAGTGAAAAATAGTTTCCCAACTCTACACACATGTGATAATTGGCTGGAGCCAGATAGACCATCCCCTTTTTAATGGACTCTTTATCGGTTGGCTCAATTATTCGGAGGGCACTCTTGATGGAAAGCGCCTCGACAAACCCGTGACGTACATGTCTCAACCGATGTAGGGCCATTATGATAGGTAGTGGAAAATCGCTTGGTAGCTTTGAGAGTATTCTAACAATACCCTGGAAACTGCCAGCCGACCCGCCAATAACTACGGCCTTATAACTGTTGTTAAGATTGAAACTCGACATTACCCGTTTAATCTTTTATTTTTTTAAACACCTTTTCTTCCTGGTTTACCACGATAAAGCGGTTTGCATAGTCACACCAAATCATAGATTCCTTTGCTCCAATGGCCAGGTAAGCATATTTATTTAAATCAGCATGAAATTTTTTCACCACTTCATTTTGCAATGCTTGGTTGAAATAAATCATTACGTTCCTACACAAGATCAAGTCAAACTTTCCTAAACCAGCACCTAGTACCAAATCATGTTTTTGAAACGTTACATTGGAAAGTAAGTCTCTATTGATTACCGCCACACCACCTTGCTCTTTGTAATAATCTTTGAGACTTCCTTTTCCTTGAAACCTGATGTAGTTTTTTTCATTGGTTTCCATGTTCTTCAACGAATAACATGCGGTGCGACCTCTTTCAAGTATGGACGGATCAAGGTCAGTTGCAAAAATTTTTACATTATTCATGATGCCCATCTCTTTTAGAAGGATATTCATTGAGATAACTTCCTCACCAGATGAACAGCCAGCATGCCATATTTTGAATTGTTTATTGTTGAGTTGAATAGATGGAATGATTTCTTCACGCAACAATCTCCAAAAACCGGGATCCCGAAACATTTCGGTTACGTTTACTGTCATTTCATCTAAGAATTCATCAATAAAAGCAGATGGTTGAGAAAGCTTACTTATTAAACCCTCAATGGTAAGGTTACCTACATCTAAAATTCTTAGTACTCTCCGTTTGAAGGAGGACATGGCATAGTTTCGAAAGTCGTAACCATGTTTTGAATGGATCACTTCTGTTATTCTTTTTAGATCCTTTATGTCTATATGCTGAATCACTGTACTTGTATTATTTTTTTTTGAAAAATATTTTTGACGCTAGACCAATTTGTTTTAGACAATAAGGTCATGTCCACCACGCTGAGGCCTTATCGGGATACGAAGTTTCATCACTTGCTTTGCATTACCATGAAATTGAATCGCGAGAGATGCTTTCAGTTCTTTTGCTCTTTTGTGCGCTACATAGTAGTTAAACAGAAAGGGATTGATGAGTAGGTCAGTATAAAGCGAATCAGTATTTTTAATTACGGATTGCATTTTTTGATTTGCCATAAAACCAAATGAACTTATTTTTAACTCCAACCAGTCACTTGCAGGCACAGCATCTATATTTATCATGAGGAGATCTTCCTTGTCTACAGACGCTACAGGAAGGCTCACGATATAAAGTAATAGATTACTAATCAATTGGTAGGAGATGTTTTCATTAACTCCCCTCACTTCTTCAATAGATGCTGCAAAATTGAAGCTCACATTGTCCAAATGACAATTGTCGGCCAGGATTCCTCGCAACATTGTTTCTAGTATCGAGAATCGGATCGTGTTATTGGGACTTTCCAATTGACCATTCAGATCTGACATGTAAAGTAGTTTGAAGAGACGATCATCCAGTTTATTTGCATGCAGCTCTATTAAAGCTGTAAGTTCATTTACTTCGCAATCATCCCTTCTCACCTTAAGCAGATTTACAAGACCTTTAATGGTTGCTAATGGACCACGTAGATCATGGGCAGCTCTGTAGATAAAGGAATCCAGTTCGTTATTTTTTAACGACAACGCGCCTTTTAAGTAATTGGCAGTGTCTACAACTCTCACCTTCAACACAATGTATCCATTAAGATCACTTATGAGACCTAAATAAAAACCTGAGTACATAACTTCAATTCTTTCTCCCTCTTTCGTTGCAATGCACCCGGCAAGATTGCTGAAGTACCCATTATTCAGTTCTCTTTTTATTTTTTCGAATGTTGAATTGCTTTCGCAAATACTTAACAATGACTTTTCGTATAAATCAGATATTGAAAATTTGATCAAACGCTCAACTTCACTTCCTAAAGCTTCTATACTAAAGTCTGTTCTTAAAATGATTGTGTCGTTTAGAATCGAATTCAACCGCTCTAAGGCTTCGTTCATTGAAAACAAGACGGTCGATATGTTGGGTATTACTTTCACTTCTTTTTGAGCTAAGGATTTGCTACTTTTATCAACGGCCTGCCAATGCAGACTTTGCTTTTCCGTTGGTCACCATAGAGTTAGAGTTTTTGGTATAGCATGCAATTGCGACTATTTCCCCTGCTTTATTTTTCAATGGAGAATAATTTCTGGTGTAGTAAATTTCTTCCCCGTTTATAACAATTGTTTCTACACACTCTATGGATTCACCCGCAAAGACCCTTTGGTAATCGCTTTTGCGTTTTTTTCCTTCTTCATCACTAAACAAAGAGAGCATATTGAATCCACGCGCTACTTTGATCCCCTTTCCTTTTAAATTCCTTTCAAAAGATCTGTTAAAGTCCAATAGTTTGAATTCTTGGTTTATTGAAAAAATATCGTCATTGGATATATTAATTAGATTCTTAAGAACTTCTTCACGACCCTGAGACTCTGAAAGCACCCTTTGCATTTCCTCTTGTGTAGCGGCAAGCTCTTCCATATTCTGACGTAACTCTTCTTCCTGTGCTTTCATCTCTTCAGTAGTTTGCTTTGCATCAGTGGCCATTTTTTCGGCTGCATGACGAGCTTGAACCATTTCAGTTATGTTTTTCGAGAAACACACAATTGCTTGGATTTCGTTTTTCTCATTTCGTAAAGGAGAATAGGTATTCACTGCATGAACCTCTCTATCATTTAATGTGATCGCCTCTACCTCTTCAAAATGATTTCCCTGTGTGGCACGATGGTAATTGGATCTTAACTTCTCGCGTTTTTTCCCTTCCACAGTGTTTAGCATGTCCAGGCCTTTTTCCGCATGGAAACCTTTATCCTTCATTAGGTTTTCGAATGCCTTATTGAAGCTCATTAGTTTAAATGACCTGTCGATGGTGTAAATTGAATCCTTCGATGAATTTAAAACCTCATTAAGGTATTCCTCCTTTGATTGTGCAATCTGTAGTACTCTTTGCATTTCTTCTTGTGTAGCAGACAGTTCTTCCATATTCTGGCGCATCTCTTCTTCCTGGGCTCGCATCTGTTCGGCTTGCACTTGTGTCTCCTCAAGAAGTTTTTTGGTACGGCTATTTACTTTTACCGATGAAATGGTGGATGCAATGCTTTCTCCAAGTTTTTCCACAAATTCAATTTGATGGGGTAGAATGGTATTGAATGAGGCAATTTCAACTACTCCGAAAATCATTTCGTCTAGTTTTAGAGGTACGATGAGTAAATTTCTTGGCAGGGCTTCACCCAAGCCAGAAGTGATATTCATATAATTCTCTGGAATATCAGACAAGTAGATGGTGTCCTTTTCAAGTACACATTGCCCAGTAATACCTTCACCTAATTCAATTCTTTTGTGGAGATATTTTTTTCTATCGTAGGCGAAACAGGCTACTAATTCAATAAATGAATCTTCATTATTGTCATCGTTAATCAGAAACAGTGCTCCCTGGCTGGCATTCATGTACTTTACCAGGTTACTTGTGATGCTATCCGAAAGCTCGCTTATGTTGTTATTGCGTGAACGAAGAATGTCTGCAAATTTAGCCAACCCTTCTGTCGCCCAGCTCCGCATATGATCTTCTTCTGCAGCCTTATTCAGGTTATCACGCATTCGGATGAGTGCTTCGCCCATAGTATCATCTTCACTCAATAGTTCGAACTTGCTTGAATAATTTCCTTTACCAATGTTTTCAGCAAACTCTACCTTACTTTTTAGCCCTGTAAGCATGTTTTGAATGGCCTCAGCCATTCTCCCAATTTCATCCTTACCTTTCTTTAGGGTTACCTCTACAAATTTTCCCTTTGAAACCATTGTAATCAGATTGCTGAGATCGGCAATGGGTTTTGTGATTGACTTCACAGAGAACTTAGTAGCGTAGATGCCTATTACCAGAAAGAATATGATATTGCCCAAGTATAAATAGGTAAGGAGATTGGAATAGGAAGCCTTTGCTTCTTTGGCCTCCTGTAGCAACTGATTTTGCATTTCCGTTGCCTGTGTGATAAGGTGAATTACATTTTTGTAAGTGGGTGTAATTTTTTTATCCAATTGAGTGATCACTTCATCAATCACCACATCATCACTATAGGCTTCGTCAATTGCCAGTTTTTCCATTACAGGAACCTCTTCATTCAGCAATTGATTGATGCCGTTCATAATTGTTCTAGCTTCTTCAACCGCAGTGGTATTTTCTAATTTGCCAGTTATCGTGAGAAATTTTACTCGTTGTTCTACCGCCTCTACTGAATGAATGGTTTTCAATTTTTCCTTTTCTTTAACATTTGGTTGATAAACCCAATTGTTAGTCAATTTGTATGATTCTGACGCCAGCATTTCCAATTCTTTCAATGAAAGCACCATCGGATAATACGCTTCAGATACTCGTTGATCTATTTTTTTGTTTTGCCATGCGGCATACATGCTTATTAGTGTGGTGACAAAGGCGAGACAAATGATTGCTACGTAGCCTGTCATTATTTTTCCTACTATTGAATTTTTGAATTTGCTGAACATAAATGTTGATTTACAATTGTTTTTACTTCTTACTTAGTGTAGAGGGTAAGGACCGTTACTGTTACCGATCCTTAAACCCTGAACCCATTTCTATTATTATTTTACGATGAGTACTACTTTTACTTTAGATTTGGCAGCAGCTGATAGTGAAGAAACATTCACAAAGCCTATAGCTCCTGGTTCGCCTGCTACGAAATCAATGATTGAGTCGTCAGAGGAAAATTTATCTTGAGGTTTTTCAGCGTTTTCATACTGCTTTTGCGTGAAGTATGTCTCCACATCATTGGCCGACATTCCCAATACAGATTCGTAAAAGGTATCCTGCTCTGAACATTTTGATTTTCTATCTGCAGGCTTAATGTTCTTGTTGATATCTGGCCATCTTTTTTTAATCTTTCTTAGCCAATATAATTTTACTTCTCCTGGCGTCAGCTTATCTACAGTGTTCTCATTGTTAACGATAACTGCTATTTCAGAGGCTGCCGGTGCAAATGCAGTTAGCATAATGAATAGCATTGGCACGAGTATTAATATCTTTTTCATTGTTTAATAGTTTGTAATTGGATATTTGAATTAAAATGCAAATGCAAATTGTATACGTACACGATTGTTTTTCACAGTGTTTACAAATCCATTATCCGTTTTACCAAAACCGGGAACAACAATGTCCTGATAGAATTGCTTATTAGTCTCTGTTTCATATTCTGCCTTTAAAACGAAGTTGGAATTTAATTTGTAGCGAATTCCTAGCGTAATCTGATTAACCTGTACAGGAATTGGGGCAAAATACAAATCACCTTCGGTGGTTGATCGTCCGGCTTGTGTGTAGTTGTACATCGCATAAGGTGTAACCTTGTCGGTTATTTTGTAGCCTCCGTATATATAGTAAGAATGACTGCTGTAACTCCCGAGATTGTCAAACTTGCTTGTCTGGCTTAGTAACTCAGCAATGAACTCTGGTTTCTTTGTGGGGTTCATGTAAGCCAACGAGGCGACAAAAAGTTGCAAATCTCCATTGTCAGGTAGGGAAGAGATAGTGCCATTTGGATTTGGTCTACCTTTTTCAATTCTGTCCATCATTGTGGAGGCTAAAATTTTGAGACCATCGATGGGCTCTGCGCCCACCTGAGCAGTTACTGCAATGTGATCATCATTTTTGTCATCCGATCCGTAGTAACCGATACCGTTTCCCAGGAAGAGCTTGTAGGAAAAACGCGTATTTGTGATGTTGTCACCTTCAAATTGCACACCTATATCACGATACTGTAATGGGCCACCTTCGCTAATGGGACGAATTGCAAATGGTCTTTGGATGGTTGGCTGCAATACCAATCCCATTGTATACTGATTGTTCCAGTATCCAATAGGAGTAAACATTTTGCCTACTCGTACGCTGAAATAATCCTGGATGTAATAACGCACCATTAGGCGTTGCATTTCAAATTCGAAATCTTTTTTGTCATTGTTGAAGTTCGCTTCGCCTAATACGGACAAGCGTTCACTCAATTGTGAGGTAACAAATAGTACGAAATTTCCGGTGTTAAAATTGGATTCAGATTTGTAGGTGGTATCACTTTTAATGTATTCACCTGATCCGTTTACACCGTTAAATTGATTTTTTTCAGTTGTCTTGTAATTCGTAATTACTGGTTGCCCAAAAAATCGAATTTTGGTATCCTGGGCAAAAGAGTGCAATGTCGATCCTGCCAGAATTACCAATGTTAGAAATTTTAATCTTGTTTTCATGTTTTGATTGCTTGTTTAACATTAATTATGACACAAGATTACTGGATCAGGATAGGGTGGACTACCGCGGATGAGTAGGTGGCGGCAATGGCTTAGTAGGTGAGGAAATGACTTGAATCTTTAGAGAGATGCGAATCAGAAAATCACAATATACACGAGCAGCCACCAGATTTGTTGGCAGAATATGATGTGGACTACAGAAGAGATGACCAAATAAAAATTGGAAACAGACGAGAATTTTTCGTTGCTTCCATTTATTGGGGAAAAACATTTTGGCTCCTCTCTTAACACCCTCTTTTATGGACCAAAGAAAATTTCAGAGCACAACAAGAAAGTAAGATAGAATGGGATATAAGGAGATGGAGAATAAATTCTATTTATTATTATGCTATTATAATTGACTGTTCTGCGACTGGTTACAGATCACTTTAATGTGGGGCTTGATTAACGACAGCAATTGAAGAAGCAATTACATAGGGTACGTACTGGTAATCATTGAATTTTACGCTTACCCATATTTATAGTGGGGGAGATGAAAAACTAGCCTTTGGTACCTATTTTTTCAAGGAAGCCATCTTTTTTTCGTTTGGAGACGTTGAGGGACTGGTCATTATTCATAATAACATACCCCCCTTCTCCACGGATGTACTTCTTTACGGCATTTAGATTAATAAGGTAGGAGTTGTGAATACGATAAAAGTTATGATCGATAAGTAATTCATCGTACTCCTTGAGAGTACGGCTGACCAGGTGTTTTTTACCATCCTGCATGAAAATTTCTGTGTAATTGCTGGAAGCTTCGCAATAAAGAATATCGCTCACCATAACAAAAATGAGACCTTCAAGTGTGGGAAGAGCAAGTTTGTGCATTCCGGATGGAGGTAACCGTAAATGCTGAACCAGGTTCTTGAGCTTTGCAGACACATTTTCATCCATCTTTTTATTGACTTTGTCCAGTGCTCTTTTTAGCTCTTCAATATCGATTGGTTTCAGCAGGTAATCAATGGCAGAGAATTTAAATGCTTTAATAGCATATTCTGAATGAGCTGTGGTAAATATTACCTCAAAATTAATCCCATCAACTCGGGTCAATAAGTCAAACCCACTTTCGCGCTGCATCTGGATATCTAAAAAAGCGACCTCTGGCTTATGTGCTTTAATAGCATTGATCCCCTCATCTACATTTTGGCAGAGCGCACATATCTCAACACCCTCGCAAAAATCCTGTATAAGAATACGAAGACTCTCTCTACTTTTAAACTCATCGTCTACAATGATGCACTTTAACATAAAGCCAAATATAACTTCAAATTTTTAAGAAACTCCAGATATTTACAACTCCATTTTTTCTATTGGTCATGTCAGAAAGGCCTGGGCCAAACAAAATAAGATGAATGCAAAGACTTAACTCAATTTCATATATTTTAGAGGTAAAATGAAGCAAATTTTACGGAAACTTACAATCTCGGCACCTCTTACGTGGATTCAAAATCGGAGAAAAGGAACGTAATATTGTCCAATTACACTTCCCTCATTACATCTTCGGCCTTGCTCCTTCTTGTATTGGCTTATTATTTATACTACGGACCTAATATACCTGTCTCCATTCGGCTGGCCGTTGGCTCTTTGCTTTTCTTGCTTCCTTTGCTATTGAACCGTTTTGGAGCAGTTGTATTCAGTAGAATTTTATTGAGTTGGCTTACACCGTTTATTGTTTTTGGATTAAGCATTCTGGATCTGGAGTCTGGCGAATTAATGTCTCCTTCCTCATTCGTGGGACTTAGGCTATTCCTGTTGGCTGGGTTTTGTTTTCCATTTCTAATTTTTAATCTTAAAAATCGACTTTGGCTAAGTTTAGGTCTTTCAGCCTCGGTTTTATCCATCTTGTTTTTTGATCGAATATTCATGCTGTTTCGTTCGCAGTACATTCAAAATGTAATGACAGACGTCTTTTATTCGTTCAACAATATAAGAGCTTTGATTACCATGATGACCATTGGTTTGACATTGATTCTTTTGAAAAGTGTGGTTGAAAAAAATGAAGAAATCAATCGGGAGCTATTAACTGAGTTAGCGAGAAAAAATGAGGTAATAAAACAACAAGCGGAGGCTGAGGTTTACAAGCTGAATGAAAAACTAACCAACAATCTTCAATTGTTAGGGGTAAGTGAGAACAAGTATCGCTCATTGTTCGAGCAAGCATCTGATTTTATTGCGATAGTTGATTTTAATGGAAATTTCATTGATGTAAACGAAAGCTGGTGTACCACCTTTGGGTATTCCAAGGATGAATTGATGAATTTGAATGTAGAAGATTTGATGGATCCTGTACAATTGGCATTAAACCCCATGAGATATAGTGAAATACAACGTGGGGCACATTTGCTAAGTCAACGAAGAATGAGACGAAGCGATAACTCTATTATTGAAGTGGAGTCAAATGTAAAGAAGCTGCAAGAGGACAAAATGCTGGTGATCGCCCGCGATGTGACCCAACTCCGAGAAGCGCAACACCAAATTGCACTAAGCGAAGCAAGATTCAGAGGGGCTTTTGAAAATTCAGCTACCGGAATGGCGCTGATTTCAACTGATACTAAATATTTAAAAGTAAACAGGGCGTTGTGCCAGATGGTCGGATATACTGAGGAACAACTTTTAAATAAGTCTGTAGAAGATATTACTTTTCTCGAAGACGCAGGCAAGGACTTTCATTTTCAGCAACAATTGTTGCGAGGTGAACAAATTACCTTTCAGTGTGAGAAACGATACCTTCATTGTAATGGTGATATTGTTTGGGTGAACACGAATGTTTCTCTCATAAAAGATATAGATGGTTCTCCGCTTTATTTTGTATCCCAGATAGAAAACATTACAGCTACTAAATTGGCAAAAGAGCAATTGTTAATATATGAGGCCAATATGAAAGCGACCATTAACAATACGGAGCTCATGATTTGGTCTGTTGATAAGAATTTCAATCTGTTGATGTTCAACAATCAGTATGCAACATATATTCAAGAACATTATGGAGTCAAATTGGAAGTTGGTTTGAAGGTTTTTGCGCACTTAAATGGCCCACAACTGGGAGCGATCACCGATGAATGGACACCACACTATTTAAATGCACTCGCAGGTAACCGCATCACATTTGAGGAGACCCGCTTTGGAATAGACCTGCAATACTCCCTTAGTCCTATTATCGAAAAGGATAAAGTAATTGGTGTGAGTGTATTTGCAGATGATATTACGGAGCGAATTTCGCATAACAAGGAATTGGCAGAGGCTAATAAAAAAATCGGAGAACTTAAGTTGATGGCACTTCGGTCAGCGATGAGCCCACACTTTATTTTCAACGTGCTGAATTCTATCCAGTTTTTTATTGCGAAGAACGACCGGTTGAATGCCATTAATTACTTATCTACTTTCTCCAAATTGGTAAGAAGTATTCTTACACATTCGGTCAAGAATGAAATTAGGCTCTCTGATGAAATTGAAATGTTGAAGAATTACGTTAACTTAGAGATGACGCGTTTTGAGAATAAGTTTACTTTTAATTTGTCTGTTGGAGCTGATCTGGAAACGGAAGCTATTCTTATACCCTCTTTATTGATACAACCATATGTAGAAAATGCAATTCTACACGGTCTCTATAATCGGCAAGAAAGTGGCGAGTTGTCTATAAATATTGAAAGATTGGAAGATGTTTTAGTTTTTGAAATTGTAGACAATGGAGTGGGTAGAGAGGCAGCGATGAAATTACAAAAATATAATCTGCCAACTCATGAATCCATGGGAATTGGTATTACAGAAGAACGATTAAAACTCATTAATCAGAATATAAAAACTGCATTTGAAATTGAAGATTTAATGAATCAGTCCGGCCCCTGTGGAACGAAGGTAAACATTAGAATTTCTTATCAGACGGTTTGAAATATAATTTCTCTCTAAAATGAAATATTTATTAACTCTTTAATCGGATGGTTACGCAGGTGCCTTCTGGTTCGTTACTTTCGTTGTAGAGATCGATTACCTCAAAGGAAACCCGGTACTGACTATTAATCAGGCTCATCCTTTCCTCTGTGATAGCTGTTCCAAGCGACTTGTGACCTGGATGGTTCTTATCCTGAAAATTTTTAGCGGCAACGCGTCCGACACCATTGTCCCTAACCTCTAAAAGTATGGTGTTATTTTCCTGAGTAATAGATATTTTCAGAAAGCCGTGCTCTTTCTTATTATATAAGCCATGAATAATGGCATTTTCTACATAAGGCTGTATTAGTAATGAAGGAATTTCGACATTATCAATATCAATACTTTTATCAACTACGATCTCATAATTGAATTTATCTTCAAATCGTAACTGTTCCAATACAATGTAATTATTAAGTTGATCAACCTCTTTGTTTATGGTAATGGAATTGCTGACAGAGTGCTCCAGGATGCCGCGAATCAATTTTGAAAATGTGGACAGATAATTAATCGCATTTTGCCTATCATTTTGTGCGATAAAATATTGAATAGAATTAAGGGCATTGAAAAAGAAGTGTGGATTCATTACAGACCGCAGGGCCATGAGCTTGAATTCCACTACTTTGTTAAGGGCACTCTTTAATTCCTGTTCTTGTTTTATTCTCTCAGTGATATCCTCCGCAAACACTACAATTCCTATAAATTGTCCATTATCTAATATTGGCCCCAGTGAGAACTCAATATACTTGTCTTTGAGCTTTTCTGTCACTCGATACTTTTCTCCAGCCAGTACGCGTTCATAACGTGGTACCCAAGTACTACTTAGCTTTTCATCAATTGTAGGATCCTCTGGTGTAATCTTTTGCCCCTGCACCACCTTTACTTGATAGTTCTCGCGCATGAATTCCTCAAATCGATTATTCGCTTTTATCACCTTATAGTCAAGGTCTACTGACCACACCACAAGATTAGAGTTGTTGATTACTGCATAGATATTTGCCTCGCTTTCAATGATTTTTTGTTCAGCTATTTTTCTTTCTGTAATGTCCCTGACGATTACAAGCATGTGGTCTTCGCCTTGCAGGTTGATTCGCTTTGAGGAAATATTTCCATAGTAGGTAGATTTGTCTTTCCTCAGGAAAATGCTTTCCATGAATACTGAATTGTCGCGATTAAAATATAATTCATTGTGCTTGATCCTATCTTCTGGATTGGCCCACAAATCAAAATCCATCGCTGATCTTCCAATTATTTCCTCCCGTTTATATCCTGATATTTCTTCCACGTGTTTATTGCATTCAACAAGCACAAGGTCACGTTCACGAAAAATGAGCATGAGGTCAGGACTTAAGTTGAACGCTTTCGTAAATCTTTCTTCAGCGCTTTTTCGTGCTGAGATATCCTTTATCATGGCAATGATGTGATCAACACCGCCTATATTCAGGTGCTCCATGGAAAGCATTACATGAATGATTTGTCCATTCTTTTTTTTCCACATAACCTCAGCCTCTGCTTTGGCGTTAGCTTCAAAAACATTCCAAAAATTATTTTGTTCATCCTTGTTGACAAACATGTCAAAGTCCAAGATGGATTTGTCCAGAATCTCACTTCTATTGTAACCCGTGATAGGGAAGGATCTTTCGTTGACATCAACCATGATCATACCCTTTTTTCGTATGAGCATCATCGCATCTGGATTGTGATAGAATATTGTGCTGAATTTTTCTTCTGCAATTTTGCGATCTGAAACATCACTCATAATGGCAATCATGTGTTCAACACCCGAAATTTCCAATTGTTCCATTGAAATCAAAATATGGACAATTTGCCCACTCTTTTTTCTCCACTCGACCTCCATCTCCACTTTTAAGTGCTGATTAAATATTTCCCAAAACTCCTCGTTTTCGTGAGGGTGCACGAACGTATTAAAATCAGCAATTGATCTCCCTAAAAAATCGCTTCGTTGATAACCAGTAATTGGATATGTTTTTTCATTGACATCCACCATCAACATATCTTCTTTTCGAATGATCATCATGGCGTCCGGATTGTTGTAGAAAACCCTGCTGAATTTTTCTTCAGCAATTTTGCGATCACTAATGTCTTTGATCACCATGATAACATGTGGGATACCTCCAACCTGAAAGCTACTAAATGACAACAGTGCCTGAATATGTCCCCCATCCTTTTTTATTAATTCGGTTTCCATTTCAAGATGACCGTCTTTGTCAAAATGAGTAAAGAAATATCCCCTGTCTTTCTGATGCGCAAAAAACCTAAAATCCGATGCCCGTTTACTCATCAACTCATTTCGATCATAGGCTAGTATAGAATGTATTTTTGAATTAATATCAATAATAGTCAAATCTTCTTTCCTCATTAAAATCATTAGATCCGGATTTTCATGAAAGGCGTTGAAGAATTTTTCTTCACTGTTCTTTAGTAGTGTTTCTGTTTCTTTGAATTGCGTTATATCATAACTAAGACCAACCATGGAAGGAAGACCTTTTTCGTTGGGGCTTGCCCAAGCACAAAGTCGCAGCCATATTATTTTCCCAATGGGGGTACTGGATTTCAAAATAAGATCAAAGGGCTCTATTTCTCCGCTTCTAGCCCTCTTTAACTTATCAACTAATATTTTTTTCCCCTCTTCATCATAATACTGAATTAAATTCTCCACATTCAATTGATAATCTTCAGTTAGGCCTTGTATTGCGTAAGCCTCGGGCGAACCTATAAATTGATCATTGTTGGGATTATACTCCCATGTCCCAATCTTAGCGAGGTGCTGGAGTTTGGTAATTATAAGATCACGATTAGTGAGCGCTTTGTTATTTTTCAATAATTCAGAATTGAGTAAACGCAACTCCTCCTCTGAAGTGGCTAATTCCTCTTCTCGCCTCAGTAACTTTTTGTTAAGTTCCTCTTGTTCATTGAGAGATTTCTCCAGACCCCGTTGATGCACTCTTTCTTTAGTGATATCAACCCACCCTCCAATAGCGGAAATTGGGACATTATTCTTATCTCGTATAATAAATCCACGATCGATTACATACGCCAGACTACCATCCGATTTTATAACCCTGTATTCATCCCTATAAATTCCCTCTTCTGAATTTATTGCCTCTTTATACCGCTGGGCTGATCGATCGCGATCTTCTGAGTGAATATAATTTATCCAGTCAGAAGTTGGAAAATACTTCTTGTTGAGTCCAAAGTCTTTTAATGTCTTCTCGTCTCCCGTCCAATATAACTCATTATTTTTTAGATCTTCTTCCCACATGACAGCATTGGAAAGCTCTGATATGATTCTAAATCGATTTCTATCCTTTTTAAGATCAAGCATTAACTTCCTTGCCTTTCTTTCTTTATTTTTGATTTCAGTAATATCCTCCCAAACTCCTACTGCTCGAATTGCTACCCCTTTGGCATTGCGAATAAACCTTACTTTATCATGGATGTATCGCCATTTGTTATTGCTACTTTTGAATCTGTATTCTCGAATGTATTCCGTGATATTGGGATCTATCTGGTTTGATTGAAAATTAGCCGATGTTTGTGCTTTATCTTTTGGATGAATTTTGCTGTACCAAAAATCCTGACCTACTTTTGTGTTTGGAATACCAAATTTTTTTTGATTTGCTTTTGAAGCGAACCAAACCACCTTATCCTCACTCATATTGCGAATCCAGGTAAGTTCAGAAAACATCTCAGTTAAAGCATTGAAAGTTTCTGGGTCAGAGAGGTAATGTAAATTATTATTGATGGAGGCCATTTGGGTTACCTTTTTGTAAAAATACCTGTCGTATGGAAAGTTTACTAATAAATGTAATTGAATTGCAACTGTCTTTATAGCTTCAGAGTACATGAGCCAATTTTATTAAATTAGATGCTTTTAAAAAACATTACATCTCAATACTTATTCATAGGGTTTTATGTTGTGATTAAAATAGGGGAACTTTGCTGTTAAATTTAATTCGTGAAAGAGGTCCGGTTTACATTATTTATATTAACCTTTATTTGTGTGCATTCTTATGCGCAAATAAGTCCGGAGCGATCAGCGCAGACACGGATGAATAAGGGGAAATGGATAAAGGCCGAGCAATCTATTAAGAAAGCATTAAGAAAGGATTCGATAAATGCAGAGGCCAAACTGGTGTATGCGCAATGGTATTTTTCTCCTGACAATCCGAAATACAGCATCGACTCAGCCTATAAATTTACATTGGCCTCATTAGCCGATTATGGTAATGTGGATCTACATCAAAGGGAAAAGATGCAACGTTTTCCCCTTGATAGTGTTGTTCTGGTGAAATTGAGGAAACAGATCGATAGTGCAGCATTTGAACGTGCAAAAGGTTACAATTCTGAAGGTGCGTATATCGCTTTTTTGCGAAGATTTACTTATGCCAAGCAACGAGAGAATGCTATTGAGCTGAGAGATGAAGTTTCCTTTTTGGATGCACTTAAAGACAATACCTATCAAAGCTTTGATAAGTACTTGAAAAGGTATCCCAATTCTCATCGAACCGTGGAGGCCAAAAATAGATACGAAAAACTATTATTTGAGGATAAGACGAAAGATAAAAAACTAAAAAGCTATGTTGCCTTTTATGAAGAATTTCCAAATAGCCCCTTTAGAAATGTTGCGATTCAGCAGATATTTGAAATCAGCACAGCCTCAGGTGAAATAAAAGATTATTTGGACTTCATATCCCAATACAAAGAATTTAAATCATTGGTGCAGCGAGCTGAAGACATTGTCTTACACCTCGCCCTGCAACAAAACATGAAAATCCCGACTATAATTCTATCTGATTCGGTTCGGCAGGTGTTAGCCAATGATGATTCCTATTGGATTCCTGTTTTGAAAAACGGAAAGTTTGGTTTTATGGATAGTGATGGCAAAGAGAAGATTGAACCTCAATTCACTAAAATTGATAATAACTATCTCTGTGGGAATATCACGGAAGATTTTTTGATAACATCGAGCGGAGTAGTAAGCAGGTCAAACAAATTATTGATAGAAGGGGAGGTGGAATCAGTAGATGATCTGGGGTATGGCATCTTAATGGTTGATTTGAAAGACTGTAGGCAACTGGTTTATAAATCAGGCTTTATGTTGGTGCCGGATTGCGTTGAAGATGCAAGAGTTATTGCTGGCCATTTTTTAGCTATAAAGCATGATCAAAAGTGGACATTACATTCTTTTTCGGGTAAACAGTTGATCACTGAGAAATATGATGACATTAGCTCAGAGGAGAGCATAATCGTATTCCATAAGAGTGGGAAGCTAATACTCAATACGGTTGAACAAATTGTGTTTGCTGCAGATAGCAATCATTTGCCAGATAACATGGTGTTTGATGATGCAAGGAAGCTGAACTCTGACAAAATACTTGTGAAAAATGGATCGTTGGAAGGAATTGTAAATTCCGATTTGAAATTTATTATTCCACTGGACAGACAAGTGCTAACGCTTACATCATTTGGGTTTACAAAGAGAGTGTTAAATAAAGTTACTACGGTAGGTCTCTCCGAAAAGATTGATAAGGAAGAGTATACTGAGATTAAACCATATCTAAATTGGCTTGGCCTATATCAGTCTCATCGGGCTATGTTATATCATCTGCCCTCATCAAGGATAATAGAAGGTAACCTTGATAGCTTGTGGTTCACCAACAGATTAGCAATGGCTGCATTAGGCGATTCAGTTAAAGTGATTTTTGGATCCGGAAGGAAAATGATTTTTCCTAAGTCCACTAAAGTATCCTTTGTGAAGAGCCCTGATTCAGTACGGTTCTTTTACCTAGAAGAAAAAAACAAGAAACAGATATATGATGTGGATTCCGGGATAAAGAGATTTTCATTAGAGTTCGATGACATTGAAGAACTGGAGAATGGACTTTTCTTGATAACGCACAAAAATAAAAAGGGAGTTGTGGGGTTAGATGGAAAAATGGTTCTTCCAATAGAATATGATGCAATTGTGAAGACTTCGGATAATGCCATTTCTTTATTGAAGGATAGAAAATTTGGACTTTATGATATAAGAAGAAGAAAATTATTTAAAGCTGTGTACGACAGGAATGTTACTTTTTTTAATGAATCTATTTTGGTTGTACACAAGAATGGTTTTTATGGATTTATGAACATGGATTCATCTCCTATTTCACCTTTTCAATTTGATGAAGTAAGGCCCTGGAATGATTCTTCTGCTTTTGTGCGGAAAGACTATAGATGGATGATCTATTCAGTGTACGATGGTAAGATAGCCAATGACCAGATTAAGGATTATCGCTTCATCAAGTATACGAAGGAGGAGAAAATAGCTATTATTCACAAAGAGAATGAATATGGTGTTCTTAGCAGTACCCGAGGGGTGATCATTCCCCCTACCTTCAGTGATTTGTTAAATCTTGGAACTGCAGAAAAGCCTTTCTACTTTACAGAAAAGCATGTGGAAGAGGTAGGCATTTTTGTGGTTATCTATTACGATGAAAATGGACTGATGGTCCGGAGGCACATATATGAGTCGGAAGAGTATGATAGCATCTACTGTCAATGAAATTAAATACCTTATCGTTAACTTGAGTTTTTGATTTGCACAACTTTATACTTAGAATTTTAAAATACTTTAAAAATGAGAATCGCTTTTTTATTAATTCTTTTTAGCAGCCTTTGTACCAAGGCGCAAAGTAGCAATACACAAAGTACCAATATATTTCCTGACAGACCCAAGCTGGTGATTGGTATCGTAGTGGACCAAATGAGGCAGGAATACTTATACCGCTATGCTCCCAAATTTGGCGATGGAGGCTTTAAACGCCTCATGAATCAAGGTTTTTGGCTTAGCAATGCACATTATAATTATATACCCACTTACACTGGGCCTGGTCATGCATCCGTCTATACGGGCGCTACACCCGCCACACATGGTATCATCGCTAATGATTGGTATGACAAAGTTCTTGGAAAAAAGGTAAACTGTGTAGGTGATGAGAGACAGAAAATTGTAGGCAGCAATGAAGGGAATGGAGATGTCTCACCCTGGAGATTGCTCTCCACCACTGTTACTGATGAATTGGAATTAGCTACTCAAAGAAGAGCAAAAGTTATTGGTATTTCTATTAAAGACAGGGGCGCAGTGTTGCCGGCAGGGCATACCCCCGATGGAGCCTATTGGTATGATCCCATTAGCGGAAAATTTATTTCTAGTACATTTTATAAACCAGGATTACCAGCATGGTTGGATAAATTTAATGCATTAAATCTTGCCGATAAATACCTGAACGGAGTTTGGGATACCGTATATCCAATTCAGGAATATAGAGAGAGTGGCCCTGATGATACTGCATATGAAACAGTTATGAAAGGAAAAGCACGCCCCACTTTTCCATACAACTTAAAAGAATTGAGAAAGCTTAATGGTGAGTTGGCTATGCTGCCAGACACACCGTTTGGAAATGAAATACTCACGCAGTTGGCGATGGCTGCAGTTACCGGAGAAAGCATGGGTAAGGATGAGTGGACCGATTTTTTGACAATATCTTTTTCATCCACAGATATGATTGGGCACGATATGGGCCCCAACTCTATAGAAGTGGAAGATACCTATATCCGTCTTGACAAAAATATTGAAGAATTATTGAATAAAATGGATGCAATTGTGGGCAAGGGACAATACTTGATGTTTTTAACTGCCGATCATGCCGCAGCAGAAGTACCTCAATATTTAATAGATTTAAAAGTAATCTCTGAGGCCTCGCAACCCACTAGTTATGAGGCTGGGCTGAAGGAATTTTTAGCTTCGTATTATCCTGGCAAATCTTTGATAAAGAATATTAGTAATGGTCAGGTTTTTTTTGATCATGAGTCTTTTAATACTGACCCTAAAACATCGGGTGTAGAATATATGGTGGTGTCGGAGCTTACTCGTAACTATTTACAAAAACAACCGGGGATTGCTGAAGTGTACACTCGTCAAATGCTTCAGACTGCTGATTTTAATGAGGGGGGAATAAAGGGAATGTTGAAAAGAGGTTTTAATTACAACAGGTCGGGTGATATTGCTGTAGTTACTGAGCCTGGCTGGGTGATGGGATCAACAGGTAAAGGGACCTCTCATGGAACGAGCTACACCTACGATACGCACGTGCCCATTATTTTCTATGGGTACGGAGTAAAACAGGGGACTACAGCCAATTATCACTCCATTACAGACATTGCTCCCACTGTGTCAACGATATTAAAAATAAAATTTCCCAGTGGGGCGACTGGGCAGCCTATTACAGAGTTGCTGAAATAAATGAAGGACACCATAAAAAGAAAGGCTGGCGATTATCGCCAGCCTTTTTTGTTTGAAATCTTCTCGACTTAAGCGCCTGCGAATACGCCAAATAAACCAAACATATTTAATAACACTAAGAGAATTACTACTGGGCATACATATCTAATGAAAAATACAAAAGTATTGGATGCAAAATTTCCTGCCTTGAATTCTGGTGAGCCTTGGTCTAGCTCGCCAACAATATTCTTAATTGGCATTTTCCATGCTACATAGGTACAGGTTGTGAACGCTACAATGACAATAAACAATTCACCAAACAAGTAATCTAAAATGCTTTGAACACCTACTTTAGGTGCGTCTAACCAAGGCAGCGACAGCTCAATAGTGGTGAAGAAATTGCTTGCACCATGTGATAGTGCTGAAGGTATTCCTACTATAAACACTAAAATACCTACTACCCACGCTGCTTTTTTACGGCTCCATTTTTTTTCATCCATAAAATAGGATGCGGGTACTTCGAGCATTGATATGGAGGAAGTAAGAGCTGCGACCATCAATAATAAAAAGAAAAGAGCACCAATTATTGCTCCTCCGGGCATTGATGAAAATATCTCTGGAAGTACTTGAAATACCAGTGCTTGTCCCTGATCAGGACTTTTACCAAAGGCGAATACCGCTGGGAATATCATAAACCCTGCAAGCAAAGCGACCCCGGCATCCATTATACCTACCCATACACCGCTACTTACGATGTTGGCACTTTTTGGCAAATAGGAACCATATGTGATCATAATTCCCCATCCAATACTCATGGAGAAAAAAGCCTGCCCCAATGCAGCAAGAATACTATTGCCATTGATTTTACTAAAATCAGGATTGAGATAAAAATCTACGCCTGCCATGGCGCCAGGAAGCATTAAGCTTCTGATAGCGACCAGTAGAATGAGACCAAAAAGGAGAGGCATCAATACTTTTGCTGCCTTCTCAATTCCTCCAGATACCCCACCCAAAACAATTAATATTGTGACAAGTGTAAAAACAGCCATCAGCGGAATAGTGTAGGCTGCATTGGAGGCAAAATCCTCAAAAGAACCCATTGACCCAGTAAGAGTCTTAAAAATATAACCAATTGTCCATCCAGCAATTACTCCATAATAGGTGAGGACGAAGAAGCTAACCAGCACGGCCATAAGAGCACCAAGTCCCATATATATGGAGTTGGCGCCTGTGTCTTTAAAGGCTCCAATAGTGCTCTTTTTGGTAAATCTTCCAAATCCCATTTCTGTAAACAGAAGTGGAACACCAATCAGGAGCACACAGAGAATATATACCAGCACGAAGGCACCTCCTCCATATTGCCCAGTGATATAGGGGAATCTCCAGATGTTACCCAATCCTACGGCTGATCCTGCTGCGGCCATGATAAAGCCAAACTTAGAGCCCCACTGGCCCCTGTTATCGGTAGAAACGCTCATTACTTACTTTTTAGGTTTAGTTAGTTAAAAGTGAAGCAGCCAATTTTCAAAAAATAATTAACTAATCAAACCCATGTAGGGATGGGATAGCCTATTATCATCCCGGTGGACGGGAATCGAATGATTGAACTGAATTAACTATTCTAAAGGAGCTAGAGCGTTTTAAACGGGGTTAAAAAATATTGAATTGATTTAGGATTACTATAATCATTACCAACGGGCAAATAAATCGGATAAAGAAAGTCCAGACCTGAGCAGCAGTCACCCCAGCGATTTTTTTCGTAGCGAATCCTGGCGTGCCTGCGCTTAACTCTGCAATAATTTTAGCAGGCCCGATAATCCATCCTACATATAGACAAATGAAAAGGGCAACTATAATAATGAAGAATGAACCCCAAATAAAATCCATTATATCCATAAAGCTAGTCAGAGTAACGCCTGAAAACTCAACACTCATATTGGTTAGTGTATCATTAGCGCCTTTTGATAAGGCAGAAGGTATTCCAACTACCAGTGCAGCAATGGCTACTGCCCAGGCTGCTTTTTTTCTACTCCACTTCTTTTCGTCAATTAACCATGAGCCGGGTACTTCTATCATTGAAATAGTGGAGGTAAGAGCCGCGATACAAAGCAGTAAAAAGAAGAATGCCCCAACAATGTTTCCACCCGGCATCTCACTAAAAATATGGGGCAGTATTTGAAATACCAGCGTTGGACCTTGGTTGGGCTCCATCCCGAAAGCAAAGACAGCAGGAAAGATCATAAGACCACCCATCAAAGCAACCCCTGTATCTAAGAGACCAATCCAAAGCGCGCTTTTTACAATACTCTCATTTTTAGAAAGATAGGATCCATAGGTAATCATAATTCCCCAGCCAATTGACATTGAAAAGAAACATTGGCTCAATGCTTTGAGAAAGGTGGCACCATTTATTTTTGAGAAGTCGGGTATTAAATAATATTCAATCCCAGCCATTGCTCCATCCAAAGTGACGCTTCTTATAATCACTACAAAAACCAACACAAATAATATTGGCATTAGAATTTTAGAGGCTTTTTCAATTCCTTTTGCAATGTCCTTGGTAACAATCAAAAGATTAAGGCCGATGAATGCTATAAAAAGAGGAATTACAATAAGTGGGTTGGCTGTAAACTCTGCGAATGAAAGTTCTACACCTATTAGGGAGGTATAGATGTAACCAATGGTCCATCCAGCAATTACACCATAATAACTTGTGACGAAGAAACTAACGCACAATGAAAGTATGGCTCCGATTATCCAAAAGTTGTTGCTGCCGGTATCTTTAAACGCGCCAATGGGATTTTTACCAGTGAGTCGCCCCAGTGCTATTTCATTGAATAACAACGGAATTCCAATGGCTAGCACGCAGCATAAGTAAACAAATACAAAGGCCCCTCCACCATTTTCTCCTGTGAGATAGGGGAAACGCCAGATATTGCCCAAGCCTACAGCCGATCCGGCTGCTGCCATGATGAATCCAAATTTAGATCCGAATTGTCCTCGGTCTGCCATAATACAATAAGGGTTAAAGGTTCAAGATTGAAAATAATTCTCAAAATCCTTTAACCAATAGCGAAATTATTTATTAGCACTTAACTTTTGGATTTGACTGGCGAGAATGGCGAGTCCATCGGTAAATGTGTGTGGGGTATATCCTAACTCAGCTTTTGCTTTGGTGATATCGAAACCGGTTTTCAAGGGTCGGGCTGCAGGTTGCTTAAATGTGGTGGAGTCAGTAGGCTTTATCAAAGACCGATCCAGGTCAAAAAATTTTGCAGTCTCTACGGCAATATCATAAGGTGTCATCATTTCTTCACCCGAGATATGGTAAATTCCTCTGGCATTTTTGATTGTAGCCAGGTAACACCCCATTGCCAGATCTTCTGCAAGGGTAGGGGTACGCCATTGATCATTTACTACATTGATTACTTTGCCTTCTTCCAAATTCTTTTTCACCCATAAAACAATATTGGATCGGCTTAAATCAGAGGTAATCCCAAAAACAAGCACAGTGCGAAGAATGGCCCATTCAATATTACTTTCCTGAATAATCTTTTCAGCTGCCAGTTTACTTTTCCCGTAATAGTTTACCGGATTGGGTTTCGCATTCTCTTTTAGAGCTCCCTGTGTACCATCAAAAATGAAGTCGGTAGAGACATGTATGAGTTTCACTTTTTCCTTTTCGCACGCTTTAACCAAATATGCTACTGCAGTTACATTGGACAACCAGCATTTTTCTTGTTCCGTTTCACAATGGTCCACCTGGGTCATGGCGGCTGTATTGATGATCACCTCCGGTTGTACTTGAGATATGATCTCGTTAACTTCAGCTTGATTTGTAATATCGAGCAGCTGAAATGCCCCCCTTTTCAATTGAATAGAAGGAGAACTTCTTGCAGTAGCTACAAGCTCAATATCCTCCTTACTATCCAGTAGCAAAGAAAGTTTTTGCCCAAGCAATCCATTTGCACCAGTTACCAGAATTTTCATTTATTGTCTGGATATTCGTAGCCATACATTTTGGTGATTTGTTTTCGGGGCATTTCTTCAACAATAACTGTATAGCGCACATCTTTTAGCGGACGATCGTTACTATCTCTTTCTACGTGAGCGATTTTGTCAATCACATCGAGCCCTTTAATTACTTTTCCAAATACGGTATAATCACCATCCAGATGAGGCGCTCCACCAACTGTTGTGTAAGCATCAATTTTTTCCTGAGATACTTCTTTTCTTGCATTGATACCCGTTTCTTTTTCAATACGAGGGATAAGGCTAAGACACTTGTTTTGATAAGTTCGCATATCACCAGCGTAATAGAGTTGCATAAGCGAATCGTACAACGGTTTGTTTTCTTCTTTTGCCAATAACTGTTGCAAACCTGCATTTAATTTTGCCTGATCTACTTTAAGTTGATATACATTTTGTATAAGTATTATTGTTCCTTGAACAATGTAAAACTGGCTTCCGCTGGATGCTTTGGTGGGATTTATTTGATCGGGTTGTCTGGCGGCAGAGAGTGCACCCTTTTCATGAAAAAATTTGGGATTGAATTCAGCCTCAATGGTATATCCGGGACCCCCATTTCCAAGTTTTTGTCCGGGTTGTACATGTTTAGAGTCAGGGTCTCCTCCCTGAATCATAAAGCCTTCAATAACCCTATGGAAAAGTAAACTATCATAAAAATGATCCTTGGCCAGTTTTATAAAATTCGCCTTGTGCTTAGGGGTCTCATCATAAAGTATGGCCACCATGTCACCCATATCTGTTTTAAAGGTGACGACATAATCTTTTTTTTGCGCACAGCTTGAAAATAGCAATGAAACACTTAAAGCGGTAATGCAAACGACACGATTCATATTGGTGATTATATTATTATTAAAATTAATAGATTAGATGGATCAATTGCAATACTTAGGGATTCAAGACAGCAGACAATTGAAGAGAAAGGTTTAGGAAAATCATTTTTGCGCTTCCATTTCTTTCGAGGAAATAGGAAGCACTTGACATCAATTGATTGGCTTTTTCAATTTTTAAAATATTGAGCACTTTGCTGAAATCCTGAATAAATTTCAACTCTCCTCCCTGTGTTCTGTTAATGGAGGTGGAGCCCGCAAGATATAGTAGAGACTCTCTCATCATTCCAATACTGTAATAAAATAAATTGTGTTGGTTAAGTTTGTCCATTTGATGAAAGTCATCTGCCATTCGTACCAGATCTGCATAACTCTTTTTGAAACAAGCTCGCATCCACTCCGCAAATAAATCTTGATTGATATTATCATCACTTTGTGTTAAGCGCAATGCCAGATTTAAATCACCATCTGCCAGCTGAAGAATATTCCTTCTGTCTGTTTCACTAAGAGATGCATGTTGTTGAAGGTAGCTATCCAAATCCTCATCGGTGAGAAGAGGAACCTGTATCCGTTGCGTTCTCGATACGATCGTAGGCAATAGACGATCGGCAGCATTTGTTACCAGAAGAAAAAAAGTATTTTCAGGGGGTTCCTCCAATATTTTTAAGATGCCGTTGGCGGCCGATGCGTGCATGTATTCCGGCAACCAGATCACCATTATCTTGTAAGGACTTTCAAATGACTTTAATGAAAGGGTTTTGATGATCGTTCTGCTTTCCTCTCTCGATATTAAAGCTTGTTTATTCTCTCCCCCATAGGAGTTTGTCCAGTCGTCCAGTTTGCCAAAGGGTTGCTCTATCAGGAAGCTCCGCCAAGATTTAGTAATCTCTGCCTTGAAACGATCTACATCCTTATCATTTTTTATGTTGCTTAAAGGGAAGACAAAATGTAAGTCGGGATGAATATATTTCTGATTTTTGGAGCATGCAGCACACACACCACATGCATCATCGGGAGTCCTGTTCTGGCACTGAATATACGTAGCATAAGCCAGCGCAAGTGGCAGATTGAGTGCCCCTTCTTTACCCGCAATAAGTTGCGCGTGTGCCATCTTATTAGACTGCACCGATTGTACTAGTTTTTGTTTTACTTCCTGTAAGCCGGGTATATCTGTGAATCTCATTTCTTATCTATCTTTTTTCCCACACACGGTTGACAGCAGTGGATTCGAAAAGATGTTGCAAAATTTCTTTATCGAAAGCCTCTAATATTCTGCCTCTCCTTTCAAAAACTTTGCCGGCAGTATCCAGCATTTTGTTTAATTGAAACGTGGTAAAGCCAGCTGCTCCTCCCCAGGAAAATGAGGGAATAAATGTGCGCGGAAACCCATCTCCAAAAATATTACATCCAATTCCAACAACTGTACCTGTATTAAACATGGTATTGATGCCACATTTACTGTGATCGCCCATAATTAAACCACAAAACTGAAGACCTGTATCTTTAAAGCCCTCTTTTTTATAATTCCATATTTTTATGTTTTCGTAATTGTTCTTCAGATTGGAGGTATTCGTATCGGCACCAAGGTTACACCATTCGCCAATTACTGAGTTTCCTAAAAAACCATCATGTCCTTTGTTACTGAAACCAAAAATCACGGAGTTGCTTATTTCTCCACCTACTTTTGAATAGGGCCCCACTGTGGAGTCCCCACGAATCTTAGCGCCCATATTTACATGCGAACCTTCGCACAGTGCAAATGGACCTCTGATCAAGGCGCCTTCCTGAACTTGTGTGTTTTTACCAATATAGATGGGACCGTTTTCTGCATTGAGAACCGCTGCTTTAATGATGGCACCCTCCTCTATAAAAATATCTTTCCCCAGTTGGCCATATAGAATGGTATGGGTATCATTAAATTCATTTGATTTTCTTCCGTGCGTAAGCAAATCAAAATCTAATTTGATCTGATCACCATTGTACTGAAAAATTTTCCAGAGCTGATCAATCAGAATAATTTCACCTTCGTATGCAATCACTTTTACATTATCAAAAGAAGTACTTTTGGTTCGGGCGGCAATCAAGATTCCGTTTTTTGAAATGGCCTCTTCTTCTTTTAATTTCTCAATGATCTTTACCAATGAATCATTCGGGCATATGGCTCCATTTACAAAAAGGTTGTCATTGGTGCTTTTGCCAGGATACTTTTCAGAGAGGTATTCAGCAGTATAAAAGGAAGCTTTGGTGCTGAGGTGTTTTTCCCATTTTTCAGTGATGGTGAGGATTCCCACCCTCATTTCAGATATCGGTCGTGTAAAGGTAAAAGGTGAAAGATCCTGGCGAATGGATGGATCGTCAAAGAGGATTAAATTCATAATGTAAAAATAGGAGGCCAACAAGAATGATCACCACAATAAAGGCATTAAAAATAAAGATTTGAGGCAAAAAGAAAAGCTGTCTTAAAAATAAGTCGTCATTGCGAGGGAGGAACGACCGAATCAATCTTCAAACCGATGAATGAATGTTAATTTAGGAGATTGCTTCACCCTGCCCTCGTACTTATCCTTCAGTTCGCAATGACGAAATTGGTATTTGAGGCAGCGTACAAAAAAGAAAGGTCTCGTTCGGAGACCTTTCTGATATAATAATAAGATTGAAATGCTTACGCTTTCTTTCCGTATTTCTTTTGGAATTTCTCCACACGACCAGCTGTGTCCATGAACATCTTCTTGCCGGTGTAGAATGGATGAGAGGCAGAACTTACCTCCACCTTAATTACAGGATATTCTTTGCCATCGGTCCATTTGTCAGTCTCATCTGAAATCAGGGTAGAACGGGTCAAAAACTTAAAATCGCATGAGGTATCCCAAAAAATAACCTCTTTATATGCCGGATGTATCTCCTTCTTCATAGCTGTTTTTTTCTTTTCGGATTGCAAAAATAAGGAACTGGAGCCTATTTACAAGGCCTTGGTACATCATAAATTGTCGAGGACCTAAAATGATGGTATTTTGCGTTAAAATTACAAGTTAACTGTCAATAGGAGTGCTTTCAGCTTATTTAACTGGTTTCTCGAGGATGATTGACCCATGTAAAATGGGCCAAATTCGATTGAAAGAGTTCTTTTATCTCTCGAAATTTAAAAAATGAAGTATTTAGCCCTCCTTTTAGTAGTGTTTCAGGCTTGCAATGTATTTGCTCAAAGCACCAACGCCCCCCTCAATGAAGACTATTACCATTGGATTGACCGGTACGAAATAAAATCGGGTCATGTGGCTTCTCAGTTGTTTACCTCCGTCAAGCCTTACAAAAGAGATGCTATTGTTGCGTTTGTTGACACCCTGAATGCAACCAATAGTGTTTTTGGTTCGTTGGCCGACCAATTTAATTATCAATATTTACGAAATGATAGTTGGGAATGGAGCCATTCCCAAACCAACGAAAGTAAGAAACCTGTACTCAAACATATTTATAAAAAGAAGTCAGATTTTTTATATGCTGATCTGCCTGAGTTTGACATCCATGTAAACCCGGTACTGTATGCCAGTTTTGGCCAGGATAACCAGGCTGGAGAATCGTTGTACCTTAATTCCCGAGGAGTGGAGATTCAAGGGATGATCGATAGAAAAATTGGTTTCTATACTTTTCTTACCGACAACCAGGCGCGACTTCCGTTGTATGTTCGTGATGGCATTGCACAAAATCCTGTGGTACCGCATGAAGGATTCTGGAAGAATTATAAAAATAATGGAGCGGACTATTTTCAGGCCAGGGCTTACATCGATTTTAATATCAGTAAGCATATTTACATGCAGTTTGGGAATGGCAAAACATTTATTGGTAACGGCTATCGATCGCTCATCTTCTCTGATTATGCACCCCCCACACTTTTCCTGCGCGCCAATGTCAAAGTGTGGAAACTGAATTATTTATTCCAATTAAACAGAGTGGCTGCGGATGCACCCGGAACAATTGGAGGATCGGGAAGCGGAAGGCGAAGGTATCCAGAAAAGTTCATGGCCTTCCATCACGCCAGCATCAATATTGGAAAGAAATTTAACCTTGGTTTTTTTGAGTCTGTTGTTTTTAGCCCAAAAGATAGTCTGAACAATAATACATTTGATCTCAGTTATCTTAATCCGGTCATTTTTTACAGAGCCATCGAACAGCAATTTGGTAGTAGTGACAATGTGATTTTAGGAATGGATTTTAAATGGATAATCACAAAAGGACTCTCTGCTTACGGACAGATAGTGTTCGATGAGTTTTTACTCGACAGGCTAAAAGAAGGCAATGGCTGGTGGGCGAATAAATTCGCGTTACAGGGTGGACTAAAATATATTGATGTTGTCGGTGTCAATAACCTTGACATGCAATTGGAAGCCAATGTGGTAAGACCATACACGTATTCACATAATACACAATATGGTAGTTACACCAACTACAGGCAGCCATTTGCACATCCGCTCGGTGCTAATTTCAAAGAACTAATAGGGATAGTACGCTATCAGCCGTTGCCCAAACTTAATTTTGTGGCAAAAGCGATCTACTCGGAAGTAGGGCGCGACACTACGGGTGTTAATTGGGGCAGTGATTTGTTAAAGGGCAATTCCACGAAAGTGCAGGACTTCGGTAACAACATCGGACAGGGAATTTCCACTAAAATACTTTATGCGGATTTTACAGCCTCTTACATGCTTAAACATAACCTGTTCGTTGATTTTAGTTTAATACGAAGAGATCAGAATGCGCCTGCCATATCTAAAAGAAACAATACTACAATAACTTCCTTAGCTTTGCGGTGGAATATCGGCCACAGGCTGTACGACTTTTAATTGATGAAGACCTTCCTCCGCATTCTCAACTATACACCAAAAATAAAAAGCAGACTGGTTTTGTTTTTTTTGTTTTCCATACTGGGAATTATTTTTGGCGCCTTCAATATCGTTTTGGTCATCCCGATGCTTCAAGTGTTGTTTAGCCGCAACATCAATGATCCTGTTCCGGTACTTCCAGACTTTAGCCTATCGTCAGATTATGTAGTGGGTGTGTTCAATCATTATTTTCGATTAATCATACAGGAGAATGGTTCACTCAATGCCTTGCTGTTTGTGTGTGGTCTGATTGTGCTATGCGTTTTTCTAGCCAATGCTTTTAGGTTCTTAGAGCGTGTTGTAGCAACTAAGATTCGGGTAGACCTAGTAAGAAATATTAGACTTGATATTTTTAGTAATGTCTCAAGACTCCACATCGGATTTTTTAACAGCGAGCGAAAGGGTGATCTTATTTCTAGATTTACCAATGATGTTCAAGAAGTGGAAGCGGCCGTTATGAATAGCCTTAAGGCCGTACTGAAAGAGCCCATTACAATTATCGTTTATTTTGTGATGCTATTTATTATTTCTGCTAAGCTCACGTTCTTTACATTGATCGTGTTACCGGTGATAGGCGGGGTACTCGCTGAGATCATTAAGAGATTGAAACGACAAGCAAAGCAAAGTCAGGAGTCGCTGGGTAGAATTGTAAATATTCTGGATGAAACATTTGGGGGCATGCGAGTGGTAAAGGCATTTAATGCGCGCGGTTTTATTATTCGTAAGATGGAAGAGGAATCAGATTATTATCGAAAGGTGAGTAAATCTATGTCGTATAAAAACGAATTGGCTTCTCCGGTCTCTGAAACGTTGGGGGTTATGATAGTCGCTGGAATTATTTTCTTTGGTGGTAATATGGTGCTTAGTAAAGATTCAAGCTTAGCTCCAGAGACTTTTCTAGGATTTCTAGCAATTTTCTCTATGATTATTCAACCAGCCAAAGCATTTTCAAATGGGATTACAGCTTTGCAAAAGGGAACTGCATCTGCAAATAGAATTTTTGAAACCATTGATACAGAACCGTTAATTCAGAGTCCTCCTGATGCGATCACAATAGAACAATTTCAAAGCGAGATTGAATTTATCAATGTGTCGTTTGCCTATAACTCAGAGCGTGTTTTGAAAAATATTAATCTCAAAATACCTAAAGGAAAAATGATTGCTCTGGTGGGACCTTCTGGTGGTGGTAAGTCGACACTGGCAGATTTGGTGCCGCGATTTTATGACCCCACTGAGGGAGAGGTGAAAATCGATGGACATGCGCTCACCAGATACAACATAACTTCACTAAGAAATCAATTGGGCATCGTTACCCAGGAATCTATTTTGTTTAACGATACCATTTTTAACAATATCTGTTTTGGAAGCCCAAAAGCTTCTGAGCAGGACGTGATTGCTGCAGCCAAAGTGGCCAATGCCCATGATTTTATTATGCAATCAGAGAATGGATATGACACCATCATAGGGGAACGTGGATCAAAGCTTTCTGGTGGGCAAAGACAGCGACTAAGCATCGCAAGGGCCGTATTGAAAAATCCACCCATATTGATCTTGGATGAAGCCACCAGTGCGCTTGATACAGAGTCTGAAAAACTAGTGCAAGAGGCCTTGTTCAATTTAATGAAGAATAGAACCTCTATCGTAATTGCTCATCGGCTGAGCACCATTCAGCATGCTGATGAAATAGTGGTTATTCAGGATGGTGGAATAGTGGAGAGGGGTACTCATGCTGAACTAACCCAAAAAGATGGCGTATATCGCAAGCTGAGTGATTTTCAAAATAATGATAATTAACGATTGATTAATCCACTTCCCCGCCCGATGCATGGTTTTCGTAGATATTGCATTTTTGGTTTATGTGAAAAAGCCTAAGTTTGTTGACTAACGTGCTGGGAATGAACAAAAGACGAGTTATCTTCTTTACTATTTTTGGGGCCTACCATCTGGTTGTACTTGCAATCACAAGCTATGTAGATGCACAAAAGCAAGATTTGAGTGTACTGACAAGCTTATATGGTGTACTGCATTTATTTAAATATGGAGCCATTTTGGGATTGGTGTTATTCGTGACAGATGTCATATGGTCTTGGCGGTTGGCAAAATCCTTAGAGAAAGAGCAAGCAGCAATGAATTTTGAGGTTAATAACCTTAAGGCAAAAGTGTATGATCTGCAAGAGGCAAATAAGCCACAGCCTGAGCCCGATTCTGAATCGGACACCAAATAAACATGGATGCTCAAAAAATCATTAGGGAAGAATTAGGTCAGGCAGCGCTCACGTTATATAATTTCCTTCAATCGTCCGAAGCACTTAATAGTATTGAAGAAGCAGCTTCAATGATGGTGTCGGCTATTCAATCAGGTAATAAAATCATGTCCTGTGGCAATGGAGGTTCGAATTGCGATGCCATGCATTTTGCGGAGGAACTTTCAGGTAGATTTCGCAGCGACCGTAAGGCCTTACCCGCACTCTCTATTTCAGATCCAGCGCACATTACCTGTGTGGGCAATGACTATGGGTTTGAATATATTTTTTCTAGATATGTAGAAGCACTGGGAAGGGAGGGCGATGTGTTATTAGCGATCAGTACCAGCGGCAATTCTTCAAATATTCTCAATGCCGTAAAAGCGGCCAAAGAACGAGGCATGATGGTAATTGCCCTTAGTGGAAAAGATGGGGGTAAGCTGGCAAGTATGGCTGACGTAAATATTATCGTGTCCCATGTTGGTTTTTCGGATCGCATACAAGAAGTGCATATCAAAATCATCCATATTCTCATTCTACTGATTGAGAAGCAGGTTAGCTAGTTACATTTCCACTCAAAGTCGTAATCCGACTATGAATTAAGCTTGAAAAATCCTATACTCACGTTCAGGCAACTAATTTTTCATGGTAGCAAAAACCTTTGGTAGCGCAGTGCATGGTGTAGACGCACAAACCATTACGGTCGAAGTGAATATTATCCAAGGCAATAAATTCTGGATGAGCGGCCTCCCCGACAATGCAGTAAAAGAAAGCCAACATCGGGTAGAGTCTGCCTTGAAGGGATTGGGCTACTATATGCCACGCAATAAAGTAGTTGTCAATCTTGCACCTGCTGATGTGCGAAAGGAAGGGTCTGCTTATGACTTGCCCATTGCCCTAAGTATTCTTCAGGCCTCCGGCCAGGCATCCATTGAGAAACTGGATCAATATGTCATCATGGGAGAGCTGTCGCTCGATGGTATCCTTCGCCCGATCAGAGGGGCATTGCCTATTGCCATTCAATCCCGAAAAGAGAATTTTAAAGGAATTGTTTTGCCCAAAGCCAATGCGCGAGAGGCAGCTATTGTCAATAAGTTAAATGTAATTGGCGTAGAGACATTAAAAGAAGCAATTGATTTCTTTACGAATAAGATTCAGATTGATCCACTCATTATCGACACACGAGAAGTCTTCAATGAACAGCTGAATACGTACGAGAGTGATTTTAAAGATGTGCAAGGACAAGGGAATATTAAAAGAGCATTGGAGATTGCAGCAGCAGGTGGTCACAATGCCATCATGATCGGGCCACCGGGAGCAGGAAAAACCATGCTTGCCAAGCGATTGCCCTCCATTCTTCCACCGCTGACTTTAAATGAAGCGTTAGAAACAACCAAGATTCATTCAGTAGCGGGCAGATTGGGCGCCAACGATGCATTGATTACCAATCGTCCTTTCCGGTCTCCGCATCATACTATTTCGGATGTGGCCCTTGTGGGTGGTGGAGGTAATCCACAACCGGGAGAAATTTCATTGTCGCACAATGGCGTTTTGTTTTTGGATGAATTGCCGGAATTTAAAAGAACAGTGCTGGAGGTGATGCGCCAGCCGATGGAAGAGCGAAGAGTGACTATTTCAAGGGCCAAGGTTTCCATTGAATATCCAGCCAACTTTATGCTCATCGCTAGTATGAATCCTTGCCCGTGTGGTTATTACAACCACCCGGAAAAAGAATGTGTATGCGCACCTGGTGTAGTGCAACGCTACTTAAGCAAAGTGAGTGGGCCTTTATTGGATCGCATTGATTTACATGTAGAAGTGGTGCCAGTGAGTTTTGATGAAATGACATCGCAGCGAAAATCTGAAAGTAGTGAGGAAATCAGGAAACGGGTGGTGGCTGCCAGGGAAATTCAGGCGAAACGGTATGAGGGTAACCCAGAGGTGTATTGTAACGCCATGATGGGATCGAGCATGGTAAAAAAAGTATGTGAGATCAATGATGCCGGTCGTGCATTATTAAAAACGGCCATGGAGAGACTGGGTCTTTCAGCCAGAGCGTACGACAGAATATTAAAAGTATCGCGCACCATTGCTGATCTTGCAGGGAGTGAAGAAATAAAAATTGAACATCTCGCAGAAGCCATTCAATACAGAAGTTTGGATAGAGAAGGATGGGCTGGTTGATGTGGTGATGAGTTGATGAGTTGATAAATGATGAGTTGATGTGATGATAGCTTTGCGTCTTAGCGCCTTAGCGGTAAAAATTAACCGCAGAGACGCGGAGTTACAAAGTCACTGTTGAAAATCTTTAACTAAATATTAAAATGAAACTATTTCGATTTGGTGAAAAAGGCAAAGAGCAACTTGGGGTATTGATAGATGATAAAAAATACGATGCTTCTGCCTTTGGTGAAGATATTGGCGAAGCATTTTTCGAAACCAATGGACTGAATAGATTGCAAATCTGGATAGATGAAAATAAGGGGTCACTTCCTTTTGTAAAAGAAGGCACACGATTGGGAGTCTGTTTTCAGAGGCCCTCTAAAATAATTGGTGTAGGACTTAACTATACCAAGCATGCCTTTGAAACGAAAATGCCCTTACCTAGTGAGCCTATTTTTTTCCTTAAAGCCACGTCTGCACTTACTGGCCCTAATGATGGACTTATTCTTCCCAGAAATAGTAAGAAGACAGATTGGGAAGTGGAGCTGGCTTTTGTAATTGGAAAGAAAGCTTCCTATGTAGAAGAAAAAGATGCCATGGATTATGTGGCGGGATTTTGTTTGCACAACGATTATAGTGAGCGCGAATATCAATTGGAAAGATTGGGACAATGGACAAAAGGAAAGGGCTGTGATACCTTTGCTCCTATGGGTCCTTACCTGGTTACCAAAGATGAAATTGCAGACTTCAATAATTTGCACATGTGGACGAAAGTGAATGGCAAAATGATGCAGGACAACAATACCAATGACATGATCTTCGAGATGCCTTTTTTGGTGCATTACATCAGTCAGTTTATGACCTTGCTGCCAGGCGATGTGATTTCTACAGGCACACCTTCGGGTGTAGGCCATGGTTTTAATCCTCCTGTTTATCTCAAAGCAGGAGATGTGGTGGAGGCAGGAATTGAAGAGTTGGGAGAACAAAGGCAGATTGTTAGTTGACTAGTGAATTGAATAATGCTTCTAATAAGAAAATCTTTCTATATGAAGGATAATATTAAGATTCGATTGCGTGATATGATTTTCAGGGGTGTATCTAAAGTGAAGTCAGGTGTTCCGACTTGACAAACTCAAAATGAGTCCCTCTTTTTTCCTTTACAATTTTGTAGTTTGGTCTCTGTGAAAAAGACCATTTTCTTATATGGATTGGCATTGGCGCTGCTTGTTCTCATTATGAGAATGATTGAGTACCGTTTTCTGGTGCGTGATCTCACCCTGGAGTTTTATGTGGGAACTGTAGCCGTTTTCTTTACCGCGCTGGGGATTTGGGTGGGGTTGAGGCTCACCCGCAAACAGGTAGTAGTGATCAATTCCGAGTTTCATTTCAACGAAAAGGAACAATCTCAACGCGGCATCAGCAAAAGGGAACTAGAGGTGTTGGCGCTAATGGCTCAGGGCCTGGCCAATCAGGAGATAGCGGACAAATTATTTGTTTCCCTAAATACCGTGAAGACGCATTCTTCCAACCTATTTACCAAGTTGGAGGTGAGCAGAAGGACACAGGCTATTCAAAAAGCAAAAGAATTGAGCCTGATTCCATAAACTTTACCGTCATTCAGAGGGAGGACGTAGGCCGACTGAGGAATCCCACCGATTGAATTAAGACTCATCGCTCACGCTCTGAGTGACGATAGCTTATTTTTATGTTCAGCAGTGATGGCATGCTATTTCGTCATCAGAGAGAGGACGTAGGATGATTGAAGAATCTCCATGTTTCCTATTCCTTTAAGATGATTCACGCATCTTGTACTCAATTCACCCGAAAGTATGAGTGTGAATTGGTTCGTATTCCACACATTTGATCCTAAATTCATTGATCCACTAAACCCTCATCCCATGAGAAAAACAGTTTTGATATTTGGCCTGATCGCTGGGCTTATTGTCACCAGTCTCATGCTAGTCTCTATGCTCCTGATGGACAACGGCACCATTGGTTTTGAAAATGGTGAGCTGTTCGGCTATGCCACCATGATCATCGCGCTATCCATGATCTATTTTGGTGTCAGGTCATTCCGCGACAATCACAACCACGGTGTACTTTCATTTGGTAAAGGATTTCAGGTCGGTATTCTAATTGCCGCTATTGCCGCAGTTATTTATGCTTCCGGTTGGGAGGTATATGTAAGCACTTCTTCAGGGGACTTTATGGAGCAATACACAACACAATATCTGGCACAAATGGAAAAGGATGGAGCGTCAATCACTGAAAGAGAACAAATGAAAGTGGAAATGGACAGCATGGCGAATATGTATAAGAACCCTGTGATTCGATTTGGAATGACCTTGATGGAGATTGTGCCGGTGGGTTTGATCATCACTTTGCTAAGTGCTTTTCTGTTGAAGCGAAATGAAAATATAAATTAGGCTACATAAATTTTTTTGTCTTTTCAGACTTGGTGGCAAACTATTGTTTTAGGATACTAAGGCACGAGTACATAAGAATAAAAATATTATTAATAAAATTTGATTACTATGCAATCACTTGTACACACCCCTACCAATCAGTTGAAAAATAGTTTGGAGTTTTATCAGAAACTCGGATTTAAAGTAATTGCCGATAAGTCAAAAACCATTGTTACAGATGGGAAGACGGTAATTGAAATTAACCCGGATCGATATGCAAGAGCAGGGGTGAAGCTTTATAAGAAGACGTGGACAAAAGAAGTTGCAAAACTCAAAAAGCTCACGGCTCTCCATAAAACAAAGGAAGGGTTTTTGTTGAGTGATGCCAGCGGAGTGTGCATTTACCTGGTGGAAGGAGAGTTGAAATTAAAACACAAACCCGCAAAGACTTCCTTTAGTGTATTGGGTAATTATGCGGGATTGACTTTGGAATCTTTGGATATTGTTCGGTCTGTTGAAGTGTGGAAAGTTTTGGGATTTGAAATCAGTGGATCTCCTGATCAGGGTTGGATGGCTTGCAAGAATGAAGATGAATTGACGGTGAATATCATGAATCCGTTGATGTGTCCTCATCTTTTCTTTAATCCCTCATTGACTTATTTCAATGGTAAGGAAAACAATCCTAAAGTGATCAAACAAATTCGAGCTTTGAAAATCCCCCTCGTAGAAGAGATTACTCACTTTAATGATAAGGCTATTGTGGAGAATGTTATTATTCGTGATCCTGGTGGATACGGGTTCTTTATCTTTAATGATTGATAGGTTGAATCAATTCTTTGCGGACTTCATTAAAAGATAAAATACAAAATAAATAAGATAATCAACAGGATAGCAATCCACTTGAAGGCTGTGCTGTATTCAGCAAATTCATAACCACAGATGGGACAAATTTTGTCTTTTGAATTTATCTCCATCGCACAAGAGGGGCATTCCTTTGTTTTCATTGAATTACGCTTCTCTTCTTAGATCACTTTATTATTCTTATAAAACATCAATTAATATTTTCTTTTGTTTTCAACAAATTGAGAGAAACGTTGCATGGAAACCTCCAAATCATCTTTTACAAAGCAAGAGTGTACCAAACGGAACTGTCCGTGCTTGGTGTGACCAAATCCATTACCGGGTGTAAGTAAAATGCCGGTTTGTTTGTATAACGCAGTCCAAAGTTCTGTCTCTAGTGTTTGGGTGTTTTCTTTTAGAAATTCGGATAAGTCTAACCAAACAAAAAGGCTTCCTTGCGCTGGCGCGTAAGGGATTTTTAGTTTTTTTAATTGGCGAACGACTACTAGATAATTCTCTGTTAGCAATTGCTGATTCGTATGAATGTATTTTTCAACAAAAGCATCATCACTGAGTACCAATTCAAACATCCATTGGGTGTAGTTGGAAACCATGGAGGGAGCATTCAAATTGTTATACGCCTCTATGAAAGTTTTATTGAGGGAGTAAACCATCCCCACTCGAAAACCAGACGCACCAAAATCTTTTGACAGTGCATACCAATGATGCAGGTATTCACTTTGTTTTTGTTGCATGATATTGGCAAAAGAATAAAATGTCACAGGTGTTGGATAATCATCTTTCAGCTCGGGATGCTGTGTATTGATAAGTGATAAGCCGTAGATCTCGTTGACGATCATATGAATATTGTGGGATATACACCAATTTGCAAACTCGTTTAGTTTCGATTCGGAATACATTCCACCGGTTGGATTATCGGGATTGGTAATTACCAATATGCGAAATCGCTTTCCTTGATTCTTTATATCTTTTAGTGCTTTATCAAGATGATTAATAGAGAGGAGTGGCCCGTTCTTTATATCCTCAATATGGTGGTGTGTGATAAGGTCATACCTTTCAAGACCTGATTTGTTTTGAATGTCTTGTCTATATACCGGATAGCATGGAGCGGGAAATACGGCTACATCTCCGGGTTCCCCCAGAATCCAGGAAGTGAGATCAATGACGGAGGTTGACCCAGCTGATAAAGCCAGATGCTCAGGATGGATTTCACATCCTGTTAAGAATTGAGAGTAGAAGCTGGCAACCTTGTCCCTAAAAGAAGGGGCCCCTGTACTATTGGTATAGTTTGCAACCCAATTGGGAATGGGGTTTTGACTTTCTAATTGCTCTATACGAGCTTTTAGGATGGCCCAACTCAATTTGTTTTCGGCCACATTGAGTGGGAAAGTGCCTTTGGGATTGCCAGTTTTATGATACAGGTTTTTAACTGCTTCAAAGTAGGCCTCAAAGTCGATTCGGAGAACTGATTGAGATGCAGTTTGACCACGTTGTGAAAGTGAGTTGTTCAAATCATTGGAGTAAAAGTGTAATGTGAATTGGTGCTAAAATATGAATTATGACGTTAAGAAGGGTCACATTTCAAACTTCGGGTTTGGTATTGTAAAAATACATTAATAATATTGACCGACCGTTCAGTCAAAAATACCAATGAGCCCCAGAATACCATCTAAAAACGAGGAAATCAGGCAGGAAAGCATGAAAAAGATCATGGAGGCAGCTTTTTCTTTGATCGCAAAGCAAGGGTATGAGTCAACCAGTATTGCACAGATTGCTAAGGGGGCTGGTGTATCGAAAGGATTGCTTTACAACTATTTTACCAGTAAGGAAGATTTGTTGAAACAATTAATTGATAACGCTGCTGCCCAGGGCGAAAATGTGATGGCTGAATTGATTGCAGATGATCCGGCAGTAACACTGGAAAATATTTTCAAATGGTTATTTAAGGAGCTTCGTGAACGACCAGATTATTTCAGATTGTTGATGGAGCTTACTTTTAAAATAGATAAGTTTCAATTTGCGCATGATTTGGCATTGCAAAAATATACTGGTTATCTGAAATTTTTGGAAGACTTACTTAGTCAGATGAACTTCCCTGATCCAAGGGGAGAAGCAAGCCTGTTGGCTGCTTTATTTGATGGAATAGGTATTCAGTGGATGGTGATTAAAGATGATTATCCCTCTGAAGAGATAGAATCGTTTCTTATTAATAAATACTGTAAAGGAAAATATAAATGAAACAACTTGGCTTAATGGCGGGGGTAATCTTGCTTTCATTTTCAGGCTATACGCAGACAGCAAAGGAAATAATGCAGCGCGTGGATGAAAAGGTAAGAGGAACGTCTAATAGTTCGGAAATGAAGATGACGATAGTCCGACCTGATTGGAAAAGGGAAGTAACCATGAAAGGCTGGTCGTTGGGAACAGAGTATAGCTTGATATTGATCACTGGACCTGCACGTGACAAAGGACAAGCTTTTCTAAAGCGTGACAATGAAATGTGGAACTGGCAGCCTTCCATAGATAGGGTAGTTAAACTTCCCCCATCGATGATGTTGCAATCCTGGATGGGTTCAGATTTTACCAATGACGATTTGGTAAAGGAGTCCTCTATTGTGAATGACTACAGTCATAGTTTGGAGCATGATTCAGTCATTAATGGAACCACTGTTTATAAAGTTATCCTTACACCAAAACCGGATGCTCCTGTAGTGTGGGGAAAGGTGGTATGTTTTGTTGACAAAAAGGAATACAACCAGTTGTTGGTAAAATACTATGATGAGGATGACTATTTGGTAAACACTATGGTGCTTTCTGAAATCAAGGAAATGGGAGGAAGGCGGATTCCTACAAAATTGGAAATGATTCCTGCCGATAACCCAAAACAACGAACAGTAATTGAATACCTGAATCAGGAATTTAATATTGGGTTGAAGGAAAGTTTTTTTTCTATGCAAAACATGAAAAGAGTTAGATAATGCCTAATCACCAAGCCCTGAGGCCCAAGAAATAAAAGCAATGTATACCACCCTTGCCTGGCGCAACATTTGGAGAAACAAAAGGAGGTCGCTGATCACGATTCTCTCTATCACCTTTGCCGTATTGCTGGCCTGCGTAATGCGATCTATGCAGTTAGGGTCTTATCACAGAATGATAGAAAACTCTGTACGATTTTATACTGGATATATTCAAATTCACAAAGAGGGCTATTGGAAAGATAAAGTAATTGATAATAGTTTCAGCTATGATCCTGAAAAGCTTTCTGAAGTCAATCAATTAAAAGGGGTTCAAACTTTTGTGCCAAGGTTAGAATCTTTTGCTCTTTCGTCTTTTAAAAGCCAAACCAAAGGAGCTTTGGTGATGGGGATTGATCCTGAGCGCGAAGATGATCTCACTAGGGTGAAAAACAAACTGGTTGAAGGGGAGTACTTAAAATCTGAGGATGAAGGAATCCTTCTTTCTCAGGGACTGGCTACTTATCTCAAGGCTGGCGTGGGTGACACATTGGTGCTGTTAGGTCAGGGATATCACGGAGCAAATGCAGCGGGTTTATTCCCTGTAAAAGGTATTGTGAAGTTTGCTATGCCGGTACAAAATAATCAGTTGGTGTACATGAGTTTGAAAAAGGCGCAATGGTTTTATGCGGCTGATCAACTAATTACCAGTGTAGCCTTAGTCATTGACGACCCAGATGATGCTCCGCGAATCACAAGTGAAATAACGAAAATATTTAGCAAAGAATCTTACGAGGTGATGGACTGGAAGGAACTGGTTCCGGACCTTGTTCAAAGTATTGAGTTGGATAACATCAGTGGAAGGATAATGCTGTGGATACTATATCTCGTTATTGGCTTTGGAATGTTTGGTACTTATTTAATGATGACGGCAGAACGACAATATGAATTTGGGGTAATGATATCCGTGGGGATGAAACGTTTACAATTACAAACCATCGTTTTGTTAGAAATTACTTTGATGACATCCATTGGGGTTTTAACAGGCATTATGCTCAGTTTACCGGTTTTGACCTACTTTTACTTTAATCCCATTTACTTTGGAGCAGAGGCTGCTAAGGCCATAGAAAAATTTGGAATAGAAGCTGTCTATGCATTCTCGTTAGATCCTGTGATCTTCACCAATCAGGCTTATGCCATTTTTATTATGGCCATTGTGTTGGCAGGTTACCCTATCTGGTCGATCCATAAAATGAAACCAGTCGAATCCATGAGGCCTTAATCAATTTAGATATGATAGCGATTATTGCATGGCGAAATGTTTGGAGGAATAAGGGGAGAAGCCTGGTAGTGATTGGTGCCATGGTTATAGGCATTTGGGCATTGACTTTTGCAGGGGGTTTTATGCAAAGCTTTCTCACCAGCTATATTCAGTCTGCAATAAGGCATGAAACATCCAACGGTCAGGTGCACCACCCTGAATTCACACAAGACTATGATATTCAATACTATATTAAAGATTATCAATCTATTCTAGGATTTTTAAAACAAACCCATGCGGTTGAATTCGTAACCACTCGTTCATTGGTAAACGGTATGATTTCTTCATCCCGACAGGCGACAGGCGTAAAAATAATTGGTATCAATCCTGAAGAGGAGGCTAAGGTTACAGAACTCAATACATTAATTAGTGAAGGCGCCTATTTCGAAGGGATATCCAGCAACCCAGTGTTGATCGGAGACAAGCTTGCGGAAAAACTAAAAGTAAATGTGAGGTCTAAGGTGGTGCTTACCTTTCAGGACATGGAAGGGAATATTACCGCAGGCAGCTTCAAAGTGGCAGGTATTCTAGATGCTTCATCCGTTGCCATTAGTGAATCATCAGCCTATGTGCTCAAGTCGGATTTAAACCGATTGCTAAACATTGGTGACAACATACATGAGATTGCCTATACTACTGTAGTCGGAACAGATGATGAAGCGCTGGCAAAGAAAATTCAATCAAATTTTGAGAGTGACAAAGTTGAAAGCTGGAAAGAAATATCTCCCGCACTGGTATTCATGGAGCAGATGATGGCGGCTACATTAAAAATATTGATCATCATTATCATGTCTGCACTTGCATTTGGTATTGTCAACACTATGCTGATGGCAGTGTTGGAAAGAATAAGAGAGTTGGGGATGTTGATGGCGTTGGGTATGAAGCGGGCAAAAGTGTTTTTGATGATCATGGTCGAAACGATTTATCTGTCTACAGTGGGAGGTCCTGTAGGATTGTTTATTGGTTATGCCACGGTTTCATATTTGGGAAAAGTAGGAATTGACCTTACTGATTATTCTGAGGGACTGGAGGCAATAGGCTACAACAGTATTTTGTATCCATTACTGCAACCGATGGACTATATACAAATTATGATTGGTATCATCTTAACGGCTTTTCTGGCATCGATCTATCCAGCATGGAAAGCCATTAAGCTAAAACCTATTGATGCATTACATACTATTTAAAAAAAACTAAACATCGAATACGGATGTCAACTATTATCAAAGCAACCAACGTTTCTAAAGTATATCACAAAACAACCATACCAGTTCATGCTGTAAATAATTTAACCCTAAGTATAGAAGAAGGGGAATTTACAGCCATTGTGGGACCTTCAGGGTGTGGTAAGACTACGCTGCTGAATATTCTTGGCGGGCTTGATCAACCGACCGAAGGAAAAGTGGAGGTGGGCGGCATAGACATTTCAAACATGAAGGACAGTGAGCTGATTGATTTTAGGCTGAGGAACATTGGGTTTGTTTTTCAAGCTTACAATCTCATTCCGGTGTTAACGGCTTTGGAAAACGTGGAGTTTATCATGCTGCTGCAGAAACGAAGCAAAAAAGAACGCTATGACAGGGCGATGGAATTGTTAGAACAAATGGATATTTCGGACAAAGCAAATAGCAAACCTTCGCAACTTTCAGGAGGTCAACAACAAAGAGTGGCTGTAGCCAGAGCGCTGGCATCCAAACCACGTTTTATACTGGCAGATGAACCCACGGCAAACCTTGATTCAACTTCAACCTCAAATCTATTGGACTTAATGGCGAAAATGAATAAGGAACAAAAGGCAACATTTGTTTTTTCCACTCACGATCAACGCGTGATGGATAAGGCAAGGCGCATCGTTACCTTGGAGGATGGTACTATTGTTTCTGATGTGAAGCGTTAATGAAAAGAAGCTTTCTCATATTCATAGGGATACTCTTATCCATTGCGACTTTTGCCCAGGAGAGTGATGAGAAGAAAATTACCTTCAAGGGATACCTAAAGAATATGGGATCGTTCAATTACTTCAATGACGATTTGTGGGTGGAGGATTTGACACACAACCGATTAAATTTTGCATGGTATCCTAATGAGAATTTTTCGGCATTCGTAGAATTTAGGAATCGTTTGTTTGTAGGAAATTTTGTGAGAGATATTCCTTACTACAACCGGATTGTCGATTCCAACAACGATTACTTTGACTTATCGGCCAATTTGATTGACAATAAATCAGCTATACTAAATGTAATGGCAGATCGGGTATACATTCAATGGAATAAAAATGACTGGGAGGTGAAGTTAGGAAGACAAAGAATTAATTGGGGAGTAAACCTAGCGTGGAATCCTAATGATTGGTTCAATGCCTATTCTTTCTTTGACTTTGATTATGAAGAACGACCTGGCTCTGATGCATTGCGCATTTCTAAATACACAGGGGTGGCCTCAAGCATTGAAGTAGCTGCAAAAATGGCAGAGGATATAGATCGATTTGTAGGTGCAGCCATGTGGAGGGTTAACAGATGGAACTATGATATGCAGTTCCTTGCTGGGATAGCCCAAGGAGATTTGGCATTAGGAACAGGTTGGGCGGGTAACTTGGGTAAAGCTGGTTTTAAAGGAGAGCTTTCTTACTTCATACCGGTTACTGAAACTTCAATAAACCAATCCTACGATGGCTTATTTCTTAGTGCTATCTCAATAGACTATTCTTTCCCCAATACTTTTTATCTGAATGGTTCCGTTATGTATAATTCCGTTGCAGAAGTAAACCCTGTGTTTGGATTCTCATTTGTTGGTGCGCGCCCGGGTAACTTTACTGTGCGCAACATTTCTAATTATCGTTGGTCGTCTTTTATTCAATCGTCCTATCAATTTACTCCACTATTTCATGGCGGATTGTCTGCTATTGCTTACCCGGGTAGCAATGCGTTTTTTGCCAATCCTGCCTTCACCTTTTCTGTGAAACAAAATTTGGATTTGGATGTAGTAGGTCAGCTGTTCTTTGATAAGAGTCCAGTAAGTGGGAATTATGGTTTGGTTGCTCAATCTGGGTTTGTCAGATTGAAGTGGAGTTTTTAAAGTAGAAAACAGAGATACTTTGAAAAAGGGTGTATTAAAAAGGAGAAAGCCGGTGATGCCGGCTTTTATATAATTAATTTATTTTAGCAGTGCTATTCTGCTTTAATCAACTTTACATTGATAGCAGAGGGGCCTTTCTGTCCCATTTCCACCTCAAAAGTAACTTTATCTTTTTCCTGTATGGGTTCAGTAAGCGCATTGACGTGAACAAAAACGCTTTCCTGGGATTCGGTATCTTTAATGAATCCGTATCCTTTGGCATCGTTAAAGAACGTAACACTTCCTTTTCTAATTAAATCAGCTGGGTCAATGGGTGCCTGTTTGGGAATGCTTACTTCGATGTCTTCGAGTTTAATAGCCACCCTTTTCTTCATAGGATCAGGAGGAGTGGAAGTGATATTGCCAAACTCATCTACATAAGCCAACATATCATCAAGGCTGCTTTTGGCAGGATTGGCCTTTCTCTCCTGCATTTTTTGCTCTTTGTCGTCTCTTTTCTTCTGTTTTTTCTTTTCTTTTTGTTTTTTGTTCCAGGTCTCCTGCGATTTTCCCATAAATAAATTTGGTCCGTGAATAATTGATTTAAGCTGATTTCAAATGAACTGTTGAGGGGAGTCTTCTAGAAGTCAGGTCATCAGATCAGATGAAGGTTACAAAGATACGATATTTTGAGCATTTATTGAAGACACGAGCTTATCATTTGAAATTGAACATTCTCATTACTGTCACTGGGAAGCGGATCGCTTCACAATCAAAAAAAAATTGTGTTGTTATTGCCTTGGATAATGCCTAAAATCGAAGACTAAAATCCTTAAACATGCGACAAATTTTACTCACAATTTTTCTGGTAGGCTCAATATCAGCAATTGGCCAATCTGTTTCTCAAGAATCATTTCAAGACCTAGAATACCGTTCCATTGGTCCATTCAGGGCTAGCCGAACGGTGGGTGCTGTAGGCATTCCATCGCAACCCAATGTATTCTTTATGGGTGTAAACAATGGTGGTGTCTGGAAATCGGATGATTATGGACGTACCTGGAATCCCATATTTGATGATCAACCTACCGGTTCTATTGGAGATATTGCGGTGTCACCCAACAATCCCAATATCATTTATGTGGGAAGCGGTGAAGGACTTCACCGACCCGATCTCAGTGTGGGTGATGGTATTTTCAAATCGATAGATGGCGGTAAAACATGGGCTCATATCGGGCTCAATGATGTACAACAAGTGGGTAGGCTAATTGTACATCCTACCAACCCAGATATCGTTTTTGTTTCTGGATTAGGACACCCTTACGGTCCCAATGAAATGAGAGGAATTTTTCGCACCACAGATGGGGGTAAAAACTGGGAGAAAGTATTTTATATCAACCACAACACGGGTTCAATTCAAATAGAATTTGATCCAACCAATCCTCAAATATTGTATGCCAATATGTGGGAACACCTGGAAGGTCCGTGGGAAAATGCGGCCTTCTCAGGACCCAATAGCGGATTGTATAAATCTACTGATGGGGGTACCACTTGGCACCAACTTACGAAGGGTTTACCTGGTGTCGAACAAGGTTTAGGTAGGGTAGGATTTAGTGTTTCGCAAAGCAATCCTAAAGTATTGTTTGCCACGGTAGATGCAAAAATAAATGGAGGGATTTATCGGAGTGGTGATGCTGGTGAAAGCTGGACATTAGTAAATACGGATAGACGATTGTGGGGAAGAGGAGGAGACTTTGGTGAAATACGTGTGCACCCCAAGGATGAAAACACAATATTTGCGGCCAATGTGGCTGCCTACAAATCAACTGATGGTGGTAAGACCTGGTGGTCTTTTAAGGGAGCTCCCGGTGGGGATGACTATCATAGGCTATGGATTAATCCGGAGCACCCGGATATTATGTTCTTTGCGGTAGATCAAGGAGCAACCATTAGTGTGAATGGAGGAAAAACATGGAGCTCATGGTTGAATCAACCAACCTCTCAAATGTATCATGTAGCCACTAGTAATGAATTTCCATATTGGGTATATGGTGGCCAACAAGAAAGTGGTGCGATAGGAGTAGCCAGCCGTGGTAACGGTGGACAAATCTCTATGCGAGACTGGATCGGTATTGGCAATGATGAGTATGCCACCATTGCCCCAGACCCTAAAAATCCAAACATTATTTATGGTGGACGCATGATGCGATTCAATAGAAAAACAGGTCAATCACAAAATGTGGCGCCTGAAGCTTTGCGTTCTGGGAAATACCGCATGTTGCGCACCCTTCCATTGTTATTTCATCCCGCTGATCCTAATATGTTATTGTTTGGCACCAACGTATTATGGAAAACCATGAATGGTGGGCAGCAGTGGGAAATCATTAGTCCTGACCTTACTCGTGAGCAACCAGAGATACCAGAAAGTGTAGGAGATTTTAAAACAAAAGAAATGGAGACGATGCGTCAGCGCGCAGTGATTTATGCGGTGACAGCTTCTCCCTTGGATGTAAATACCATTTGGACAGGCACTGACGATGGACTCATACACATTACAAAAGACGGTGGAAAGAATTGGAAGGACGTAACGCCAACAGCGATGAAATCGTGGGATAAGGTATCCATCATGGATGCGGGTCACTTTGATGCGAATACCACCTATGCTGCCATAAACGCGATCCGAAAAGACGATATGAAGCCACACATCTATCGCACTCATGATGGTGGGGCTACATGGAAGGAAATAGTGAAAGGCATGAACCCGATGGGTCCCGTGAATGTAGTACGGGAAGACCCTAAACAAAAAGGTTTGTTGTTTGCAGGAACAGAGCGCGAGGTATATTTTTCTATTGATGACGGAGAAAATTGGCAATCGTTGCGCATGAATATGCCTGCTACTTCTATTAGGGACTTGGTTATTCATGAAGATGATTTGGTGATTGGAACACACGGGCGATCCATCTGGATTTTGGACAACATCAATCCTTTGCGTGAGCAAGCCAAAGCTGCTGTTGCTGAAAAGGCATATTTATTCAGCTCACCGGTAACTGTTCGTGTTCGGGATAATATGTTTTTAGATACACCTATTCCGCCTGAAGAACCCACAGGACAAAATCCTCCAGATGGAGCCATTCTGGATTATATGTTAAAGCAAAGTGCCAGTGAAGTAACCCTGGAAATCGTAGGCAGGGATGGTCAGATAGTTCGAAAATACTCAAGCAAAGACAAACCTGAGGTGTTAGATACAGCTTCCATGCAGTACCCCACCTATTGGTTTAGGCCTGCACAAAAAATTGAGACCACTACAGGCCATCACCGCTTTATTTGGGATTTACGTTATGCGCCTCCAGTTGGTTCAGTACGACAACATTCAATCTCGGCAGTGTATAAAAATACACCTACAGGACCGCAGGGGCCTTTTGTGATGCCAGGAAAATATACAATTCGCCTAACAGTAGATGGAAAAACGATGGAGCAAACATTGGAGATAAAAATGGATCCACGCGTAAGTATAAGTGCAGTTGACTTAAAAGCGCAACATGATTACGCTCTTGAATGCTACAAAGCATATCATGAGTTACATGCTATGCGTGAGTCAGTAGAAGCACAGTTGAATGGCAAGAAAAAACTTAAGAAAGCACAGTACACAGCCTTGCGCGATATGGTGGGCGAGGGTGCACCTGAGAACCCAGACATTATTTACGGTAGTATCACAGAACGTCCCAATGAAACCATCGTAGGGTTACAAGACAAGTTTTTGTACATCCAATTGGTATTTGAGAATGCAGATGTTAAGCCAACTACACAAGCGATAGCAGGGTTGAAACGACTGAAAGAAATTAAAGCAGCGCTAGAGAAGAAGCGAGATGAGTTGAAGTAGTTATTGTTTCTAAACTATCAAAACAGCTAGACTCTAAAGGTCTGGCTGTTTTTGTTTGGATGTAATTAAGTTTGACAACAGAGCGCATCATATAATTTCTTCTTAATTACTTTTCTAGTGCGGTCAGGTCTTCCGACCTGACCCAACCTGCTTCCAAATTTACCATTTCTATTGTTGGAATAAAATAGCGAAATTCATAATATGGGTTTACGGGATCGTACCTTATATCAGGATAAAAATTGCTTCTTTGTAACCACAACTTGCTATAAATGGTATCATTTGTTGGCGATGGACGTTTGCAAAGATATTGTCATCGAGAGTATGAAATTTGTAAACAAAAATATGATGCTGAAATACTTGGCTATGTTGTAATGCCGAATCATATCCATCTGATTATCTTTTTTAAACTCAAAAATGAGCTCTCTAACTGGATTAGGGATATGAAAAAATTTACAGCCGTAATGATTAGAAAGGAAATTGAAAAGACGGGACAAATTGAACTTTTAGAAAAGCTTCGCGTGCAGGGCCCTAAAAAGCAAGTATTCAAAATTTGGGAGGATCGGTTTGATGACCTGTTTTTAGAAAGTACTGATTTATTGGAGGCTAAATTAGAATATATACATATGAATCCACTTCAGGAACATTGGAGCTTAGTTGATAGTCCCGAAAAGTGGGAATATTCCAGTGCTGCCTCTTATGAGTTGGGAGAGCAAGGAATACTTCCCGTTACGGACTATCGCGAATATTTTTGAGAGAGGGCTGATCAGGTCGGAAGACCTGACAGCACTAGGAGGAAATTAAAGAAGAGATGGTAAAGAAGAGGAGGGAGTTGAAGTAGTTATTGTTTGTAAACTATCAAAACAGCTAGGTTCTAAAGGTCTGGCTGTTTTTGTTTCTGGTGTTGTCAGGTTGGAAGACCTTACAGCGCTAGAAGAACATAAAAATGTTTTGACATAAAAAAAGTACGCCCGGCAAGAACGTACTTTTTTATCTTTAGATATTATTTTTTAGAACTTAAAGGCAACCCCAAGCTTTGCATTGGTGGACCCCACAGCACCTACTTCTAGAAAAGCACCTACTTTTTCAGTGAAATAATAGCGACCTGCTGCATAAATGCCCAGGTACATTCCATTGCCATAACTATTACTTAATCCGGTTCCGAACGCTGAATCATTCCATGAGAAACTTCTATAACCAAGGGTTAATCCTCCATATATATCTAATTTTTCATTGTTGAGGTTCAACAATTCGTTGAAGTGGTACGAGCCTCTGGCACCGATATATATTGCCGTGAATCTAAAGTCTGATCCACCGTAACTTCCATAATTATGGGAGAGATAATCAACTGATCCACCCACACTGATTTCATCAGTTACCCCCACTTCAAAAGATGCACCAACTGGAATCCCTCCATTATAATATGAGTTTACTCCAATACCAATATTCAGGAGTTTGTCGCCTTTTTCATACTGTGCAAAGGCAGTGCTTGATGTTAAAATAAAGCCACCAACCAGAAGTAATAGAATTAGATTTTTTTTCATATGATTTTTAATTCAAAATTTTGATGCAATATAATTTTATTTTTTGTTTGAGAGAAGTAATCTGGAATGCATTGTTTCCATAATTGTGGTTAAATGAGCCAATGACTGCTTAATCGTGTCATTTTATTTAACAAAATTATTGACAGGGTAAAAATTACCCTAAAAATCTTTTTTTATTCTTATCCCAATAGTTTGGCTCCAATTGAGTGGTCTTTTGATTCCAATAATCTGGAGTTACTTTTTTGCCATCTGATGTTCTTATTTCCCGATTATAAACTTTTACAATGGGATTGAAAGTGACGTCAGGTGTAACGAGGTTATACGTAGAGGGTTGTCCTTCTTCTTTTGCCGGTACTTCCTGAATTTTTGTTTTGTGGTGGTTGATCAAAAGTAAGTTTTGAAGGAACACCGCACGTTCTCTCGTAACATCGGCTTCGATGATTCGATGGGGAACATCGTCTAAGTCGATAATTTTATGTTCAAATTTTAATAGTGACATTCTTTCTTTGTATTATTTGGCAGTTCCTAAAAACAGATTAACAATTCTTTATTGTCAATTGCCAGCTTTATTTTGGCTAATCCTATACAATTCATAGATTAAAATAGTTAAAGCATAGTTTTTGAATATACTCAAAAACAGGACTATAAAAACCCACTACTAAAATACCCACTACACAGGCGCTTAATGCCACCCGGGTAAAGTAATCACTTTGAAAATAGCCTACAGGTAAATCATTTTTGTTAATAAACATTGCTTTTACAACCAGTAGGTAGTAGTAGAGTGAGATTATGGTATTCATAACGGCAATGAAAAGCAATACATAATAACCACCCTCTGCCGCAGCGGTAAACAGAAAGAATTTTCCGAAGAAGCCAGCCAATGGCGGGATACCCGCTAAAGAGAAAAGTGCAAGCATCATAACTAAGCTTAAACGCGGATTGGTTTTATACAACCCATTGTAATCATCCATATTTACTTTACCAGCGTTTTCCTCTATAGCAATAACTACCCCGAAAGCAGCCAGATTAGAGAATACATACACCAACACAAAATAGATTACACTGGCCATACCCAATGCCGATCCACCAATTACGCCTAACAGTATAAAGCCTGCTTGTGCGATGGAAGAGAAGGCGAGGAAACGCTTTAGATTTTGTTGTCTTATGGCGAATAGATTTCCAATGGTCATGGTGAAAATGGCGGTACCATAGATCACTTGTTGCCACACTTGGCGCAAGGGCTCAAACAGCGTGACTAATAAAAGTATCAAGACGAAGATGGCAGCGCCTTTCGATACTACGGATAGGTAGGAAGTCACATTGGTAGGACTGCCTTCATATACATCTGCCGTCCATAAGTGAAAGGGAACTATGCTGATTTTGAAAGCTATTCCTGAGAAGAAGAACACAAAACCAAGCACTTGCAGTAGATCAACTGAGAACTTTACTTCTTGAAAGTACATAGAGCCGGAAGCACCATAGAGTATGGATAAACCAAATAATAGTATGGCGGATGAAAATGCTGCTGATAGGATCAGTTTAATCCCAGCTTCAGCAGATTTGCTTTTAAATTGATCATAAGATGCTGCCGCTGCAATAGGAATAGTGAGCAATTCTAACCCAAGATAAAACATTAGAAAATGCCCGGAAGAGATCATAAAGTTGAGACCAATCACACTGGTGAGTATCAGTAAATAAAATTCAGTGACGCGATTGTAGTTGATCTTTGTCCGCAACCAGGAACCAGACTGCAAGAATACAATCAATACTCCTAGGTTGAGAATGTTTTTCATAAGTATTCGAAGTGGATCGGTAATATACATTCCTCCAAATATACTTCCGGTTGCTGCAGGCAGGAATCCGACTAGCGTTACAATTGCAAAGAGTATGGCTGCCACTACTATGCTATTGGATTTTTTTTCTTCCGAAAAGTTAAGTTCGAACCCAAGCAGAATAAGTACTGATGCTATCAGTATCCATTCGTGTCGCATGAGAAGTAATTGCTGTAAACTCATATAAATTACTTAAGACTCTCTGCGAACTTCTTAGCGTTCTTTGCGTATCTTCGGTAAGAAAAATAATTAACCGCGGAGCTCGCCAAGAAAATAAACGCAAAGGACGCAAAGTTTAATTTGATCATTTTAATACTAATTTATCTACAATCATTCCCATACTATCTCTTATTATATCCGACAACAACAATGGCATTAATCCAATAATTAATATACTTACTACCAATGAGGTGGTTGCAATTTTTTCAAACCACCTTGCTTTTGGAAAATCATGATAAGCTTCGTTTCTAACCGGCCCCATCAATAATATGCCTATTACCCGCAGGATGTAAACAGCAGTAACCACAATGGAAGAAATAGCAATGATGGTGACCACCCGATGAAAGATATCATTGTGTTCAAAAGCTCCCACAAAAATGGTCATCTCTGCCACGAAGCCGCTCAATCCTGGAAGCCCCAATGAAGTTAACCCTGCAATGACATAACAGACGGATAGGAATGGAAGCACTTTCATAAGTCCGCCCATTTCGGTAATGATTCGAGTCTTTGTTCTGGAGTACAACATTCCAATCAAGGCAAAGAAGAGGGCCGTCATCAGCCCATGGGAAATCATCTGGAGCACTGCCCCGGTTGATGCTGTTTTGTTGAGCATGAGAATAGCAAACAATACCAATCCACAATGGCTGACAGAAGAGTAGGCATTAATGTATTTCAAATCGGTTTGTACTACTGTAGCCAGCGCGCCATAGATCACGGAAATGGAAGTGAGGATTATAAATATCCAGGCCATTTCGTTTGCGGCTTCTGGCAACAAGAAGATGGCCACTTTTAAGCAACCATATCCACCGAGTTTCATTAACACTCCTGCATGTAACATAGATACTGCTGTAGGTGCAGAGCTATGCCCATCGGGTGACCAGGTATGAAATGGAAATAGGGCACCAATGACACCAAACCCAATGAAGAGCATCGGGAAAAATATTCGCTGCATCTCAATAGGAATGTGATGCTGGCCCAGTACAAGGATGTTAAATGTGCGGGCTCCTTCCACATCGGAAGTAAAGTAAACGCCTAGTATCCCCACTACCAGCAGTGCAGAGCCACCCATGAGCATCAGTGTGAGTTTCATAGCCGCATATTCTTTTGCCCCACTTCCCCAGATGCCGATGAGTAGGTACATCGGGATTACAGCTAATTCAAAAAACAAAAACAGAATAAAAAGATCGAGCGATATGAAGAAACCATATACGCCTGTTGCCAGTACGATGAGGGAAATGAAAAATTCTTTATACAATTTATCTACCTCCCAACTGGCAAAGATACCTGTGAAAATCACTATGGAGGTGAGTAAGATCATGGCAACTGCAATTCCATCTACACCGATATCAAATGAAATTCCAAGGCTTGGATACCATGAATAACTCTGCGCGAAGAGGACAACTGCATCATTACCATTGGCTCTTTCTTGCAGGAAAAAATACAACAACACAAATGAAAGGATTAATTGAATGCTCATCCCACCAGAAGCGATCGCTCTCACCTGTTTTTGTGTTCGGGCAAACATTATTGCCAGTGTAGTCAATGCAGGTAAAATAATATGTGCTATTAGGATATTCATCGGGTAGCGTATATAAAGCTTAACACAATGATGAGCACTCCAGATATAAAGATGAAAGCATACTTTTGCAATTGGCCCGATTGAAACTCTTTGATCTGCATAGAGGTCCAGTTGGTTTTAGTGGCCAGTAAATTCATAAAGGCATCAATCACATTTCGATCAAACCAAGCCAGTGGTTTAGAAATCATTTGAAAAATAACTCCCTTTGTGACTAGGATATAAATTTCATCGATATAGAATTTTTTGGTGGCACTGGTGTACATACTGCCAAAGGCTTTCGCCATGTTATCTGATGCGGATGATTCTTTCATGTAGAACTTCCAAGCCACTCCAATTCCACTCAGCGCGAAAACAACAGAAGAGATGGCCACTGGCCAGTTAATATGGCCGACTAATGGCTGACCATCCGATGAAATGAATTGACCAAAAGGAATAAATCCTGTAAACATTGAACCAAGTGCTAAAAGTATCATGGGTATTAGCATAATCGCAGGCACTTCATGGGGAGAGTGATCGTAGTTTCTTGCTTTGCCCCAGAATACGATGAAGTACAATCGAAACATATAAAAGGCGGTAAGACCTGCTACCAATACCGCTATTCCAAAATAGATGGGGTGTGTTGTGAGTACTGCAGCTAAGATTTCGTCCTTGCTAAAAAATCCTGCAAAAGGAGGAATGCCTGCGATGGTCAAACAAGCAATTAAAAATAAAATATGGGTGAAGGGTTGGTGTTTACTTAAGCCACCCATCTCGCGAATGTCGTTGGTGTGCACAGCATGGATGATAGCACCTGCACCTAGAAACAACAAGGCCTTAAAGAAGGCATGGGTAAATAAATGAAACAAAGAAGCGGTATAACCAAGGGCTGCCTCCCCACCATAACCAGATACACCCAACGCCAATACCATATATCCAATCTGTGAAATAGTGGAAAAAGCCAATATGCGTTTGATATCAAACTGAGTGCAGGCAATCACCGCTGCGAATAAGGTTGTGAAAGCACCAATGAAAGCGACTACCCCCAACGCATGGGGAGCGAAAGCAGAATACAAAGGGAATAATCGTGCAATCAAAAACACACCCGCCACGACCATCGTAGCCGCATGGATCAAGGCCGACACGGGTGTAGGCCCTTCCATGGCATCGGGGAGCCAAATATGCAATGGAAACATGGCCGATTTGCCGGCCCCTCCCATAAAGACGAGGAGTAAAGCCCAGGTGATCGTAGAAAATCCTAAGAAGGTGGATGTAGTAGAAAAACTCAACCCCTCAGGCTTAGTCAGTATTTCAAAGTCGAATGTGCCTGTAGAATAGGATATCATTAAAATACCTATCAGGAATCCCATGTCTGCAAAACGCGTAACAATAAATGCTTTCTTAGAAGCCGCTACCACAGAGGGTTTGTCATAATAAAATCCGATAAGTAAATAGGAGGATATGCCCACTAGCTCCCAAAACATATACATCTGGAACAAATTGGTAGCTACCACTAATCCCAGCATAGAGAAACTGAACAGAGATAGAAATGAAAAGTAGCGATCGTATCCACCCTCATTTTTCATATAACCCTGACTGTAAATAAAAACCATCAGCGAAACGGTAGTAATTACCACTAACATCATTACTGATATCGGATCTAATAAAATACCAATGTCAATATGCAGGGTATCGTTAAATCTTAGCCAGATGGTTTTGAATGCAATTATTTTTTCTCCGGAGGGAGAAGTAAAATATTGAAAGGCCGTTTCGTAAGAAAGAAATGTAGAAATGCCAATAGCGAGGGTGGCAATCCATCCTGAAATCTTTGTCGGTAGTTTTTCACTGCCCAACCCATTGATGACAAATGCCAGAAACGGGAGTATGACAATCCATATGGTATATTGATAACCCATTAGTGTTTCATCGTGTTTGCTTCTTCCACATCAATAGAACGAATATTTCTATAGAGGCTAATAAATATGGCAATGGCAACAGCAGCCTCTGCCGCTGCGATGGCAATAATGAAAATTGAAAAAAAATGACCTTCTAGTTTGCCTGGAAATAAATAATTATCAAAAAACACAAAATTAAGATTTACCGCATTGAGCATGATCTCTACACTAATGAGCATGGTGATCAGATTCTTTCTGGTTAAAAAACCATATACTCCAATGAAGAACATCAGCGTAGTTATGATCAGTGCATGATTTAAGGGGACCTGTTCAACCATTGCCTTCGGGTTTGTTGCGCTTAGCTACTACGATGGCACCAATCATGGCGGCCAATAAAAGGACACTGATTACTTCAAAGGGAAGCACATATCCACCTGCTCCATAACCTAACAGTTTTTCCCCGATGGTTGTCATGTTGGCCTCCACACCAGTGTTTGCTTGAGGAATGAATACATGGTTTGTAATAACAAAAAGAGACAGTACCACTCCACCCAATCCTACAATGGCCGTCAGGATTATTTTCCAGGCATCTGCTTTTTGCATTTTCTCCTCGATATGCGAGGTCAACAAGATGGAAAAGATGATCAGAACAACGATACCACCCGCATACACAGTCAATTGAACGGCCGCAAGAAAAAAGTAGTTAACCATAAAATAAATTCCGGCTGTTCCACCCAATGCGAACAAAAGATAAACGGCTGCTCTTAATATTTTTTGTGAGGTAACGGCCAAAAAAGAAAATACGATCATGATCGCGGCAAATGTATAGAATATGATCGCGCTCGCACCCATTATTTGATGCCGTCCATTATTTTGGAGCCGGGCTTATTTAGAATTTTCGTCAACTTACTTCTGTCAAATACGGCATGTTCAAAAGTATTGGCCATCACTATCGCATCCGTAGGACAAGCTGGAATACACAATCCACACATGGTGCACATTTGAAGGTGATAGACAAATTGATCAATGGCTTTTACCTTGCGGCCATCTATCTCCACTCTTTTAGGAATGATTTCAATGGATCCATTGGGACAAGCCACTTCACATGCTGTGCAGCCGGTACATTTGTGCTCGTTGTTTTCATCATGAAGTAATACCACTTCGCCACGGAAGCGTTCAAACATTTTAAGCGATTCACGATTTTCTGGATATTGCTGTGTGATAATTTCTTTTGGATGAGTAATGTAATGCCCTGTTACCGCCATTCCTTTCACTAGCGACTTCAGTCCAAATAAAATTTCTTTAAAATAGTTTATTATACTTTTCATAAATATTTCACGCAAAATTCGCAAAGGTATTTCGCAAAGTTTGCTAAATGATTAAATGTTCAATTACCGTTCTATTCATATCTTACTTCGCTCTTAAACTTAGCGCTCTTAGCGCATCTTTTCTGTGTACTTTGCGTGAACCTAAAAATACCAACCCATTAATACTAAAAACGCCATTACTAATATATTCATCAAATTGATGGGGAGTAGATACTTCCACTCCAAAGTCAATAATTGATCTATTCGCAACCTTGGAAATGTCCATCTAAACCACATCATTAAAAAGATAATAAAACTTACCTTCCCAAAAAACCAAAAGATCGGTGGAATGTAGTCCATAATATTATTAAACACTTCCCACCCTCCAATATGAAATGGCATCCATCCGCCTAGAAATACCGTAGCCCCAAGAGCAGAAACGATAAACATATTGGCAAATTCAGCCAGAAAGAAAAAGGCGAATTTCATTCCCGAATATTCTGTGTGAAACCCTGCCGTTAATTCTGATTCTGCTTCGGCCAAATCAAACGGTCCTCGATTCGTCTCTGCTGTACTGGCAATTAAGAAAATGATAAAAGCAATGACCGCAGGAATGTGTCCTTTAAAGATCCACCAGCCATTGGCTTGTGATTCTACAATAACACTCAGTTGTAAACTTCCGGTTAAGATCACAATGGTAAGCAAGGACAATCCAACGGATAATTCATAACTGATGACTTGCGCACCAGAGCGCAACGCACCTATTAAAGAGTATTTATTGTCAGATGACCAACCGGCCAAAAGAATCCCCACTACACCCAACGATGAAACTGCCGAGATGTACAATAATCCGATGTCAAAATCCAATGCCTGAAGACCTTTGGCGAAAGGCAGAGCCGCCATCGTCATAAAGGCCGTAATCATAATGATGTAGGGAGCCAGATTAAATAAAAATTTATCTGCATTCTTATTGATAAGAGGTTCCTTCATCAACAGTTTGATCACATCGGCCAATGTTTGAGCTGTTCCCCATTTACCCACACGCATCGGGCCTAGCCGCTGCTGAAAGAAGGCACTCACTTTTCTTTCCGCATAGACCAATACCAGGCCGAGAAGAGCAAATAAGATCATAAAAGCGAGTCCGACTAATATCATTTCTATGAGTACAACCGTTCCTTGCTCGAAATTCCGTGAAAGGCTTTCGTGAATGCTTTGGGTGAGATAGGTAAAGTCGTAGAGCCAGTTCATACATTAACGATCAATATCGGGTATAACCAAATCTAAAGTTGACATGATCGCTACCAAGTCTGCAATCTTGCATCCGCGTGCCATGTGATCCAACGCTGATAAATTGCTAAAACCCGGGGAGCGAAACTTCAAACGATAGGGACTTTTCTGCCCTTCACTAATGATGTAAACACCAAATTCGCCTCGGGCTGTTTCAACTTTTTGATACCATTCACCTTTGGGTAATTTGATCACGGCTTTAGTAGGCACTTTATAATCTCCCTCGGGTATGTTGTCGATCAATTGTTCGATGATCTGCATCGACTCCCACATCTCATTGATACGACATTTATAGCGTGCAAAACAATCCCCTTCTGTATCGAGAATTTCTTTAAAGTCAACCCTGTCGTATGCCATGTAGGAATGATGTTTTCTTACATCACAAGAAAAGCCGGAGGCCCTCCCTGTTGGGCCAGTAACCCCATAACTGATGGCATCTTCTTTAGAAAGTATTCCGATCCCTTTCATGCGCTGAGTGAAAATCACATTGTCTGAAAGTAGCGTATCGTATTCCGGTAATTTCTTTTTGAAGTAATCTAGGAAGTCTTTAGTCCGCTTTTGAAAATTAGGGTGGATATCAAAAAACAATCCACCGGGCACATTGTAGTTCATGGTAAGGCGCGCTCCGCAGGTCTCTTCAAAGATATCGGTGATCATTTCACGATCGCGAAAGCCATATAAAAAAGTAGTGATTGCACCCAGGTCCATCCCCATGACACCCCACCACAATTGATGAGACGATAGCCTGGTTAACTCGTCAATAATCGTTCGAATAACTTTCACTCGATCTGGAACTTCAATCTGCAGTGCCTGCTCTACACAAAGACAAACGGCCTCATTATTAATGTGACATGAAAGATAATCCATTCGATCAGTAAGGTGTACAATCTGTGTGTAACTGTCATGTTCGCACATTTTTTCGATGGATCGATGAATAAAGCCAAGATGGGGTTCTACTTTTTTGATAATCTCACCATCTAATGATAATACTAACCGCAACACGCCATGCGTACTGGGGTGCTGCGGCCCCATGTTGATGAAGTATTCCTTCGATTCTAATTCCTGATCGTGTATAATTTCTTCCATCAGTACTCGATCATGTTAATGGGATCTTCGTAGTCTTTGCGCATGGGCCATCCTTCCCAATCATCAGTAAGCAACAATCGTCTTAAGTCTGGATGGTTTAAGAATTTAATGCCAAATAGATCGTAAGCTTCTCGCTCATGAAATTCACCTGTTCGCCAGAGGTGACACACTGTTTCTATTTCTGGATTTTTCCTGGTATTGATTTTGCCTTTTAGCACAAATTGGTGATTATGTTTTGTAGATTTCAAATGATAGACTACTTCCATGTGATCTGGCCAATCCACTGCAGTAAGGCAAAAAAGAAAATCAAACGAAGTAGTTTCGTTTGATTTTAGCTCTGAAGCCAATTGAAGAATCTTTTCTGAAGGAACCGTGACCTGTAAAAATTGTACACCGTCCGTGCACTCGGCTTCGGCCACACGATCAAGAACAAATTTTTTTATCTCCTCGTTGTCCATGTACTAAACTCTTAGTGACTTGTGTCCTAGTAGCCTTTCATCACAAAGGCACTCACCACAAATTTTAAATAAAGTCTTTCATTGGATCACGTGGATCACTGAAGGACTCTCCTTTTATTTTCTTCTGCAACTGCATAATCCCATAAAGCAAAGCCTCCGGCCGTGGAGGACAACCAGGCACATATACATCAACAGGAATGATGTGATCAGCACCTTTTACGACAGAATAGGTGTTATAATAAAATGGGCCTCCTGAGGTGGCACAAGCGCCCATAGCGATCACATATTTAGGGTCAGCCATTTGGTCATACAATCTTTTTAGAACGGGCGCCATTTTATTAACAATGGTTCCGGCAATTACAATGAGATCAGCTTGACGGGGGGTGGCACGTGCCACCTCTGTTCCAAATCTTGACCAATCGTGACGACTGGCACCTGTAGCCATCATCTCAATAGCACAGCAACTGGTGCCAAACACCAATGGCCATAGTGAATTGGAGCGTGCCCAGTTTACAACTCCATCCACAGAGGTAATGACAATATTACTTCCTGGACCTTTCTTGATTTCGCCAGGAAATTCTTTTAACAATCTTTCCTGTTCAGTGGGGTCTATGGTATTTTGATTTACTCCCATTTTAATGCTTTCTTTTTCCACGCGTACATCAATCCTAAACCTAAAACCACAAAGAAAATCACAATCTCAATGAATGCCGCTATCCCCACTTTTTTCATCACTACCGCCCAGGGAAAAATGAAAATGGTTTCTACATCAAATATTAAGAAAAGGATGGCGAAGAGATAATAACCTACCTTGAACTGAATCATGGACGGTCCTTGTGTTGGGATGCCACACTCATAAGGCTCATCTTTTTGGTCATTCTTTGATCGGGGAGCAACCAGATTAGATACCAAAACTCCGGCACCCACCATGATGACTCCACAAAAAAAGAATATGATCAATGCTTCAGCATCCATTATTTTACCTCCCAGGTTTCTCCACTATTTAAAAGGTCGTCCATACAAGTGTATTTCGATTTTTGACTGCTGTGCTTAAGTTCTTCTTCCAGTCTTTGAGAATAAGCGGGTGCCGATACTTCTCGAATAATCCCGAGTACCATCGGAAATTCAGGTGGCTTCAGTCGAATCAACATCATGTGAAGTGTCGCGTCAGGTTCGTGTGCATCGTGCACGAGTATGTCTTTTTCAGTAACACCGTTTTCACCAATTGTTACTGTTTCAAGTTTTAATCCGTTTAGCCTCAATCCTTTTTGCTTTTCTTTTCCGAATAGCATTGGCTGACCGTGTTCAATATGCAATTGAAAATCATCACGGTTCTCTCGATCGGTAATTTTTCCGTGTGTATTATCATTAAAAATGACACAGTTTTGTAAAATCTCAATCATAGAAGTACCTACATGCTTTGCCGCCTTGATGAAAATATCCGTCATGAGTTTGGGACTTGTGTCAATGGTGCGGGCATAATAGTTGCCCTGTGCGCCAATAACTAATTCACCAGCACTAAACGGCCTTTCTATAGCGCCAAACGGAGTCGATTTTGTGACTAACCCCGTAGGAGAGGTGGGGGAGTACTGCCCCTTAGTTAATCCGTAGATTTCATTATTAAACAAGAGGATATTAATATCAATGTTTCTTCTGAGTGCATGTATAAAATGATTGCCACCAATGGCCAGTGCATCACCATCCCCTTGAATTTCCCATACACTCAGTTTTGGATTTGCCAATTTTACACCTGTGGCAATGGCTGGCCCTCTGCCATGAATAGTATGAAAACCATAGGTGTTCATATAATAGGGGAAACGCGCAGCACAACCAATTCCTGAAATAAAAACAATGTCTTCTTTTGGAATATCAAGCTGCGGCAGTGCAGATGTCATGGCTGATAAAATGGAATAATCTCCACAACCTGGACACCAACGAATCAATTGATCACTGGCGAAATCCTTTTTCGTCAATTTTGGTTTTTCTTCTTTTATTGCAACTTCAGCCATAAGCTTATTATTTTAACAAGTCAATGAATTTTTCTTTTAACTCAGTTACTGTAAAGGGCAACCCCTGAATTTTCGTGTAAGATTCAAATTTCAAATGGGGAAACTTACTTCTTAAGTAGGAAGCAAATTGCCCCATATTTAATTCACACACTATAATCCTTTCGTAGCTGCTCAGCAACTGTTCTGTATTTTTAGGAAGAGGATTGATGTAATTGAAATGGGCATGATCAATACTTTTGCCCTCCTTCCATAATTCCGAAACGGAAGTATGTAGACTTCCATATGTCCCTCCCCAACCTATCACAAGTAATTTTCCTTTACCCTCACCCATTACCTTCAATTCAGGGATATAGTTCGCTACACGTTCTACTTTTTCTGCGCGCACTTTTACCATGTCTTCATGGTTGTTGGGATCATAGGAAACATTACCTGTGTTTTCCTGCTTTTCAAGTCCACCTATACGGTGCTCAAACCCTGGCATACCAGGAACGGCAAAATATCTTGCGAGAGTTTCTTTGTTTCTTAGGTAGGGCAAGTAGGCTTCTCCGTTAGGTGTGGCCATTGGTACCGTGATATCTGCTAGTTCTGACATTTTTGGAAATTTCCATGGCTCGGATCCATTGGCCAGATAACCATCCGTTAAGAGCATAACCGGAGTCATGTGTTCAAACGCCAGTTTGGTGGCCATGTAGGCAAACTCAAAACAATCAGATGGGGTGCTAGCGGCCAGTACAATACAAGGGCTTTCGCTATTTCTTCCGTAAAGAGCTATGTTAATATCTGCTTGTTCTGTTTTTGTGGGGAGTCCTGTAGAAGGACCTCCACGTTGTACATCGACTACAATGAGGGGTAGTTCTGCCATGATGGCCAAACCAATTGCTTCACCTTTTAATGCAATGCCTGGACCAGAGGAAGCAGTGAGTCCAATTTGTCCTGCATAGCTCGCGCCAATAGCAGAGCACACGGCAGCAATTTCGTCTTCAGCTTGCAAAGTGATTACCCCTAAGTGTTTGTATTTAGAAAGTTCATGAAGAATATCGCTTGCGGGTGTAATGGGATAGGAGCCATAAAAAATTTTCTTCCCCATTTTTTCGGCAGCAGCCATAAAGCCCCAGGCAGTAGCCACATTGCCTGAGATGTGACGGTATCTTCCCTTTTCTATTTTAGCAGCGGGCACTTTATACATGGACGGCAATGCTTCGATGGTTTCAGCAAAATGAAATCCAGTATGTAACGCTTTTTTATTGCCTTCCGCTAACGCAGGCATTTTTTTGAATTTGCTATCCAGATAACGTTCCGTGTCAGTCAAAGGTCGGTCGAACAGCCAGTACATCATTCCCAACGCAAACATATTTTTGCTGCGCATGATGCTCTTGTTGTCGAGTTGGATTCCTTCTAGCGCTGTTTTGGTCAGGGACGAAATGGGGGCCTTTACAACATTAAATGCGTCAAGAGAGCTATCCTCTAGTGGATTATTACTGAATCCAGCTTTTTCAATATTTCTTTTATCGAAGGCATCTATGTCTACTATAATTGTAGCGCCAACACGGGCATATCTTAAATTTGATTTTAACGCTGCTGGGTTCATAGCTACTAGTACATCGGCAAGGTCGCCTGGCGTATATATATTCACTTGCCCAATCTGTACTTGAAATCCGGAAACACCCTCTACCGTACCCAAGGGTGCGCGTATTTCAGCAGGAAAATCGGGAAATGTGGCCAGATCATTGCCAAATAAGGCAGAGGTGAAGCTAAATTGCGACCCAGTCAACTGCATTCCATCTCCGGAATCACCTGCAAAGCGCAACACCACTTTATCTCTCTCAACGGTTGTTTTCTTGCCGTTTGTTAGGGTTTCATTCATAAAACTTGGATTACTTAAATTTACCTTGTCATCATAACAATAACAATTTGAAATCGTCTATTATTTTTCGATTTCACTTATATTTTATATTTTTCCTATGACATAACTCAGTTCTGCAACTATTTATCATCAATTCTTAAATCTCATAAATATGGCTTACACAATTTGTGAACCCTGTGTTGGAACCTGCGATACCGCTTGTGTTGACGTTTGCCCCGTTGATTGCATTCATGGGCCGATTACCACTGATGGAAGTGGACAGGAATGTAAAGTGGAGGGATTTGATCCAATTGGCAAACAATTATACATAGATCCCGAAACTTGTATTGATTGTGATGCCTGTGTGCCAGCGTGTCCTGTTGACGCCATTTTTGAAGAGAGCCAGGTGCCTGATGAGTGGAAAAAGTACATCCCACTCAACTATCAGTTTTATGGGCATACGGCACCCTAGTAGATATGTTAGATATTTTCCTCCTTTAGGTATTTTTCAAAAACAGTGAGTGCTTCTGGCAGAGACTTACGCCCGAAACCTATCCGTACATGCTTTCTTGAGAAGTCATATACATCATGGGGCAAGAGCATCAGACCTTTCTTTTTTACCAAGTCCTGACAAAAGTCCATTACTGTTCCATTAATTTTTAACTCAGGAAAAGCAATAGAACCGGCCTTTGGTGATTTCCAAACAAACCATTTATTGTGTCTATTTGCAAAATCTTCGAGTAATGGAAGATTTTTTTGTATGATCCCTAAGCTCCGCTGAATCAACTTCTCTTTGTTTTGTAATGCGATGGTACCCAGTTTTTCACCGGGAGCATTGTTGCAAATGGTGGTATAATCTTTAAAGTTGACGAATTCCTGCATGAATTTTTTATTCCTGGTGGTAAGCCAGCCCATGCGCAGTCCGGGGAGACCAAAAGTTTTGCTTAAACCAAAAAGTGAAATTGCATTTTCGTACAGATCGCAAACAGAAGGCAACCTGTCTTTATCATCATATTCCATGAATCGATACATCTCATCTGAGAAAATGGTAATACCTTTTTCACGAGCAATAGTGATAATATCGTCCAGCTCATTTTTGGAGATAAGGGCTCCTGTGGGATTATGAGGAAAATTGATAACAATTAGTTTCGTCTTATCTGTTACTAAGTCTTTTAAATCTTGAATTTGAAACTTTAAATTTTGGTCAGGCTCCCATTTGCATACATTGCATCCAATGTCTTCTGCTACTTGGTAAAGCGATTGATAACCTGGAAATGTAGTTACAATATGATCACCCTCTTCCAGCAAAACATTCATGGCAATAAATATGCCTTCTTGTGGAACGAGCACCAATACTTCATCAGAAGTGATAGAAGTATACAGTTTGGAAATCTCATTTCGAAAGGCTGGATCACCTTTCGATTCAGTATACCCTAGTTTTAATACGTCCCATTCTGATCGACTATTTTCATCAGCCATCTCCAGTAATTCATTAAGCAGTAGCGGTTCACAATCAGAACTACTTAATAAATAAGGAGCTGAAAATTCATATTTATCAAAATACCGTTCGAGTTTAAATGGGGAGACTTTCATTTTATTCTTAATTCAAAATTTAAAAAATAAAATCAATTTTCAATTTTAAATGTCGGACTTTGAATTTTAGATTCATCAAATTCTTTTGTGAATTTTTGTATTATCTGTGCAATGGGCTTTATACTAGTCACGTGTTCGATGGCAGGGCCTGCACACCAAACGGTTTTATAGGTAGCCTCTTTGGCTGCTTTCTCTACTTGTTTCATTCCCCTAAAAGCAATTAACATCTTCACATATTTTTTTAATGACTTGTTATTGTTCATCAACCTTTCCCAAAAGGTGGCCTCAGTTCCAATGCCCTGAACATAGGGTGTGTTAATAACAGTAAGGGGTGAGCCGGACATTTTAGTAGTCAAAACGATATCACTTGCACCATAGTCTACCACCGCTTGTTTGTATTCTTGTGAGATGTCTGCTTCATCGCAAGCAATAAAAATTGTACCCACCGATGCGCCTGCCGCTCCCCACTCAAGGGCTTGCCTCAGGTCACTCCCCAACGCAACCCCACCGGCAGATATGATGGGGATGTTGCAATTTTCTTTTAATAAGGTAATTAAATCTTTGGGGATTATTTTTCCAACATGGCCTCCTGCTTCTGAACTGACTGCTATCAATGCATCGGCCCCAAGTGCCTCCACTTTTTGTGCATATTTCAAATCCACTACATCACAAAAAACTTTGATACCCTTTTCATGTGCTTTTTCGATTACTTCTTTTGGGTTGCCTAAAGAAGTAATGATAAAGGCCACGCCCAACTCAAGTAACGTTTCCAATTGGCCGAGGTATTTTGGATTTGATTTGTTAACAATGAGGTTTACGCCAAATGGCTTGTCTGTATGAGATTTAATATCCTGAATGGCAGCCCGAAGTTCTTTGTCCGTTCGGTAGTTCAGAGCTGGAAACGCAGCTGTTATCCCATTGTCAAGGGCTGCTTTTATCATCTTTGTATTGGAGATGAGGAACATAGGCGCCATGATGATGGGGTATTTAATTCCTAGTATTTGATCTAACGTATTTGGATTCATTAAAACTTGTTGGCTTCTGGAGTAGAGTGTTGTACTTCAATCCGGTTTAATTATTTTTTTTATAATATGCATTTACGCACTTATGAGTTCCTGCATACTTAGTTTCTAACATTTAAATGTTCATAAGGTTCAAAATTACTGGGATGTTAAAAGCTTCCACTTGAACCACCTCCACCAAAATTTCCACCCCCACCCTGAAACGATTCATCCACAGTTATCGGATTGCCACCCAATGTCTGGGAAATGATAAAAGCTCCGGCATCCATACTGGCCCATTTTTCTGAAATCAAATCTTCACGGGTGAAACCATTGCGAATGGTTTTTAAAAACCTGAATAGTATCAAGCCAATTCCCAGCAGAATGATTCCAGAAGCGGTCAGTAAAACCTCCGGGTGATCAAATCCATCATAGTATTTGAGAGTAAAAACGGAGCATGCCAATACCAGCAGGCTGACGCGAAGTAAAACTACATCTTTGTTTTTAATTCCGAAGTATAAGTAGGCAATAGGAATCAAAACCGTAAAACCGTAAAAGAGAAATGCAAAAGGAATATCCTGGCCTCCCTCTATTACAATGCCCATCAAGTTCACACTTAGCTCTCTCACCACAAGATAATTGCCAGCCAGGTAGGCCATGAGCAGACTTAAGGATTCAACGATGACAAGATTGTTGCTCCAGATGGCGAAGTTGCTTTTTGATTTAATTTTTTTTGATAAAAAATAGAGTGTACTAAAACATAAGATGAATATGAAAGAAATGATTTGTTGAAACACTCCATCCAAACTAAAAAATGAATAGAAAACGAGATAAGCAAAAGTAAAAAAGGCGACCGCTGTGGTGAGTAGGTCAAGGTAACGATAGGCAGCAAATGAAAGAACAAGGACACTGAATAGAAGCAATGGCAAAATAGAGAAATCAATAAGTCCTGCAAAGCCTCCGATCGTAAATCCACACGCATGATAAATCAGGGCCTCGGTAAGACCAGATTTATAATGTTTGTAATTTTTGATAACGATTTGATCCACTAGCACAAAAGAACCAATGCCATACAATATACAGCTGATTGAGATAACGATTTGATCTGTATCCAATACAATTAGCGCAAATAGACCCGTTACTCCGGAAAGTCCGATTAATGTAGCAGCAAAAATTATAATCCGAATAATGAAGTTAGGATGATAAAAAGATGAGGGGTGTGCTTCTACAATTGTTTTGAATTGTGCTTCTTCAATAAATCTGGCTTTGAGCCAGCGCTTGGTCTCTTTGATAACCTCCAGATTATACAACCAGATTATATTGTAGGCACTTCTCATGCTTTCCTGGTAAAGAATTTTTTATAAGACAGAATGAAATAAACAAAACCCCCGCACGAAAGTATGGCATAATAAAATATCAACTCGGGGACTTTGTCTAAAATGAGGTCCACCATTAAGTAAGTAGTCCCAACGTACCCAAAAACAAAAGCATACAACAGAAAAAGAAAGGAGCGTTCTCTTTTTGCATAGTAAATGGCGAAGAAACATCCGGCATAGATGAGGAGCAAATAAATGAGGTAGAGATTCCCCTCAAACAGCCCGGCAGTTGCACCTACAAAAAAAATAAGAATGGAAAAGTTAATATAAGTAAAAGTGAAATGTTTTTTAATTGATTTCCAATTTAAGACCATTGCCAATGCCCCTAATATTGATCCAAAAAAAATGGCTGTGATGTGAAGGTGGGCAGTCTCTAAAAAATTATCGCTATACCATTTTTGGGGTGACACGCTTATACTCCAAAATGAGGCCAATGCCGTAATGGCCAGCGAAAGAATTCCGAGGTTGTTAAAGCGATAGGCAATGTAAAAGAAGAAAGCGGCACTGATCAGTGTGCTCCATCCTAGATTATCCTCTAATAGTCCATACTGAAATTGTAAATAACCCTGCACTGAAATAAAGAGCAAGCTTCCCAGTAGCACGATGTAATCAAAGTAAGGAGTAGGTGGTTTTACTTTTTCAATGGAGAATGGGAACCCCTTTGTAAACACATACCAAAAACAAACAAGTGTAATAACACTTAGTAACAGGATACTGATAAGATGGCCGAGGTCACCAATATTTTCGTAAATGAGAATACCGATGCCCCCCGTGAATAGCACTACGCCAAGGTAAAGCATGGTGCGAAGCTCATAAAATACCGAGACGAGCTTGCCAGAAACAATGGGCTCAATCTGGTTAAATTGCGCTTCTGAAATTAATCCCTTTTCAAGAAGATCTCTGGGTGTATTGCGGATCATAATCAAATATCACACAAAAAACTCATTAGCGATTCTTATCTTCGCAAAACCATGCTCAAAATACTAAATACATCTGAAATCAAAGAATGGGATACATTCACGATTAAAAATGAACCTATTACTTCTATTGACCTGATGGAAAGAGCATGTATTGCTTTCGTCCATTGGTTCTCAACACGCTTTAATCAACACAAACGGATTGGGATAGTTTGTGGTACAGGAAACAATGGAGGTGATGGACTTGGAATTGCCCGCCTTCTCAAAGAGACGGGGTATACCATAAAAGTATGGGTAGTAAAAGGAGTTGCGCCTGAGTCCAAAGACTTTATTACCAATAAACAACGTCTCTTAGTAGAAACGGCTGAAGTTATGTCAAAACCGCAAGAAGTAATTTTTGAAGGTTGTGATATAATAATAGATGGAATTTTTGGGTCTGGTTTATCCAGAGTACCCGAGGGCATTTATGCAGATGTGATCAATGCGATGAATAGATCACGTGCAATGAGAGTAGCCATTGATATTCCATCTGGATTGTTTGCAGATAAACATACTAAGGGTTTGTGTGTGCAGGCAGACTATACAGTTACCTTTCAATCACCCAAGCTTGCTTTCCTGTTCCCTGAAAATGAATCTAAGGTAGGGCAATGGACTGTGGTGGATATTGGCTTGAGTAAAACCTTTTTGAAGGAATCACTATCAAAACATTTTTGGGTTGAGAAAAAGTGGATTGCAAAACATCTGCCTAAGAGAAGTAAGTTTGCTCATAAGGGTGATTTCGGAAAGGCACTTTTGATAGCGGGAAGTTTTGGAAAGATGGGGGCTTCTATCCTGTCAGCAAGGGCAGCTATGAAATCTGGAGTTGGGTTACTTACTGTTCATGTTCCGTACTGTGGCTATCAAATTATTCAAACCTCGGTGCCTGAGGCGATGGCATCTGTGGATGATGAGGATAAGTGCTTTACTTCTCTTCCGAAAGAAAATAATTTTACTGCCATTGGCATTGGTCCGGGTATTGGCTTGGAGTCAAAAACAGCAAAAGGTTTAGAAGAACTGCTTAAAAATG
>JAHBUB010000014.1 GCA_019638285.1 Cyclobacteriaceae bacterium | reverse complement strand
GGTTACATTGGTGGAGATGGTGCAAATGGAGGCAATCTTACTCTCACTTGCAAAAACTGTGGAGATTTAAGGGCTTTGTTAGGAAATAAAATACAGGTAAGAACTTATGGCGGAAATGGCGGGCTCGGAGGAGATGGGGGATTAGGTGGGTTAGAGGGTCTGGTAAATGCGGGGCAAACATCACAGGATGGAAATCCCGGGCCAAAAGGAAGAGCAGGGAAAAGCGGTAGCACAGGCAAAAATGGAGCTATTAATCTTGAGGGGAATTAATAAATGGAAAGGCGCTGGATACAAAAACCTCTTCCTTCTCAGCAAACCGTTGAAGCACTTAGTGAAAGCATCAATGTCAATCCTTATCTGGCAACGCTTCTTGTGCAAAGGGGTATTTCTAACTTTGAAGAAGCCAAATATTTTTTCCGCCCCTCGTTAAGTCATTTGCATGATCCATTTCTTATGAAAGACATGGACAAAGCAGTGGAGCGATTACACACTGCTATCATTCGACAAGAAAAAATTTTGATATACGGGGATTACGATGTGGATGGCACTACTTCGGTAGCACTCGTCTACAGTTACCTTAAAAATTTCTATCCCCATTGTGATTTCTATTTGCCGGATCGGTCGAAAGAAGGTTATGGCGTTTCAAAAGATGGAATAATTTGGGCGGCTGAAAATGGTTTTTCTCTAATTGTAGCTTTGGATTTGGGAATCAAGTCGGCAGACATGGTTCTATTGGCCCACCATAAAGGAATTGATTTTATTATATGTGATCATCACTTGCCAGATGATCATATCCCCCAGGCAGTTGCCGTACTGGATCCAAAACGAAATGATTGCAACTATCCTTTTCCCGAACTAAGTGGGTGTGGACTGGGCTACAAGCTTTTGCAGGCTTACGCGAAAAAGTATCGCGATGAAAATGAACTCACACATTATATTGATCTGGTAGCTGTGAGCATTGCTTCTGATATTGTTCCGGTGAATGGTGAAAATAGGATACTGGCATATTTTGGTTTGGAAAAGCTAAACCGTGATCCAATGCCTGGACTCAAAGCCTTAATAGAACTCTCCGGGAGCAAAAACGAAATGGATATCTCCACGATAGTATTCACATTGGGCCCCCGTATCAACGCAGCAGGCAGGGTAAGTCATGCGAGATTCGCAGTGGAGTTGCTCATCGCAAAGACCGAGGAAGAGGCCATGGCATTGGCTGAGAAAATAAATATTAAAAATGATGTAAGAAGAGAGTTCGATTTGGCCATTACCGAGGAAGCCATCAATATGATCGAATCTGATAAAAAACTCCTCAACGCAAAAACCACAGTCCTTTATAAGGAAACCTGGCACAAAGGGGTAATTGGTATCGTAGCCGCACGATGTATAGAAAGGTATTATCGTCCTACCATTATTCTTACCGAGTCCAATAACATGATCACGGGGTCTGCCAGAAGTGTTAAAGACTTCGACTTGCACCAGGCCATCTCCAGTTGTTCTGATTTGCTTGAAAAGTTTGGTGGCCATAAATACGCAGCCGGACTGACCATGCCAAAAGAAAATCTTTTGGCATTCCAACAAAAATTTGAAGAGGTGGTTTCCTCCACCATTACAGACGAAATGCTCATTCCGGTAATAGAAATAGACTTGGAACTCCCCTTGAGTGCCATTACTCCCAAGTTTCGTTCTATCCTCAAGCAGATGGCTCCCTTCGGCCCAGAAAATTACAAACCTGTTTTTAAATCAGGCGAGGTTTTTGTTAAAAATTCTCTCTCTGGCTTCAAGGACAAACACATTCGCTTTTTGGCAGGGCAAATTGGAAGCGAGTCGGTTGCTAATGTGGTGGGTTTTGATATGATGGAACATTACGAGCAACTGACAAATGGCAACACTTTTACCATGGCCTATACCGTTGAAGAAAACACGTATAATGGAATGACGTCTTTGCAATTGCGATTGAAAGACATCAAATTTGAATAGTATGATATTAAAGGCACAACATCTAATAAAGAAATATAAAAAACGCATTGTTGTAAATGATGTGTCTTTGCAAGTAGCGCAAGGAGAGATTGTGGGGTTGTTGGGGCCAAACGGTGCGGGCAAAACCACCAGCTTTTATATGATTGTTGGATTGATAAAACCAAACGGTGGAAACATTTTTCTCGATCAGCAAGACATTACCGAATTGCCAATGTACCAGAGGGCCAAGTTAGGAATTGGGTATCTCGCTCAAGAAGCATCCGTTTTTCGAAAGCTTACTGTAGAAGAAAATTTGATGGCTCCGCTGGAGATGCGCGACATGAGCAAGAAAGACCGGAAAGAAAAAGTAGAAAGCCTTTTGGAGGAGTTCAGTTTAACCCATGTAAGAAAAAATATGGGAATGGTGTTGTCGGGCGGAGAAAGAAGGAGAACAGAAATCGCGCGTGCGCTGGCTGTGGATCCTCATTTCGTTTTATTAGACGAGCCCTTCGCAGGCGTAGACCCCATAGCTGTAGAGGAAATTCAATCTATCGTTTCAAGACTAAAGAAAAAAAATATAGGAATACTGATCACAGATCACAATGTGGATGAGACGCTGTCTATTACAGATCGCGCCTACCTTATGGTGGAGGGAAAACTGTTCCGGGCTGGATCAGCCGAGGAACTTGCTAATGATCCGATGGTAAGAAAAGTTTATCTTGGACAAAATTTCCAGTTGAAGCGAGCTCATGTTGAGCCTACTTTGTAGTATCATCTCTCACGGTTTTATTCTATCTTACATATTCTGTTTTTTAAATTTACAGGTTCCGCTTTAATTCAGGATTACTAGTAATATGCAAATACTTAATTCCATACTAACCTGGGTGATGAAGAAACGAATGCACCAAATGGAGCTCTTCACAAAATACCCCCATGAGGTACAGGATGAAGTACTAAAAAAGTTAATGTACATGGGGCGGGGCACTGAGTTTGGCAAAAGACATGCCTTCGATGAACTCGTGCACTATGAACATTTTAAGCAAAGGGTTCCCATTCATACTTACGAACAAATATTTCCATACATCAGTCGGGTAATGCGTGGTGAGCAAAACGTACTTTGGCCTTCTGAAATAAAATGGTTTGCAAAGTCGTCTGGCACCACGAATGCAAGAAGCAAGTTTATTCCTGTCTCTCCCGAAGCGCTGGAGGATTGTCACTTCAAAGGGGGTAAGGACATGCTCTCTCTTTATGTCAACAACCATCCTGACACGCAAATTTTTTCAGGGAAGGGCGTTGCCGTTGGTGGAAGTCATAAGGTAAATGAGTTTGACCCCTCCTCAACTTCTTTCTATGGCGATGTGTCTGCAGTGATTATGCAAAACCTACCGCCATGGGCGCAATTTATCCGTACCCCAAGTCTTGATGTAGCGCTGATGGACAATTGGGAAGAAAAAATTGAAAAGCTTGCTGTCGAAACAGCAAAGGTCAACGTGACAAATATTGTCGGAGTGCCTACCTGGACAGTCCTTCTTATTCAACGCATTCTCGAATTGGAAAACAAAAGTAATATTCTTGAGGTCTGGCCCAACCTTGAGGTTTTTTTCCACGGAGCGGTAGCATTTCAACCTTATAAAAGTCTTTTCAAGTCACTTATCCCATTTGAGGGTATGAGGTATTGGGATATTTACAACGCCAGTGAGGGGTTTTTCGGTATTCAAGACAGAAAGGATGCCGATGATTTACTTCTTATGTTGGACTATGGCATATTTTATGAGTTTATTCCTTCCGAAGAATTTAATAAGGAACACCCCGAAACCGTAAGCTTGGATCAGGTAGAGATTGGGAAAAACTATGCGATGGTAATCACCACCAACGCAGGGTTGTGGAGGTATAATATTGGTGACACCATAAAGTTTACAAGTACATCCCCCTATCGCATTAAAATCTCTGGCAGAACCAAACATTTCATTAACGTATTCGGTGAAGAAGTGATTATAGAAAATGCAGAGTCCGCCATTACTGAGGCTTGCGAGCAAACCGGAGCTGTTATTGATAACTTTACAGTAGGACCTATTTTTCTGAAAAAATCTCATCGGGGCGGACATGAGTGGATAATAGAATTTAAGGTAAAACCCAATGACCTCGAAAAGTTTACATTTTTGCTGGATGCCTCTTTGCGAAAGGTAAATTCAGATTATGATGCGAAACGTGCCTTTGATTTAGCCCTCATGCTGCCGAAAGTTCACAGTGTGGAGATCGGTACTTTTTATAACTGGATGAAGAAGCGGGGAAAATTAGGAGGTCAGAATAAGGTGCCACGGCTAAGTAATAGCAGGGAATATATTGATGATATTCTTTCTATGATTCAATGATGCGATTCACACATATACTCTAAGCTCAGGGTTTACACTTTGAATAAAACGCCATGTAAGATTCGAGAAAGAATTTTACAAAAAACACTAAAATTCAGACACTTATAATTACCAAAAATGAGGCAAATTAGTTTTCCACAAAATTACCAACTTATCCACATGAATGTTGTCTTGCAGATTAATGCACTGATAATTAGGGTGTTAGGTGAGTATAAATCAATCCTTTCTTTGTGGACAACTAAAAGACGGGAAATGACTGGGCAAAATTTCTTCAAAATATAAAGCTCAGATTTTCAGCCTTATAGCTAATTTAATTAGACCTAATCTGTAACAAATAACCATGCAAAATCGAATAACTGATCTCTTCAAAATCGAACTTCCCGTCATTCAAGCAGGGATGGTGTGGTGCAGCGGCTGGAGGCTGGCATCGGCTGTGAGCAATGCCGGTGGCTTAGGTTTAATTGGTGCTGGTTCTATGCACCCCCCTACTCTGGAAGGGCATATTAAAAAATGTAAGATCGCTACTTCTAATTCTTTTGGAGTGAACATCCCTTTGCTTTATCCTGATATTGATAAGCTAATGGAAATAATAGTAGCAGAGGGGGTTAAAATAGTATTTACATCTGCTGGTAACCCTGCTACCTGGACAGGTTACTTGAAGGATCGGGGAATAACCGTTGTACACGTAGTTTCGAGCGTAAAGTTTGCAAAGAAAAGTATGCAAGCTGGTGTGGACGCAGTAGTCGCTGAGGGTTTTGAAGCAGGGGGTCACAACGGAAGGGAAGAAACCACCACCTTTTGTCTGGTGCCCATGGTGCGCGATGCTGTTGACATCCCCTTAATTGCTGCGGGGGGTATCGGGTCTGGGCGTGCCATGTTGGCCGCTGAAGCGCTTGGAGCGGAGGGTTTTCAGATAGGAACCCGGTTTGCAGCCAGTACAGAATCTTCTGCCCACGCTCAGTTTAAACATCGGATTACCAACAGTGAGGAAGGAGAAACCATTCTGACTTTAAAGCAATTGACTCCGGTGCGGCTTATCAAAAATCAATTTTACCAACAAGTTCAGGAGGCGGAACAAAGATGTGCTACTAAAGAAGAGTTGAAGGTGCTTTTGGGTAGATCGAGAGCAAAAAAAGGAATTTTTGAAGGCGATTTGGAAGAGGGTGAACTTGAAATCGGGCAGGTCGCTGCAGCGATTAAGGATATTAAACCAGCGAAGGATATCGTCAAAGAATTATGGAATGAATATTCCCAACTTAAATCCAGACTTTGCCGTGAAGATTAAACAAATAAAAGAGACTTGCATTTACATCCGCAATCTTGATCAGGCCCGGGATTTTTACCATGGGCTATTGAGATTGCCCATAATAAGTCATGTGGAGGGCAAGCACATTTTCTTTAGGGTCGGAACTTCTGTATTGCTGTGCTTCAATCCTGATGACTCCAGGAACAAGAAGAGCCCGCCACCCCATTTTGTGGAAGGTAAATATCATTTTGCTTTTGAGGTCGCTGCCGAGGATTATGAAATGGAGGAGCAATCCCTCATTACAAAGGGCATACTAATAACGGATGAGGTAATCTGGAAAAGAGGATTGAAATCTTGCTACTTTGAAGATCCGGTTGGTAATGTGTTAGAGATCGTCCCTGAAGGAATTTGGGATTAACTGGCCATCCATTTTATAAGAATTGCTTTTTACAAGAACATGGCTTACCTCCTCTTTAAAGTTCTGGTCAAACCACGCCTCATAATGCTTAAATTGCACACAGTCGGTAAGCAATTCGTTGTCTCTTAGAATCTTTATAATCTTATCAGAAGGAAGTGCCTGAACAATTTGTTTCCTTTGTTCGTCAGGTAGTTTCGAAATTCGAATAAACTCAATTCCTTTATAATTCTCAGTCAGCACTTTCATATACATAAACAATGTACAACAATTAATACACTCGGATCATTCAGGTAACCCATCGTTTTGTTTACAGGCGGAATTTAAACTACAAAAAACTAGTTTTCAAAATATGTATATCATTAAATTAATTTCAATCGCAGCGATCTTGACATGCATGTGTAGCGCCTGCAATCAACCGGAGACATCGCAAAGTGAAACCACCGGATTGTATGATAGTGATGCATTTAAAAGCTACTGGTATGCCGGAAAAGCAGAAGTGAATGCCTACAATCTTGATCAATCTCGATATGGGGAGAACCGACCCGGTAAGGCCATACTCATTTTTGTCACAGAAGCATTTTCGAAATCGAAGCATGTAAAACTCGATCATCCAGAAGCAGCAGGTGATGATAAGGTCACTGTAATGAAGCTTAACTACACAAAAAATTTTGTGACTGGAATTTATCCCTACTCCATGATGCTTTCCGTTTTTACACCCGTGAGCAGGAGTCAATATCCCAATACCCTGAAGGTGACTATGGGTTCTCAGGAATGGTGTGGACAGGTGTTCTCTCAAATGAATTTAGTAAATGATCGGTATGATATTTCTGGCTACTCCTATTTTGAACAGGAAGGAAACACTCAATTCAATACTGAAAAAATATTCCTTGAAGATGAGCTCTTTAACCTTATTCGACTTGATCCTGATCATATTCCTTTGGGAAAAATAAAAATTCTTCCTGGGTTATTTTTTACCCGATTAAAGCATGAGGATTTGAAGCCTGTTGAAGCAACACTGTCAAAGGAGAACAAAGACCATGAAACTATTTATAAGGTTCAATTTGAAGAACGCCTCCTAACCATATCCGTAGCAAATGATTTCCCATATAAAATTCTGGGATGGGAAGAAGAATTTGTAGAAGGTGGAAAGAAAATGTATACTAAGGCCACATTAGGCAAGACCTTGTATACTGACTACTGGAGCAAAAATAAAAACGAATATATTTTCTTACGTGACTCATTAGGCCTTTCTCCAACCAACTACTAAACATGCTCTCACTCCAACGTTCAAAGTTTTCATTGCCCAAGGGCATCACTTATCTCAATTGCGCTTACATGTCTCCCCTATTGAAACAAGTGGAGAAAGCAGGAATCGAAGGAATCAAAGGCAAACGAAACCCATTAGGTGTTTCTACAAAAGAATTCTTTACAACAGGAGAGTTGCTAAGAAAACAATTCGCTAAATTGATTAATTGCAAAGACCCTAAGCGAATAGCAATAATCCCTTCGGCATCCTATGGCATGGCGAATGCAGCAAATAACATTAAATTAAGGTCATCTGAAAAAGTAATCGTAATGGGTGAGCAGTTCCCAAGCAACTACTACCCCTGGCAAAGGCTTTGTCTTGACTATGGTGCTCGGTTAGAGACCATTGCACCTCCCCAAACAAGGACAGACCGTGGAAAAATTTGGAATGAGCGTATTCTTAATGCAATAGACAAAGACACAAGAATTGTGGCTATGGGTCATGTTCACTGGGCCGATGGCACACTGTACAATCTAAAAGAAATCAGAAAAAGAACATTGGAAGTGGGGGCCCTGTTGTTAATTGATGCCACTCAATCGGTAGGCGCTCTCCCTTTTAGCATACAAGGTATTCAGCCGGACGTGTTGGTGTGCGCGGGTTATAAATGGATGATGGGTCCTTACTCAATTGGTCTTGCTTATTACGGCCCCTATTTTGACAACGGGATTCCCATTGAAGAAAACTGGATCAACCGTTTGAATAGTGAGGACTTTGCAGGGCTGGTCAACTATGAAGTGGCCTATCAGCCGGGTGCCTTGCGTTATGAAGTAGGGGAACATAGTAATTTTATTCTTGCGCCTATGATGTTGGAGGCGCTTCGACAAATAAATGAGTGGACCCCTAAATATATCCAAGAGTATTGTTCCAAAATATCCAGGAAGTCTATTGCGTTGTTAAGAGAAAATGATTTTTGGGTTGAGGATGATAAATACCGTTCCAGCCATCTCTTTGGTATTCGTTTGCCTGGGGGCAAAGACATTGAACGTTTAAAAGTTAAATTGAAGAAAAAAAATATTTCTGTTTCCGTTCGGGGAGATGCGATCAGGGTTTCTCCACACCTATACAATCAGGAAAAGGAACTGATGAATTTTGCCCGGATTCTTATTGAATAATCCATGGGTGAAAAATCTTCGAGGTATATTATTGGAGGAATTCTTATAACCATACTTGGCTCAATTTGTTTTTCTGCCAAAGCTATCTTTGTAAAACTGGCTTATTTTGAAACTCCCGTTGATGCCATTTCTCTTCTTGCTCTTCGAATGGTTTTCTCCATTCCCTTTTTTATGGGGTCTGCCTTTATCTCTTCATCAAAAAAAACCAATGTAAAATTCACTGGTAAACAATGGGTATACATCGCTTTTATCGGATGTCTGGGGTACTACGTGAGCAGTTTGCTGGATTTTTTGGGCCTCCAATACATTTCTGCTGGCATGGAGCGATTGATCTTATTCATGTATCCAACGATTGTGGTCGTGATGTCAGCATTTATTTCCAAGGAAAAAATAAAGACAAAGCAATGGATTGCACTCCTTCTTACATATGCGGGATTAGTCGTGGCTTTCACCGGTGAGGTTTCTTTGGGTTCATCAAGCGACCCAAACTTTTACCTCGGGTGCTTTTTAGTGTTTGCCTGTGCCATCACATTTGCCACCTATATCGTTGGGAGTGGTAAACTAATCCCTATGGTTGGCCCCGCTAAATTCAATAGCTACGCCATGAGTTTTGCCGGCATTGGCGTATTGCTGCATTTTTTTATTACTAGCGATAAGTCATTGCTGCAATTTGATAATAGCGTATACATTTATGCGTTTCTCATGGCAATTATCTCCACCGTCATTCCTTCTTACCTTCGCTCCGAGGGCATTAAGAGAATTGGCCCAGAGACCACCTCCATTATCACCAGTATCGGCCCAGCATCAACCATCGTTCTAGCTAACATATTTTTAGATGAACCCATTTTTGAACTTCAAATTGCAGGTACCGTATTAATCCTTTCCGGGGTAATGCTTATCAGTTGGAAGGCAAAAAGAAATCTGTCGTAAAGATTTAAGTTTTCACGCTCAGGTTTCAGACTGAATATTCCCGGCTTGAAGTTCCTTTATTATAGGTTCCGTAAATAATCCAAGTTAGCGTTGGTTAGTGCGAATAATAATTTGTTAGTTGGAACAACAATCAAAGAAAGTATACATGAGATTAATTTTGATTTGCCTCATTTCGCTGCTTGTGTGCGAGGGATATTCGCAAGACATCAAGTATACTTTCGTATTCCTGAATACACGGGAGGACAAGCCGAATCTCCCAAAAGAAGAATTAGACAAACTAATGCAAACGCATTTGGCAAATATTCAACGGCTTGCCAACGAAGGAAAGCTTTTGGTGGCAGGGCGGTTTGAAGATGGTGATGGCGTATTTATTTTCAGGGGCAACTCCTCAGACAGTGTCAAGCAATGGCTAAGCACCGACCCAAGCATTCAAGCCAACCGGTGGCGACTCGAGATATTCCCCTATTTACCAAGGGTAGGTTCGGTTTGTTTAGTCGATTCAAATGTTGAAATGGTGACCTATACACTTATTCGTTACATTTCTACCATTACTAAATTCAATGTACAAAAGGCAGGACAAACATTTAAGAAGCATGATGACTATCTAAAACAAATTGTGAAAACAGGAAATGTAGTAACAGAAGGTTTCTTCCCCAATCGTGATGGTGGTATTTTGGTGATGAAGGGAGAGGTAGATTCTGCCGTTATTGAAGCTGACCCTTCCATGCCGGATACCGTGTTTACCATAGAAATAAAAAAACTATGGGTAGGTAAAGGGAGTTTTTGTGAGAAAGACTAGTGTTGTATTAAAATTGACAGTTGACATTCCGCAATTGACAATGACCCCTATGAAGTGGAATAATATCTTAGTCAACCGCATCTTATCAACTGGTTTATGTCAACTTTAAATAATATCCCACAACAGCTTCAGTTATTCACTCACTACTACCGCAAGTCTTTTTCCGTCTTTAGTAATAGCAAGTCGTGTAATTCCCAGTAATTGTTTGCCCCCCTTATCCATTAATATCTCTTGCCAGTTATCGCCTCCACGTGGATTATAAAAAAATAGCTTTTCTCCATCACTCATAATCATTCTTCCATCATGGGTCCAGGTCAAATCTTCATGGCCAGGCAGTGTGTTGACAATCGGTGTTACTTTTTTGGAGGAATTGTCCAGTTTATTAATAATCCATTCGTTATCGGATTTCTTTTTAATAAAACTCATGGCATTCTCTCCAGGAATTTTATGCAATGATCTTCCTATATTTTCCTCCAACACAGTATTGATATTGTTTTTGAGATCATACCACTGCAAGGTCATGGGTTCCCCCAAAACAAAAAGAATAAGATTGTTTGCATCTGCCCAAGCATGATAGCCTACTATCAAATTGTTAATTAGAGTAATAGGCTCACCGCCATTTATAGGATATTTACCAAGATCTTGTGCATTGTTATCACGTTGTATAATGCATGAAATATATTTTCCATCTAGAGTCAACGCTGGAGAATACTCTCTCTCTAAAGTAGAAGTAAGTGATGTCGTCTCCCCCGTCTTGTAATTGTAAACTTTAATGTCTGACCTTCCCTCATCATTGAAAGAGGAATAGTACAAAAGTGGTTTTGAGGTGTGAAATGAAGGCTGGTTGTCATAGCCGGGGTGGTTTGTAATATTTATCGGGTTGTTCACTGCAATATTGTCTTTCGAAAGTTGCACATCAAATAAATAAATTTCCGATCCACCCTGAGCGTTTAATAAAGTAGGAAGCATCAAAAAAAGGAATAATATCTTTTTCATTTCGGTAGGTTAAATAGCTGTGAAAGCTAATAAAAATTTGAGTTAATTGATTCGGTAAGTTGAAAGTCGCACGAATAAGTTATTTTTGGAAGAGCATTTCTTTCTGATAAATCTTGGAAAAAAATCATCTTTTTTATTCGAGTGTCACATTCGAATAGCCCCTCTCGAACTATCTTGTACGGCTGAGGTTTTAATAGGTGAGTGGGTAATATTTAAGAAAATGCAAGAATACGACATAGTAATCATTGGGGCGGGACCTATCGGTCTGGCATGTGGGATTGAGGCAAAAAAGGCAGGCTTGAGATATCTTATCATTGAGAAAGGATGTCTCGTCAATTCACTCTATCATTATCCTCTAAACATGACTTTCTTTTCTACTTCAGAAAAGTTAGAAATCGGAGGTGTGCCCTTTATCTCTCACGGCTCTAAACCAAATCGCGCTGAAGCACTGGAATATTATCGAAGAGTTGCTTCCAGCTGGGAACTTCAAATAAAGCTTTACGAAAAAGTTGAATCAGTAACCAATGGCAATGGTACTTTTGAGATTGAAACCTCGAAAAGAAACTATTCTTCACAAGCACTGATATTGGCACTTGGCTTTTATGATTTGCCCTACTTACTTAATATCCCTGGGGAAGACTTGCCCAAAGTGAGGCATTATTATGATGAGCCCCATCCTTACTTCAATCAAAAAATAGTGGTTGTGGGTGCCGCCAATTCAGCTGTAGATGTAGCCTTGGAGACGTATAGAAAAGGTGCAGAGGTAACGATGGTAATACGGGAGTCAGAAATAAGAGAATCGGTAAAATATTGGGTGCGTCCCGATATTGAAAACAGAATAAAAGAAGGGACTATCAAAGCATATTTCAATTCAGAAATCAAAAAAATTGAGCAGAAGGTTGTAGAAATCAACACCCCCGAGGGACCTCTTCTACTAGACAACGATTTTGTGCTGGCCATGACAGGCTACCAGCCTCCATTTGATTTTATGAAGTCGCTGGGTATCCAGTTTCTGGATGATGAGTTTCATACGCCTGTATACAATGACAAGACCATGGAAAGTTCAGTATCCAATTTATACCTTGCCGGAGTGGTTTGTGGTGGGCTAAAAACCAACAAGTGGTTCATCGAAAATTCGCGTGTGCACGCTGAATTAATTATTGAAACTGTAAAACAAAAAGCGCTGCACTAATTGTAAATTAGCACAGCGCTTTTTAAAAGTATTTGAATCTTACAGTGCGTCTGCGGTTATCTTTACATTCGCCTTTACCTCAAGCGTAAAGCTCACAGGGCCTTGTGAAAGCACTCCCGTCATCAACACTTTTATTGCTTTGTCATTTTTAAGCAATGAAGTAATTGTATTAATGTCTGTTTGACTCAAAGACAACTCCGCCTCCTCACCTGATTCGGATCTCATTTTCAAATCCACATCCTCTAATGCAACAGCTATATTGAATGTGTTTGCAGTGGCTGCTGCAAAAGATAAGTTTCCACTAAACATAGTTCCTGCTGCACCATCAAAATTTGAAATTTTGTAAGTGATCTTGTTCAGAACAACATTATTCAGTTTGTCCTTGTACTTATCCGCCTCAGGATCAGAGCTGAAATCAATAGTAAAGTCTTCAGTGTAATCAATATTTGTATCGGTCCTTCCTTCATTCACATCCACCGATTTCTTCAAATCAGTCGTGAAAGAAATATCATCTGCTTTGTCAAACAGGTCGCAGGCACTCATCAGACCTGCCATAAATAATGCCGACAACATTGAAATCAAAAAACGGTTTTTCATAATGTGTTTTTTTATGATTTAAAGTTTTAAAGTTACAAAACTCTGTAATTATGTGAAGTGATTAATAATACGTTTCGCTTTCCCGAGGTAACTGTCTCCAAACAAAATAGCATGATTTACGCACAAGCCAAAAATGGTGTTAGTATGACCTCCAAAAGGCCATTCAGGCTCTCAAAGTGGTTTTTTAAAGACCCTTTAGCCTAGTGATGATAATAATTACAATGGTGGGCGCCACGCCTCCTTCAAAGAATTAAAACTGTACAAATAGACCATTATAAACCCCTGTTTGCAATTATCTTTGCGCCCGCAAACTTTATTCAAAATGAAATTAACGTCACGCAATACACACCGCGACATTGCTTATTTCTATGTTGGCCTTATCATTGCATTCTCCATTTCCGGCTTATTCCTTAATCATCGAAGGGTATTTAATCCAAGTAAGTATACCTATAATATCAGGGAAATTCAATTAAGCCCGCTAACCAAAGCACAAGTTACTGATAACTTTATCCAAGAATTTACTACTAAGTTCCAAGTTCAGGATGAATTAAGACGATTTCAAGTCGCTGAAAATGAATTGACTATTTCTTACACCCAAAATGACGTGAAGATTGACATGGCTACAGGTAAAGGATCAATTGTTACTTATAGGACAATTCCGCTACTGGGTCAAATGACACAACTTCACAAAGACACTAGTAATTGGTGGATTTACTATTCCGATATTTTCTCCATAGGTATGTTGGTAATTGCATTTACTGGCATGTTTATAGAGAAAGGCAAAAACAGTTTTAAAAACCGTGGGCTAAAACTCGCCCTGATAGGAATCATTTTTCCGTTGATTTTTCTATTTTTACTTTCGTAAGTAAACAGATTGTTCTAATCAATAGCCTGTCAAAACCATTTCAGAGCGTTTAGCAAAACTTTATTGGAGTATATCTCCAAATCAAGCATTTTTATAGAACCTCAATATGTCTCAAAATGTAAAATTCTCCCCATATATATGACATCTGCTATCTATAAGTTCCTGACATTTTTATTGTGCTTATCTGTTGTCACACAGGTTGAGGCACAGACCCCCCCTTCTGACTCCTTATTTTTCAAAGTATTAACATTCCGCAACGTGGGCCCTACAAGGGGCGGCCGATCTACCACCGTGCAAGGTGTAGTAAAACAGCCCGGTACTTTCTATATGGGTGCCACGGGTGGAGGTGTCTGGAAAACCGAAGACTATGGCATCAACTGGGCCAACGTCTCTGATGGGTTCTTCAAATCTCCATCCATAGGCGCTATTAAAGTATATCAGGAAGATCCAAAAATTATTTATGTGGGCACAGGTACTGATGGTATTCGTTCCAATGTAATTGTGGGAGACGGAATGTATAAGTCCGAGAATGCAGGAAAAACATGGACACATATTGGGTTAGACAAGGCGGGACAAATCGGATCTGTGGAAATTCACCCAACCAATCCCAACCTGGTTTTTGTAGCAGCACAAGGACAACCTTTTAATTCAAATAAAGAAAGAGGAGTGTACAGAACAAAGGATGGGGGTAAGAGTTGGGAAAATGTACTTTATCTCTCTGACAGTGTTGGTGCCGTAGACATTGAGTTTGCACCCAATAATCCTAATATCATTTATGCGGCCATGTGGCGCAACCAGCGCAAGCCATGGACAATAATCAGTGGTGCCAATAAGATTGGGGGTATTTATAAATCTGTAGATGGAGGAGATAATTGGAAAAAGGTAACAAAAGGATTGCCTCAAGGCCTGATTGGAAAAATTGATTTTGCAGTATCCCCGGCAGATCCCAATCGCCTTTACGCGTTAGTAGAGGCACCAAAAGACGAGCGTGGTGTCTATCGTTCTGATGATCAGGGAGAATCATTTAAATTAATCAGCAACAAAAAAGAATTGACAGACAGGCCATTCTATTATTGCAACATAGACGCCAACCCACTGAATGCTGATGTCATTTTTGTGATGGCCACTAATTTTTATAAATCGGTGGACGGAGGAAAGAAATGGAAGGAAATTGACCCTCCCCATGGCGACAATCACGACATGTGGATTAATCCTACTGATACCTTACAGTTTATTCAGTCCAATGATGGTGGAGCCAACATTACTACCAATGGTGGTAAGTCATGGAGCTCCCAGGAAAATCAACCCACTGCAGAATTGTATCAGGTAGAAGTAGATGATCAATACCCCTACTGGCTTTATGCCGGTCAGCAAGACAACTCTACCATCGCAGTCCCTTCCCTGCCCCCTTATGATGCAGCTGGAGGCCCTCGCGCTTTTTGGATGGCAGTGGGTGGATGCGAAACGGGGCCCGCAGTGCCAAAACCAGGCAATCCCAATATTGTTTATTCCAATTGCAAGGGGAATTTCGGAGTTTACGATAAGCGCTCGGGGCAAGAGCGCCAATACCATGTGGGGGCAACAAATATTTATGGCCATAACCCCAAAGATCTAAAATATCGTTTTCAGCGCGTATCCCCTGTTTTTGTTTCATTTCATAATCCGGATGTCGTTTATTATGGCTCACAGTTCCTACACAAGACCACCAATGATGGTGTTGAATGGGAGACCATATCTCCTGACTTAACAGCCAATGAGCCTGACAAGCAGGTTGTTTCCGGATCCCCTATTACGCGAGACGTAACCGGTGAGGAATACTACAGTACACTTTACGAAATCAATGAATCTAGGATAAAGGAGGGGCTGATTTGGACAGGTGCTAATGATGGTCCTATTCATGTAACAAAAGATGGAGGTAAAAACTGGGAAAACGTGACCCCGAAGCAATTGCCTCCAGGCGGCCGCGTGGACTGCATTGAGCCTTCCCCTCACAAAGAAGGAAAGGCCTATGCTGCCATATTACGCTATCAGTTGGGCGATTGGATGCCCTATATTTATAAAACTACTGACTATGGCAAAAGCTGGATTTTGTTAACCACGGGTTCAAATGGCATTCCTGAAGGATTTCCAACAAGAACTGTTCGTGAAGATCCGGATCAGGAAGGATTACTTTATGCAGGAACGGAATACGGACTGTTCATTTCATTTAATGATGGCACAACCTGGCAGCCTTTCCAACAGAATCTTCCTATTACACCGGTTACCGATATTAAGGTGTTTAGGAATAATTTAGTTTTATCAACGATGGGGCGTTCGTTTTGGATACTTGACGACATCTCACCCTTACATGAATTAGCAAAAGCAAAGACAAGTAAGACCGCCTATCTTTTCCATCCCAATGATGCTTTCAGAATGCGCTACCGTGGAAACGGAAAAAATGATGTGCCATATTACCCAAGCGCGGGTGTTACCATTGACTACACATTAAAGTCCAAACCCACGGAGGATATAAAAATAGAAATCCTTAATCCAGACAATAGGGTTATAAGAACATTTACAAGCTCTCCGCCCCCCAAAGACACTACCAAAGTAGGAGTGGATATGGCTACAGGGTTTGAAACTAAAAAATCAAAAGCAGATATAAGTAAAGAAGCTGGCACGCATCGGTTCCACTGGGATTTGTTACACGAGGGACCTTGGGATAAGGATCCTGCCAGAAGTTTGCGTGGAGGGCCCATGGTGCGGCCGGGTGTGTATCAGGTGCGATTAACCGTAAATGGAGAAACCCACACTGAATCCTTCGAAGTAAAGGTGGATCCAAAGTTGGATATGACCAAGACCGGACTTGAAGATATCCGCGCTCAGGAAAATCTCTCTTTACAAATAGTTGCACTGGAAGATTCCAGCAAAAGAGTGGCTGAAGAAATCAAAACAAGAAGAAAAGAGTTAGCGGGCTTAATCAAAGCAGGGAAAAAAGTAAAACAATATACACAGGAGGATAAGCGACTTGCACAAATCCAAGATCAGTTGGTAACTGCGGAGGGTATTTACATGACCCCCATGTTAATTGATCAAGTTCGTTATTTGAGATACATGCTCAGTCAGGCTGATCAAAGGCCAGGCAAAGATGCTTACGAACGATTCGATGAGCTTAAAAATAGGTTCAGCACTATCATGACGCCTTATGTGAAGTTAGACCCTAGGATGTAAGAAGAGAATCTTTACTAATTAAAAAAACGGCTCCGATTTTCGGAGCCATTTCTGTTTTTCTTAGAAAAAACCGCAATAGAAATAGCTACAGAATAGAAATAAACCAGAGAAAAAAATAATTTTGCGCTGTTTATGCTAAAAAACGCTATCGGCATACTGGGTAATCCGTTCAAAAAAATACGCTTCTATTAACTGTTTTTTATACTGTAGTTTGAGTACTCAAATTTTAGACATGGTTGGCCATTCTATCTTTATCAAGACTCTTGTAGTCCTGTTTTTTGTGTTCTTCTCCTGGTCTTGTGATAAAGAGGTGGATCCTATTACTTATTGCGATTGTTCCACATGGGAAAATTGGGATAACGAAAAGGATGTTAAGTGTGGATTCCTTACCGTCCCAGAAGATCATTCCAAGCCGATGGGCAAATCGATCAAGATCGCTTTTGCGATTTTCAAATCGAAGAACAAAAACGCAGATGCTATTCCTGTAATTTATCTTGCCGGAGGCCTGGGGGGGCGGTCACTCTCCTCTCCTGATCACTGGAAAAACCATGAATCTCGACAAGTCGGAGACCTTATCGTGGTGGAACAGCGAGGAACAGGATTATCCAGTCCTCTGCCCGACATTAGTGAAACATTCATCGATATCATTGCCGCAGACGCCTCCTCAGAGGAAGAAAAGGAAATAACCCTGAAAGCAATGAAAGACAAAGTAGCGGAGATAAAGGCGATGGGCATCAATTTGTCCAAATATAACTCCACACAAAACGCCAAAGATTTCGGGACCTTAATGAACGCCCTTCCATACGAAAAGTATAACCTGTACGGTGCTTACTATGGGACCAAACTGGGGATTATGACCATGAAGTATTTTTCCTCAAAAATAAATGCCGCTGTCCTTGACCAACCGACTATCCTTAATAATACTGCACTTGAAGCACGCTTCCCTCACCTGGTAAGGGCCTTTAACAAACTTTACGAAGAGTGTGCCAATGATTCAACCTGTAGGGCGATACACCCAAATTTAAAAGCAGAAACAATTGAGGCTATACAGTCTTTAAAAGATAAGCCATTCACTGTAAGATTATTGGATAGGGATTTTACCCTTAATCCACAAGATGCTGTGTTTTTCATTAGATATCTGTTTTTTAAAGCAGATGCTTTTGAGACTGTTCCTCGATTTGTTCATGCGCTAAATGTACGAGATACTGCGGTTGTTGAAGAGTTAGGTGATTTTCCTGCTCGAATGCTTAAGGGGGCAAACAATTCTACATTTTTGAGTTTTACCGCCTATGAAGAATTTTCAGAAAGCACACCAGCAAATGTCCAGGCATTTATGGAATCAAACCCTGAATTAGCAGAAGGAGTAGCGTGGTTTCAGGCATTTATTCCTGCACTCGTACAGTGGCATGATGGAAGGGTATCCCAGGAAGAAAATACACTTAAAAATATTCCTGTCCCCACACTCATCATTACCAACGACCTGGATCCCCTCATGCCTCCGCAGAACACCAAGCTTTTTGAAGATGCGCTTCTGCACAACCAGGTATTACGCCTCAACCATTTTGAAGAGGAATATGCTGATAATTGCATTTCGAAGATAAAAGCAAATTTTCTTCTTCACTGTGATCGTAAAATAAATACCGAGTGTCTCGGGGAAAGTGTGAAGTAATTACTTTTTTAGTATTATGCCTTTTTTACAAAATTCAATATTAGTTCTTCACTAATCAAAAGTTTGCCGGAGCAGCCAATGCTTCAAAATTTTTCTAAAATTTCTTCCACTGACTTATGAGAAGGGAAAAATTCAAGTAGTCTGAGCATTACCCTGTCTACCAACGTATCCGGGCAGGAAGCGCCACTGGTTAATACAATTTTAACTTGATTTTTAGCCGGGATATAGTTGCTGGTAACCATCTTTCTCTTTTCGTGATAGTTGAAATGACTGATCTCCTCTTTAGACTTCAATTCATCCTCTGAATTGATAAAGTAGGTAGGGAATTTTCGTTCGCACAATTCTACAATGTGTGAAGTGTTAGAGCTGTTGTAGCCACCCACCACCACAGCCAGGTCAGCATCCGTTTTTAGTAATTCATACGTTGAGTCCTGATTGTCATTAGTGGCATAGCACAGCGTATCGCGTGTGTCTGCAAAGTGAGATCTAATTTGATTCAGACCATACTTTTCACTCATCAGGTTTTTAAAATAGTCAGCTATTGCCTGCGTTTCGGTAGCAAGCATTGTTGTTTGGTTAACAACTCCCACTTTTTGCAGGTGGATCGATGGATCAAATCCTTCTGAATATTTTCCTTCAAATACTTTTTTAAAGTCTGCCAGACTTCTCTCTCCCGATATAAAATCACCTAATATAATAGCATCTTCCATGTCCCTTACAATTACAGATGGAGCTCCTTGTGCACTGTGAGAAAAGGTCGCTCTTGTTTCTTCGTGCTTGGGTTTACCATGGATAATTACTGTGTAATCATCCTTTCCCAGTTTGCTGGCTCTGTTCCATACCTTTTCTACGAAAGGACAAGTGGTGTTGTATTTCTGCACCTCAATTCCCATATCAAGCAAACGGTGTTCAATTTCTATAGTCGTTCCAAAAGCAGGAATAATGACTACATCTTTGCTGCTTAACCTTTCCCAGGGAATTAATTGAGTGCCCTCCGTGTCCATAATGAATCGAACACCCCTGCTTTGAAGGTCATTGTTTACCTCCTGATTGTGGATCATCTGACTTAAAAGGAATACATTTTTATCCTGATTCTCCTCCAATGCTTTATAACTAATCTCAATGGCATTCTCCACACCATAGCAAAAGCCAAAATGACGTGCGATATAAAATACCACTGGCCCAAAATCAAGGCGAGCCGGAGCAAAGTCTTGTTTTCGCATATCCATATTTTTTCTGGATTCCTTTACTCTACCTGTAATGGATGATCTATAGTAGGCGGGGATGTCAAACTTTTTGATGGCTCTTTAATTTAACTAATATTAAAACCGACTCTGATAACAAATTGTTCTGCAAAGGTAAATGTTATTGCCTTATCCCAACAGTTGCGTACTGATGCGTGTTGAAACTACCACTCCATCAACACTACTGTACCTTTGTCCGGTTCACTTGTTACCGTCAAACTTCCCTTGTGCAGCTTCATAATCTGTCTCGAAAGGCTTAGTCCAATGCCCGTTCCACTTTTCTTGGTGGTGAAGAAGGGAATAAAAATCTTGTCCAGTGTTTCCTTGTCCATTCCTTGCCCATTGTCAACTACTGAAATGTAATTTTTGCTCCCTTTTTGGAGTGCCTCAATTTTTATTTCAGGACCCGCGGTATTCTCGAGGGCATCTATCGCATTTCTAATTACATTAATAACCACTTGTTCCAGCCACGAAGCATCCACTTTTGCCATAAAATGATCCTTCACGCCACTTTTCTCCAGCGTTATTCGATTTCTTTCCATATCAGGACCTAGAAGACTCAAAACTTGTTCGATCAAGTCGCCAATATCCACTTGTGACAGGATGAGCTCTGGCGCTTTTGTAAAGTCTTTATACGCATTAACGAATCGCAAAAGTCCTCTCGACCTTTTTTCAATTGTTTGAAGGCTGCTAAACAAATCTTCCTTGTCTTCTGTGTCAAGGGTCTCCAGTTTCCTCCGTTCCCCACTTGACGCTACTAACATTGTATTCATTGCTTCTGTCAACGACACAATTGGGGTGACTGAATTCATTATTTCATGGGTAAGTACTCTTATTAATTTTTGCCATGCATCTACTTCCTGGTCCTCTAACTCCTGATTAATATTCTGAATAAGCATAATTTTGTATGAAGTCTCATTCATGCTCAGCTCCTTTACCTGAACAGACAGGTGCATCTCACTTTTTGCCATTATTGTTTTGAACACTTGCCGTTGTCCCGGTTCCAAATCATTCATTACTTGAAATAGCTTTGAATTAATCTTTTTTATTTCAATGATGTTTTTTAAACGGAGTGTTCCCAACAATCGTAGCGCGGCAGGATTGACCAGTTCTATCTTCCCTGAGTGATCAAAACTTATTATACCTACTTGTATGTTTTCTGTTAATGTTTGCAAATATTGGTAGTGAGTCTCCCGCTGCAGGTTTATCTTCCTAAACTCTTCTATCACATCATTAAATGCCCGTGATAGTCTCCTAAAAGTTTCACCCTTCTTCCCCTGAGGAAATGAAGAAGTGAATCCGCCTTGCTTGATAGAAAGGATAAAATTGGTAAGGTCTTTATTTGTTTTTTCAATGTAGTGTATCAGGCGCCAAATGGAAATAATCAATAACAATACAAGGGTGAATGGCGTGAAAAACCATTCTTTGTTGGTCAACACATACGAAAGCAATATTGCGAGGGCGATGATCAACGCCACCCTCAATACAATATTCAATCTGAATTCTTTTAGTAGCAATTTCGAATAATTAACATCTCACAATCCATATTTCTCAATTTTTCGATATAGTGTGGTTCTGCCCAGACCGAGCTCCTTTGCCGCTTTGCTTAGATTACCTTTGTTTTTATGGATAGTGTCTTCAATCGCCTTGCGTTCAACATCACTGAGATTTGTTAAGTTACTAAAATCAACCCTTCGTTGGTCCGGAAACTGAAAGTCCATGGCGGTAATGTTTTTACCTTCACATAGAATCACTGCCCGCTCAACCGCATGTTGAAATTCTCTGATATTGCCCGGCCAAGCATAGCTTTCTAATATTTGAATAAGCCGGGGATCTATACCAAGTGATTTACTATACCTTTTATTGTAAATAGAACAGAAGTGATTAAGCAATAATGGGATATCGTCCAATCGTTCTCTAAGGGGCGGAACAATAATCTCAACTGTATTAATTCGATAAAGTAAATCTTCCCTAAACTCTTCCTGAGCCACCAATTCTCGAATGTGCTCATTGGTAGCAGATATCAATCTTATATCTATGGGAATTTGTTTGTTCGACCCAACTGGAGTGATAATCCTATTTTGTAAAACAGTGAGCAATTTACTTTGCTGTGCCAAAGGCAAGTTCCCAATCTCATCTAAAAACAAAGTGCCACCTGAAGCCAACTCAAGCCTTCCTATACGATCTTGTTTCGCATCCGTAAAGGCACCCTTTACATGACCAAACATTTCCGATTCAAACAAACTATCAGGTATAGCCCCTACATCTACTTTTACAAATGGCCCATCACAACGGTGAGATTGGTAGTGAATCGATTTTGCCACGAGTTCCTTTCCGGTCCCGTTTTCTCCTAGCAATAAAATATTGGCATCTGTGATCGCTACTCGTTTAATCATTGAAAAGACATTTCTAATGCCTTTTGACTCACCGATGATAGAAGAATCTGGTTGTGCATAAACCTCTGCCATTCTGGTTTGATGGAGCTTAAGCTTGGCTACTTCACGTTTAGATTTCGAAAGTTGAAATGCAGCGTTCACTGTTGCAACAAGCCTTTCGTTTTCCCATGGCTTCACCACAAAATCCACAGCCCCAATTTTCATGGCCTCCACAGCTAATTTCACGTCACCAAAAGCCGTTACCATCACCACACTAAGAGAGGGATGTTCTTCTACTATCTTTTGCAACCAAAAAAGACCCTCTCTTCCTTTTGTTACATCTGCAGTAAAGTTCATATCCAGCAAAACCACATCAGGATGGTTTTCATTAATTAAAAATGATAAATTTTGCGGGTTAGATTCCGTGCTTACTTGCTCAAAGTGCTGTCGCAGGACCACTCTGGCGCTCTGAACAATGTCCGGATCGTCATCCACCACCAGAATATGGGCCGAGGTTCTCATTATTTATTAAAGATACAAAAACGTTCCATTATGGTACACTTGATTGTTTCATTATGAATCAGTGCTTAATTTTATAGTCCTCGCATCTATCTGTATTTCAATTAGTTAAAACTATTGGCATATTAGTAGCATTCGGAATGCAAAATCCACTCATATGCTTCGAAGCTACTTGCTCATTACGCTAAGAAACTTACTCAAAAACAGAGTATACACGCTCATCAATGTAGTCGGTCTTACAGTTGGGATCGCATCCGTAATCCTGATTCTTCTTTATGTGCAGGATGAAGTCGGCTACGATCGCTACGATCCGGAAACAGCTAATATCTATCGCATATACTGGCAGTCTGGAGATCCTCAAACCAGAACACCTCATCCCATGGCCCAAGCCATGGTGAAAGATTTTCCCGAGGTAGTTAACGCTGTAACACTTTCGCCCATTTGGGGTCCGGGTTTAACGAAGCAAAGTTTTTCCGTGCGCAATCTGGAAAAAGACATTCAATACAACGAAAAAGATATCCTATCTGTAGACAGTACTTTTTTTAATGTGTTTCCCCTGAAAATTCTTAAAGGAAATAAAAAAACATTACTTCGAACACCTGGCAAATTAATGCTCTCCCAATCTGCGGCCTACAAATATTTTGGGGATGAAGATCCAGTAGGAAAATTTTTGGCTTTTAATGGGAATGAAAATCTGATAGAGATCGAAGGTGTCTATGAAGATATGCCAAGACAGTCTCACTTTCATGCTTCGGCCTTAGTCAGTTACGTACACATGAAGGCATTTGAAAGCCCAGGGAGTGCCTACTATACATGGGCCGATTTTGGTCACTTCAATTATATTAAACTCCGCCCCGATGCCGATCCTAAAAAACTGGAAAGTCAATTATTGCCTTGGGCCGCACAGTATATCAATGTAAGTGACGAGGGCATTCGCAAAATCATTCAAAACAAGGAGGGCTTTCGTCTTCAAAATATAAGAGACATTCATCTCAAGTCGCACCTTAGATGGGAGCTTGAGCCCAACGGCAATATTGAATACGTTTACATCATGGCTTCGGCTGCCTTTCTCATCCTCATCATTGCTGTTATCAATTTTATAAATTTAACTACCGCCAAGTCTGCCGAACGTGCCAAGGAGATTGGCGTACGCAGAGCACTGGGTGCTGTTAAAAAACAATTGTCTATTCAATTCATTGGAGAGTCCCTTTTGGTGGCTCTGTTTTCAATGATCCTTGCCGGCTTGGCTGTAGAAGTATTTCTTCCCTTTTTCAATTTACTGAGTGGCAAAGAACTGAGTATTAATTTACTGGATAACCCAATTATTATAGTAATCATCCTCGGCATTGGCATTGTTACAGGTATACTGTCGGGCCTATATCCTTCTGTCATTCTTTCATCCATTAACCCAGTACAGGTGCTCAAGGGAAAGTTTGTTACCAGCAAAAGTGGAAACAACTTTTCTCAGCTCTTAGTGGTTTTTCAATTTACGATGGCCATCATTTTAATTTCAGGAACGGTTATCATTCTTGATCAAATGAATTTCATTCAAAATAAAAATCTGGGTTTCAGCAAAGATGCCACACTGCTTATCCCAATTCAAGATCGCGAAATGAGGCGCAATTTTGAAACACTACAAAATGAACTAAAGAATGTACCCGGAGTAGAACAGGTCGGTGCCACATCCAATGTACCGGGTACTCAATTCAATCAAAACGGTATACATCGTGTAGATGATCCGCAGCATGAAGTAGAAGCTTCGCAAATGTATGTGGACTATGATTTGATAAAAACATTGGGTTTGGAGGTGGTGGAGGGAAGAGGATTTGATCGTTCTTTTTCGAAGGATACAACAAATGCCTACATCGTGAATGAATCGGCAGCCCGGGAATTGCAACTCACTGATCCGATAGGAAAAGAAATTGTATTGGTAGAAGATGAGAAGAAAACCAAAGGAACCATTGTGGGAGTTATTAAAGATTTCAATTACCAATCCCTGCATCAACCTGTTCGGCCGATGATTGTGGAAAGGTCACCTCTTTATAATACCGTGCTAATAAAATTAAATTCGGAAGATGTACCCAAGACCTTAACACAGATTAAATCAATATGGGGAGAGTTTGATAACAATTTTGGGTTCGAATATTCATTTCTGGAAGATAATATCAACGCGCAATACACTTTCGAAAATACGATGGGTGTTGTCTTTGCACTATTCGCTGGCATTGCCATTGTATTGTCCTGCATGGGTTTGTTTGGCCTTGCTTCATTAAATTTTGCACAGCGCAAGAAAGAAGTAGGCATAAGAAAAGTGCTTGGTGCTCCTACTGCATCCCTATTAATGAGTTTGGTGATGGGCTATTCAAAAATTATAGTTGTTTCCACCCTACTTGCGGTGCCAATTTCCTGGTGGATATTGAGTGATTGGCTCAACAATTTTGTCTTCAAAATAGATATTAGCATTTGGATCTTTTTGCTGACCGGACTAGGTACTTTGCTAATTGCCTGGATCACCATTGGTTACTTAACAATTCACACTGCATCTCTTAATCCTGTTGATACTTTAAAGGAAGAATAAACAAAGGAGTTTAAGCGAAGAGAAATAAAGTCAAGTATATGCTAGTTAACTACATCAAAGTAGCCATTAGAAACATTTTAAAGCATAAATCATATGCTGCTATTAACATCATTGGTCTCGCTGGCAGTGTGGCCATCACCATATTAATTACTTTCTATGCGATGAGTGTACTCACCTTCGATCAGTTTCATAAGGACTCAGCGCGCATATTTTTTATGTATAGGGATCGTGCAACAGAAACCGGGCGAATACCCGTTTATGATACCTGGTTTCCTTATGCAGAAGCCGCCAAGAATGAGTTTGCAGGAGTGCAAAGTTTCACCCGGGGTTTCTCGGCAGGACAAACATGGGTAAGACATGGTGACAAGCTTTTTGAACAACAGCTCTTCTATGCAGATTCTGCTTTTTTTACCTTTTTCACATTCCCGATTTTAGCCGGTGACCCTAGCACTTTCCTCAATGATCCAAACTCAGTTGTAATTTCCGAAGAGGTAGCTAAAAAGTTTTTTGGCAATGAAGAAGCACTGGGCAAAGTACTCAATTTCGGCTTTTCCACAGACAGAACCGTTACTGGGGTTATTGGTAAAATACCTGGTAACTCATCTTTCACATTTGAAACAGTAATCCCTGCCAATGAACGAATCGCACATCAATTTTTGGGTGACAATCTCTGGGGAAGTTCCTTTTGCACTTCGTTCATTAAACTTAACCAAGCCAATGATATTGGTTTGCTCCGTACGCAAGCCCATCTCATCATGGATAAATATGTAGATGAATCAGAAAGGGGAAATGTGCTTTTTATTCCGCTGAAAGACTACAATAATGAATTTACTGATCAGAGAAAATATGCGTATACTTTATTAATAGTAGCCATAGCCATATTACTCATTGCCTCCATCAATTTTACAAATCTGGCTACAGCTCAATCGCTGACGCGAACCACAGAGGTGGGTGTGAGAAAGGTAATGGGCGCATCAAAGAAAGGGCTCATTTATCAATTCTTAAGCGAGTCTATTTTACTTACTTTTTTTGCTTTGGTGCTCGGTGGTCTATTGGCCGAACTTTTACTCCCCTTCTTTAGCGATCTTATTGGACTCGACATTCCTATAAATTTTATAGACAATCCATTAATGGTTGGAGTTATTATTCTTCTTGGCATCGTTATCGGCATGCTTAGTGGCAGCTATCCCTCCTTCTTTATTTCAAGTTTTATTCCAAGTGAAGTATTGAAAGGGGCCCCCTCAAAAGGCGGAAGCATGCTGTTGCGAAATGGACTTGTCATTCTTCAGTTTACTTTAGCCATTATTCTGTTAAGTGCCGTATTGATCATTAATCAACAAGTTGATTATATGCGCAACTATGATGTAAAGTTTGACAGAGACAATGTCGTGGTAATACCTGTAGGTATACGCGACTTTGAAGACGGAAGCACCGCTGTTTCCAGGTTGGTTGCTTTCAAAGAACAACTCAAACAATTAGCAGGAGTAAAATTAGTAACTGCATCGAGTGGCATTCCCGGAGACTATCCAGGTAGTTTCTCCCTCTTTCTACCGCAAGGTAAAGAAGACATGAGTCCGCTTGACTATCAGACCGCTGTTATAGAGGAGGATTATTTTAATACCTACCGTATCAAATTAATTGCAGGCAGAAATTTTTTGCCCAACTCTGAAAATGACAAAAATAATTCCATCATTCTTAATGCGGCAGCCGTTAGAGACATTGGTTGGGAAGATCCAATTGGCAAACATTTGATTTATCCCAGCTCACGCAGGCCTTTGGAAGTAATAGGAGTGGTTGAGGATTTTAATTATGCCTCATTAAAACAACCCATCATGCCCATAGTGCATTACTATGGTGGCGACAGTGCAAGAAACTACCGATATATTTCTGTTAAGCTTGAGGGTAATTCCCATCAAGTTACACTTGATCAAATAGCAACAACCTGGAGGTCCATGAACTTTGATAAGGCATACGAATATTTTTTCCCGGCAGAAAGAATGGAGGCCTTATACAAGACAGAGGATAATTTAACCAAGATTCTCACTTTCGCTACGCTATTTGCAATCTTCGTGGCGTGTTTGGGCTTATACGCACTGGCCTCATTTACTGTTATGTTGCGCACAAAAGAAATAGCAATAAGAAAAGTTTTAGGTGCCTCTGTGCCTGATATTGTCCAGTTGTTTTCAAAGTCATACTCTATCATGGTATTAATATCAATCGTGATAGCGGTGCCATTGGCCTGGTATGCCATGTCACAATGGCTTGAAGGTTTTGCTTTCCGTACTGATATTGGATGGATAACTTTTGTTGTTTCAGGAGGCATCACGCTTGTTATTTCATTTGTCACTGTAAGCATTCACAGCATCAAAGCAGGGCTTTCCAACCCCATTGAATCACTAAGAACCGAATAAAAAAAGCCCCGTCTTTAAAATCGGGGCTTTTTCTTAGGCCGCTTTGGAGAGTTTATCCTCCTTTATTTTATTGACTCGTATTTCCTTCTTTTCAAGATCAAACCACCTCACCTCAACAAGGTTGTTTTTTATATATTTCAAAACCTCCATCACCTTTCCATCAATCCGGCTACGAACGCGCTCGCCTTTTTTAAACAGTCTTCTCATACTTCTTCATTTAGGTTCTACATTCTAAGTGCATAAATATATTCCCGAGGGAAGTCTTCATAGATACCGGAAAATGTAACAAGGTCACCTTCCTTTTTCTTCTTTAGTATCTCATTTACCTCCTTGGCCGTTTTTACCGGCTGATCATCTATATGGGTAATGATAAAACCTTCACGCATCTCAGTATATCGAGCAATTTTACCATTCTCAAGCTTACTTACACGAACACCATTTTTCAAGTCCAGCCTATTCAAAATTTTCTGATCTATGTTTTCCATAGAAAGTCCAAGAGAAGTTACTGCATCTTTCTCTTCTCGCTTTACAGTAGTCACATCTCCATTTCTGTTTTTAAGTGTCACCGGCACCTCCACAATTTTACCTTTACGATCAACGGTTATTTCAATTTTATCACCGGGTCTCTTCTGACCTACATATTCAATTAATGCTGTACTTGATTTAATCTCTGATTCGTCCATTCGGATCACTACATCTCCTTTTTGTAAGCCGGCTTCCTTAGCAGAACTATTCTCAGCAAAATCCACAATAAAGGCCCCCTCATTACGATCCAGCATTTCTTGCTTGGCCAGATCGCTGGTAACATTTTGTACCGTTACACCAAGCCATCCGCGCTGCACTGCGCCATAGGCAATCAGGTCTTCTGTCACTTTGCTTACGATGTTAGAGGGAACCGCAAAACCATATCCTGAGTAAGCACCAGTGGGGCTAGCAATAGCCGTATTTATTCCCAATAAACTGCCATCTAATGAAACCAATGCTCCTCCACTATTTCCGGGATTGATGGCAGCATCCGTTTGAATAAATGATTCAATGGCAGTGTTGCCCAACTGCTCAGTTTCATTTCTTGAGTTTGAGTTTATGATATTAATGTTTCTTCCCTTTGCACTAATTATTCCTGCAGTAACTGTAGAGTTGAGATTAAACGGATTCCCTACTGCCAGAACCCACTGTCCTACTTTTGATTCATCAGAATTGGCAAAGGATAAATAAGGTAAGTCTGTGTGGTTTACTTTTATCACAGCAAGGTCTGTGTCAGGGTCTGTTCCTATCACTTCCGCTTTATAGGTGCTATTGTCTGACATTGTTACTTCCACAATGTCAGCGCCTTGCACCACATGATTATTTGTGACGATATAACCATTCTTGTTTATAATCACCCCGGATCCCGAGCTTTGGCTAGGTCCTCGTTGCATGGGCGATGGGCCGTTAAAAAATTCCCTTAATGGATCGCGAGAATTTCTATACACTGGGTTTTCCTGTGTAGACCGAATGTAAACAACTGCGGGCGTCACCTTGTCTGCAGTGCCCGTAAAGTCAAGGGGGATCGCCTCTCCATTTTCATTAACCGTATATGCCACTGAGGTGGCCGGCACACCATTAATATGCTCAATCCTAACATTCTTATTTTCATTCCCGTACCATTGGTTAGCTACCATAGTAAAGCCACTTCCCAGGATAGCTGCAATCACAAGTTGAAAGAACTTATTCATAGCTCGTAATAATTTAAATTTTAGTTAAACAATTTTTAGAAGGCAAGGAGTCTCTCAAGTTAAATCGTGGTACTAATTTTCCCCTTGTACACTTCTATTCAACGCTCATTCCACTTTTTTGTTGGGTGGTAATCCTTACATACGAAATTCTTCGGAATTAGATTCAAAACGGTCTATTTTTTTATCAATTTCCCGTTATCGTACTCATATTCTATGGTCACATTTCCGTCTTGATCGTACCATTTGGACACTCCGTGGCGGGTTCCATTTTGATAGGCCCCCTCTTCCATTATTTTACCATTGTCGTAATAGACTTTTACTATCCCTTCCAGTTTTCCATTCTGATAGTTGCGCTCTTCTTTTAAAGTAGTGTATTTATATTCTTTGTAAATCCCATGCAGTTGATCGCTGTGGTACATCATCTGCTTTTCAAGCTGTCCGCTGTTGTTTATTTCAAGGGCCAATCCCTCTTTTTTACCATTTACATAGGAGACTACAGATTTAACAATACCATTGGGAGAATATTCGGTCCAATTCCCTATACGCTTCCCATCTTCCACTAATCCGGATTGCGAAATGTTTCCACTGGCATCTTTCACGGTAAATCCGATAAGAGAAGGGGCGTCTGCAAATTGTTCCTTAATTGCACCAGTAGGTAACCCTTCAGCAACACTTGAAGGGGATGTGGAACTACCAGAATCTGATGATGAACATGAGAGCAATACTACTGAAAACAGAAATAATAAGGATTTCATAGTTTGATTTGATTGAATGATTTCTCAGGGTCAAATATAAAAACGAAAAAGGGTTGAAATCAAGAAGGGGAGGAAGGTAATATCACAACGAATTTAGTTCCTCTATTCTTTTCACTGCTTACACTCAGTGATCCATTGTTTCTCTCTACAAAATTCTTAACCAATACCAGGCCTAATCCTGTGCCTCGTTCACCGGAAGTTCCTACCTGACTAATGGTTCCTTCCAATGAAAAGAGTCTCTCCTTTATTTCATCATCCATTCCTATCCCTGTGTCTTCCACTACTATTTCAGTCTGCCCATCTGCTTCAGCTGTAGTCACTGAAATTTCATCGTCTGCCTCAGTATACTTGATGGCGTTATTAATTATATTCCTGAGGATTAATAATAAATGATTTCTGTCCGAATAAACGTTTGCTTGCGCATCCGTATTATTTTTTAACATAATTCCCTTTTTTGAAGCATCTTCCTTTGCCATTCTGAAGGTTTCATCAATAACTGATCTTACCTTAATAATTTCAGGCCTTGTTTGCTCTTCATGCATTTGCGAGCGTGCCCAGGTTATTAGATTTTCTGTCATCTTAAGCGTATCTGACACGGACTCTCTAAGTTTTGCTCCCATCGTCTGAATTTCTTCTTTAGACATGGATTCAGCATGTTTTACCAGCAAATTAGAAAAGCCAAATAACGAATTGAGGGGACTGCGCAAATCGTGGGCTACCACAGAAAAAAATTTGTCTTTTGTTTGATTCACTCTTTCAAGTTCTATGTTTTTATTGTCAATCGCTTCACGATGGGCAGCCAACGTTCTGTTCAGGCGCCTCCTCGTTCTGTTCGAATGAATGAGAAGAATGAGAAGGACAAAGAACAAAGTGCTTACAAGAATAGCCGCTATCAGCGTTCTCCTTTGCTGTGCAATCACCAGTCCCTGCTTTGCAATACTTTCCTGCGCGTTTTCAAAATCTGATTCAAGCTTGGTGGCACTTATTACACTGGCGATAATTGTTGCTTCATTTCTTCTGTAATGTTTCGTTATACTATCATCAATAATGGTGAATTCACCTAAAACCTGCTGCATCTTATCATATTCACCCGCTCTTAAATAGTAATCTGTTAATTGTAGATTCGTCTGTTTTAGCAATCGCAGGTAATTGAATTTCTTTGAATAAATTTTTGCCTCATCTAATAATTTTTTCTCTTCTTTAAAGCGACCTCTGAATTTATAAATTTGTGCCTTGCCAATAAGGGTTTCTACAAAGGCCTCGGGATTGGAATTGTCTTTCAACTCTTCATGTAATCGTAAAACCTTTTCAAAGTATTTTTCTGCCTCATTCAGACTTCCTAATCGCAGCAACACAAGGCCAAGATTGTTATAGCTATTTATTAAGGCGGTTAGATTTTTTCGGGATTCATTAATTGAAATGGCTTCCACCAAACTTTCCTTCGCCTCCTCAAATTTCTCCATCTGATAGTAAACGAACCCCATATTGCTTAAGCATAGCGCAATTCGCTCCTGCATATTCGCCTTTCTAAAGATAGGAAGGGCCTTTAGATAAGAATGAATTGAGTTTTCAAAATTAAATTGCCTGTTGTAAACAACAGCTTCAGTAATGTAACAATTGGCAAGACCTACTGAATCTTCCAGATTAATAAATAGTCTGATTGCCTTTTGCAAATATTCCGAATAAGACGAATAGCGATCGCTCGTGGCGCTAATTGATGCCAACACACGATATGAATATGCTTCACCCCTTTGGTAGCCTGTTTTACGCGCCAATTCCAATGCTTGACTCACTAGCCGCAAAGCTTTGTCGGGAGCCCCATAAACTTGTTCCCTGCTTAATTCATTAAGAGCCCACACCCTCACCGTGTCATGAATAGTGACAGTATTAAGCAAGGTTTTTAAACTATCGATATAAGGTGATTGACCGAAGGACTGAAGTTTTCCCCCTATAAGAATTGATAAAATGACCAGTGTTATTGTAAACCTGTGTCTCATCCCCTCAATTGGGTTATTTAGATTGCCAAGTTAATTAAACATGGAGTTTATTTATAAACATTCAAGCCAGCTTTGGTACGTAAGAAAGGAAAGAAGCCATTCATGCCATGATTCATCTTTGGCCTTTCCTCTTACTTCTTACCTCCGAGGGATTCATAATGAGACTTTATTCCTGGTTTCCCAAAAATCATGCATGGGCATATCCGCATGAACTTCTCTGGGTGGTACATAAAGGGCCATTGTATAAGTACAATGGCCCTTTCTTTAATTTATTTAAATCGCTTTCGTAAAACGTTTCTTTGTCTTGTCAAATTAATTCCCCGCTCCATTTAAAACAGCCGGAGGCGTCTCGGGATGTTTGGCATATCGCTCAAAGAACTCAACAATTCTTATCAGTCTGTCCATCATCCGAAGAGGATTACCGCTTCGGGACAGCTCATGCCCTTCATCAGGATAGCGAATATATTCTACAGGTTTACCTAAAATTTTCAAACTCTTATAAAGCATTTCTGATTGTATAACCCCTGTTCTCAAATCTTTATCACTGTGCATAATTAGAAGTGGGGTATTTATCTTATCTACATAGGCATAAGGCGAATTCTCATCCAGTAATTTTTGAATGCCTTTCTCCCAGGGATAGCCAAAATAATCTGGTACAAGTCTCCATGCATTTCCTTCTCCCATAAAAGTGGTAAGGTCATACACTCCGCGTTGTGCATTTGCCGCTTTGAATCGTTGATCTTGACTTACCAACCAGGCCACCATATAACCGGCATAGCTTCCACCTGTTACAAAATATTGATCTTTGTCTATCCACGAATTATTCTTTGCTGCCTCATCCAATGTTGCCAAAATATCATTGGCAGGACTAACTCCCCAGTCTTGATAATTTCCTCTTTTAAAATCCTCTCCATATCCTCCACTGCCTCTTGGGTTACAAAAGACTATTCCGTATCCCCATCCAACCTGCATTTGAAATTCATGCCACATAGAAAATCCTGAGGGGCCCCACATGGCAGTTGGCCCTCCATGGATACTTAAAATTGTAGGATACTTTGTTCCATCCTTTTTATTCATGGGCTCCATCACCCAATATTGCACCTTTACGCCATCTGGGCGAGTAATCCAATATTCTTTAGGAAGTATCACCTTCTTATCCTTAAGCCATGATTCATTCAATTTGGTGAGCTGTGTTGTTTTCTTGTCCTTAATGGTCATCTGATACACATCCCACGGATTAATGATTTCTGTTTGGCCATACACAATTCTATCTCCTTTCAGATCATAATCCATTACCCCTTTATCGTTGCCAATTACCACCACTGGCTTACCTCCTTTAACAGAAATACTGTAAAGAGGAACATCACCATCAACAGAGGCAGTAAAATAAATTGTCTTTCCGTCCTGCGACCAGATAGGAGAAGAGACATCCCTGTCAAAGCTTTCTGTCAATACCTTAGGATTCGTTCCGTTGGCATTCATTACCCCGAGCTCTAGTTGTCCTCTCAAAAAGTCTTCACCACTCCTGGAAAGAAAGAGTATAGACTTGCCATCCGGAGAATACACAGCCCCCAATGCCGGATACTCCTTGAATGATAAAAACTCCTTCAACTCCTTGCCGTCAGCATTCATTTGCCAAATGGAAGACTTCCTGTTTCCGTCAGGCTCCACAGTAGGTAATTCAGAAGTACAAATAATTTTAGACCCGTCCGGAGACCAACTGGCCTGGCGAAAACTTTGAAACCCATTTGTGATCTGAGTGGCTTCTCCGCCAGTAGCCGAGACAACAAACAAGTGGGAAAATCTTCGTTCTGGTTGCAAATCATTTTCGCCTTGAAACTGAAGCCGAGTAATTACTCTTGGGTTCTTTTCACTGGCATTTTTAGCCATCCAAGCTCTGATTTCTTCAATAGACCCATCGGGGGACGCCTTTATACTCTTCTTTTCTTCCTCCTTCATTCCCAACCAGTTGGGTTCGTCATTGTATCCCCTACCCGGTCTTTCATTTTCCCACCCGGGGCTTCCTGAAATGTCATGAAACGGAATGCTGGAGCTAAACAAAATTTTCTTTCCATCCGGTGACCACATTGGCTGGGAGGCTCCCGTTTTCACTTTGGTAAGTGGATATGCCTCACCTCCGCTCAGTGGCAAAATCCATATCTGAGAAGCGTCACCATCGCGTCTCACAAAAGCAAGTTGCTTTCCATCTGGCGACCAGACGGGCTGCCCATCACTGCGCTCCCCGAATGTGAGTTGAATGGGATCACCTCCATTCAAATTGACCATATATAAATGGCGTGTGTAATAATAGTCGGACTCTTTTTTAACGGCCTTTTTTGTAACTACCATTACTGCCTTCGATCCATCCGGAGAGATTTGGATTTGATCGGCTGTTGTCAGTTTCAATACATCTGTTGTGACAATAGGTTTGGTACCGTTTTGCGCAAAAGCAGGAACAGCAAAAAGTAAAAGCAGGATTTTTAAAAATGTCTTCATGGTTATTTATTATCGGTTGTCTCTGTAATTGGTAATTTAATTTCCTCTCCCCAAATATATTTATTAAACCACTGCCAGTTGTGCCAATTGGCGGCCAATCGTTCTTTGGGTTTGGTGATGCCATGTCCAAACCCCTTGTACACGATCAATTCGCTTTTCACACCATGATCGCGAAGGCCTTGCAGCAGCTCGTAAGCATTGGGTATTGGCACTCGCTTGTCAAACTCGCCATGCTGAATAAGCGTAGGTGTCTGGGCCTGGTTGATATAGGTTATTGGAGATGTTTTTCTATAGATTTCAGGATCACTCCAGGGCGTGCCTTTCAGGTATTGACGGGTAAATGGATGGATGTCAGTATTTACATAGTAGGTAGCCCAGTCAGAAATTCCCGCTCCTACTGAAATAGCCTTAAAAATATCTGTGGTCGTGGTAAGAAATGCAGAAATATACCCCCCCTGACTCCATCCCATACATCCCATTCTGTTCTTGTCTATTAAGCCTTTAGAATCCAGGTATTCTACTCCTGATATTACATCCCAGGCATCTCCCACACCCAGGTTTTTTACATTCAATGATCGAAAAGCCTCGCCATATCCGGCAGACCCGCGATAATTTACCCGGAGCACAAGGCTCCCTTTGTTCAACCACTGAACAATGGGGTAAACATAAGCTGGAACAGGTGTTGGATAATCAATTCCAGTTGGACCACCATGAATGACAACAAGTAGTGGATATTCTTTAGAAGGATCGTAATCCTGTGGTTTGTGCAATATACCCTCAATGGTAGCACCATCTTTACTTTTCCATGAGATTACTTCGCTCTTTGCCACACTCCAGTTTTTGATCTGATCGTTGATTGCTGTAATCTTTTGAAGTTTGGGGGAAGTCATAGGAGAAATGTATATTTCATTTAACTGATCTGATGCTTTTGCATTTATCGCAAAGTAGCCCGACTTTGAAAATGATGTTCCAAAAATCTGGTCAGGTGAGTTTAGAAAAACAGAATAATCGCCCGTCTTGGAATTGATCTTATAAATTGGTCTTTGTGTTTTATTCCACAAAGAAAAATAGATTCCATCTTCCCGCCACGTCAACTGGCCTCCAATGTCCTCATCCAATTTAGTTCCCAACCTTCTGGATTTTCCGTCATTTATATTTACCGCAAATAATTTAGAGTTTTTATAAAAGTTCGAAGTCGTGTCGTTTTCACTAGTGGTGTACAGCAACTCTTTTGAATCGGGCGACCAATCCGCCAAAGCATCACTACCTGCGTTTATTATTAGTGGCTTTATTTCCTTGGTTGCTAAATCTATCAGCGATATGTCAGATTTGATAGAAGAATTAATGAGTGGATTAGGTTGATGATTGACCGCCAATTTTGATCCATCAGGGGAAATTTTGAATGATGTGACCGTAAACATTCCTTCTGTCAATCGATCAGGTTTGGCCAACTCCAAACAACCTGCTTTTGCTTTTAAGGAATCCACAGATTGGTAGCAAGGAAGCTCTACTGGGTTTCTCAACAAAGGATTAAAATCCATCTGCCACAGATGGGATAATGTAAACTCAGAATCGTCTGCTGCAAAACCTCCATATCTCTTCTCTTCATCTTTTTTCTTTTTGTCCTCCTTTTCCTGCTTGATAAAAAATATTTTCCTGCCGGAAGGACCCCATTCCAAATCTGAAATGCTTTCCTTTTCATCGGTGATAGCGAACGCTTCTCCTCCTTCCAACCGCATGACAAAAATCTGATTCTTTCCCATGCGATCAGAGAGGAAGGCCAGCCATTTTCCATCTGGAGAAAATGTTGGTGACTCGCTTGACCCTTTGGTAGCATAGGTTGCCTGAAATGCTAATCCTCCATTTTTTGAAATCCAGATTTCATCATCAAACTCGTTCTGGTTCCAATCCGCGGAGCGCACAGTAAAAGCTACTGTTTTTCCATCCGCAGATATTATCGGGCTTCCCACGCTGCGAAGGGAAATGACTTCTTCAAAGGAAGGGTCTTTTTGCTGGCCTTTGGCACAAAGTACAAAGACCAATATTGCTGGAATTGTTAACAAGTATTTCATTGATCAGATTTTATAGGTGGTGGGCCGTCAGATAGATAAGCTTTATAAACATGCCCTTTTCTTCTTTTGTCAAATTCTGCTTTGGCATTTATTCGGAGCTGCTCATTTTCAAAAGCATCCACGATGGTCATACCAATGGCTTTGGCGGCATGCATCATTCCTTTATGTCCAATGGACATGCCAGAGCAGGCCACTTCCGCCCAAGAGTGCCAAGGGGCACCTATTGCACCGGTAGTGGCACTCATTCTAATAGTAGGTACAATCCAGCTTACGTCTCCTGTATCCGTGGAGCCACCTCCTGTGTTTTCAGATGTTTCTCGAAGAGGGCCAATTTCTCCAATCAACCCTACCTGATCTACGTCCGTTGCTTTTTGAATGGCCTTTGCATAGTCTTGCTCTGCTTCAGTGAATTTAATGGGCCCTAGAAGCTCCAGGTTTTTATGCATGTATTCTGCCCCTGTCCTGTTCACTAAAATTTCATAGGTGCCACTCAACAAGCTTGCCTTCGCATCTACACCAGTCATTAAAGCGCCTCCCTTTGCGATGTCCTTCATGCGTTCAACCAGCTTATCCATCTCCTCTCTTTTAGAATCCCGAATCCATATCCACACCTTTGCATATTCAGGAACCACGTTTGGAATGTCTCCTCCATTCACAATTACATAGTGCATACGAGAGGTGGGTTTAATATGTTCCCTTAACATATTGATTCCGTCTGTAAACAACTCCAGCCCATCCAGGGCACTCCTTCCATTCCAGGGATCCCCTGCAGCATGAGCAGCTTTTCCAAAAAACTCTATGTTGTATTCAACCAGTGCTGTCGAACTTTGTGTTGCTGCTTCAGTCATTGTTCCAGGGTGCCAATCAAAACAAAGATCCAGATCATTGAACAAACCTGCTCTGGCCATATATACTTTCCCGTTTCCTGATTCTTCTGCGGGAGTACCATAAAACTTAATAGTCCCCTTCAACTTTCCCTGTTCAATCAATTCCTTTATTGAAATAGCTGCAGCCAAGCTACCCACACCAAAAAGATTGTGCCCACATCCGTGTCCCGCCCCTCCTCCTTGAAAGGCTTCCTTTGTAGGTTGCGTTTTTTGCGATATCCCTGGCAATGCATCAAATTCTCCTAATACACCAATAACGGGTTTCCCCGATCCATAAGTTGCTACAAAGGCCGTTGGTATTTCTGCAACTCCTCTCTCCACCTTGAAGCCCTTCGATTCTGCATAATCGGCCAAAGCTTTAGATGATTTTGTTTCCTGAAATGCCACCTCTGCGTAGGCCCATATTTCATCACTCAACGCAGTGAGTGCTTTCTTTTTGCTGTCTACCGATTTAATGACGGCTTGTTTATTGGCACTTACTTTCTGGGTGGATTTCTTCTGTGCCAGTGCATTTCCTAACATTGCTAACAGGCTAAGGAAAAGAAATATTTTTTTCATATTGTAAAATTATTTGAATGTCTTAGCGTCTTCAATTTAATCTATTTCCAACCAATCGAGATGTGTTTGATCATAAAAATGGATATATGAAAGAGCTGGTCATTTTCTCTTTATTTGTAATAAGCTTTTCGCAGTGTAGTAAAAACTCGAATGAGCTACCTTGCGAAAGCAGTTCCTGCTCAACGCATGCTACTGTAGTGGACAAAATAGGCTTAGACGGTTGTGGGCTGATGTTTGAACTGGCAGATGGAACATTGATGGAACCAGAACGCAGGGTTTATGTAAAGGCTCCGTCCCTTACAGAGGATCCGTTATATCATTTTAATCTAAAAGTTGGCCAGACAGTAAAAATTGATTGGGTGGAGTCAAAAGGCCTTGCCAGTATCTGCATGGCGGGTTCCATCGTTTTTATTACCTGTATTTCGGAATGCGAAAAGCCCGCTAACTGAAGGGCCTTTCACCTAAATCTCATTACTTCCTCATTCCTGTGTTTGTCCCCTTCATCGGATTATTCATATAATCTACTGTCAGGTTTAGCATGGCGCGAAGACCTGTGATCATTCCGCTTTCATCAATAAAAAAATCAGGCGTGTGGTGAGATGGAACTTTTGTTGGGTCAACTTCCAATGGCATTCCTCCCACAAAGAAAAAGAAACCCGGTACTTTTTGAGAGAAGAAGGAAAAATCCTCCGCTCCCGTCACTGCTTTGATGACAACCGCCTTGTCTTTCCCCGCTACCCTTTCCATCACAGGCTGTGCCCAGTTGGTCAACTCAGGAGAATTGTAAGTAACCGGATATCCTCTGATGATTTCAACTTCAGCAGTCGCGCCCATGCTTTCCGCAATTTTTTCTGCCGTTCTCTTAATTCTTCTGTGCATCTCTTCCTGCATGGTGTTGTCCAACGTGCGAATGGTTCCCGTCATTTCAACTTCTTCAGGAATAATGTTGTTTCTTACTCCACCGTGAATGGTAGCAATGGTCAGCGCAGCGCCAGCCTGTGTTAAATCAAGTTGCCTGCTTACTATGGTTTGTAGTCCGTTGATAATTTGTGCGGAAACAACTATCGGATCAATGCCTGACCATGGGGCAGAACCGTGCGCCTGCACACCTTTTACTTTTATTTTTAACATGTCAGCCGCTGCCAATAATCCTTCCGGTTTAAAAGTCAATGTCCCTACAGGGGTTTGTGAACTGATGTGCAACCCAAAAGCCACGTCTACTTTTGGGTCATCTAAAACCCCTTCTTTGATCATTAAGGCAGCCCCCCCTTCTTCTCCTTCAGGAGCGCCTTCTTCAGCGGGTTGAAACATAAACACGATGGTGCCCTTCAGCTCCGATTTCATTTCTGATAATATTTGTGCTGCCGCCATTAATATGGCAATGTGTGTATCATGGCCACACGCATGCATTACCCCCACCTCCTGACCGAGATAAGTCGATTTTTCTTTTGAGGCAAAGGGTAAGCTGTTTCTTTCTACTACGGGTAATCCATCAATGTCCGCGCGAAGTGCAATTGTAGGTCCGGGTTTACCTGTTCGCAAAATACCTACTGCTCCTGTTTTTGCCACCGGATACCTCACCTCCAGACCCAAGGATTTCAAATGATCTGCAATCATTTTACCTGTTTTAAATTCGCGATTAGATAGCTCCGGGTACTGGTGAAAGTGCCTGCGCCATTCTATCACTTTGGCTTCCATTTCTTTTGCCTTTTGATCCAGCTTGGCCTGTTGCTTTGTGTTTTGAGCAAAAGTCAAAGTAAAGCTTAACACCAGTAAGAGTATAAAATAGATTTTCTTCATGGGTATGGGTAATTTTATACCAAGTTATGAAAAACTCGATTCCAGAAAAGCTTGATTCATGCAGTGGATAAAGATATTTTCAAATCCTGAAGATGCTTTCAACAAAGTCAAACCAGGAAGCACTCAACTGTTGATTGTTCATCAAACGAGAATCTGCTTGGCCAGAGTCAATGATGATTTCTTTGCAATAGAGGACAAATGCTCGCATAATGGTGAGCCACTGAGTAAAGGCAGAATCAATTATCTGGGGGAGGTGGTTTGCCCGTGGCACGGGTATCGCTTCCAATTAAAGACAGGTCGTGAATCAGGGGAACGCTCCCGAGATTTGGAAACTTATCCTATTAAAAAGGACGAAACCGGTTTTTATATTGGGCTATAGACATTCACATTACAATACTATCTTCGCAAATCCGTTAGTTTTATCAATTCGATGAGGTTTTTTTGGTTTATCTGTTTGTCTATTCCCGCAATTGCAGCCTACGCTCAGGAGATGGTTAATCCAATTCCTGCAAAGCTGGAAATAACGGATCGTGTGCCTAACGATCTACTATCAAAAAAATCGTGTGTGTTTTATGCCTCTACCTTTACTGAAAAGGAGCTGGAAACTATTCAAAGCGGATTTCAAAAAACAGGTATAGATGCAGTCGCTTATTTTAAATCTGCTTTGGTCTTCGCAGGAACGGATGTTACTCAAAAGATTGTAGAATTTTTAGACAGCCGAGAGATTGCTTTTATTGTGCTTATCTCCAAAAAGGAGGATGCTTATTCATTCATTTTCACTTCATTCAACAATAAGGAATTCGTAATCAATGGCCAGCCGGGGTGGGAAGTTCAAAATACAGATTTAAACGAGGCCTTGCAATCTATCTATCGGTCCACTGTGAGTAGTCAACCAATAAAAAACTTATTAATTAACAGCTATCCTGAAAAGAATTTTCCTATCAGCATCATTAATGGGAGGCGATCTGATTTTTTTGCTATTGATTTAAAGGTAGATCGTCTGGCTGTTCCCTGGTTTAAAAATGCTGTTGCGGATAGTGCCCTTGCCCAATTTTTTAAAGAGAACTATCCCTTTAGTTATGGAATGACAGCGCCAGGCATTGACCCCAATGAACTTCGCAAAAATGGTTTTCATTATTTGCTTTTGTATGTGCACACCGAGGGTACAATTGCTCGTGAGATACTCGGATATCCTAATACGTCTAAGGAAAGTGCTCTTACGTCTGTTACCTACCCCAACGGATCATTGCAATTAAAAACAATTTCCGCAGAAGCACCAGTGTATAAATTTTATTTTAAGCATCTTGCTTCCGGCAACGTATTCTTAGGTACCAAGTGGGATGCGGATGTAACATGGCAGGAGGCGCTGCGCAATCATATCAAAGGATTTAAGGCAGAATTAAAAATTCCATAGCCTAATCATTTACATCTTTCTCTCTTATTGATTTTCGTCTACCCAATACCAGGGCTGCAATTATAATTACAGCCGCTATACTAAATCCATTGAGGTGAAAATGAGGAAAGGATATAAAGTTACAATGGTCTCCCCACCCAAATACACCGTTAAAGACGGCTCCAAATATTCCTCCGATAGCTCCAAAAACAGCACCAATAAGACCAAACACCCCGCCAACAATAGCACCTATTATCCCTATAATTAAGCCGAAGCCTCCGGCTATCATGCCAATCCAAACAGGAAATGTAAACAATACAATTAGAGCGAGAATGAGGGTAGATCCTTTCATCAGATTTTGGTTTCCCTGACTCTCACAAAAATCGTTCACTAAATCAAAATTTAGCCACAGCGGTCAAAATCAAATATTTAGTCCGTGCTACTGTTTGAAACTGTTGAAAAACGAACACTAAGTCCGTACAGAAATGAACAGTTTCAGCTCCTTTTCTTATAATTAATAATAGCCCAACTGTTGAGGAAAACTCCGAAGCCGCTAACAATCAACAGGTGATAGCGAATGTCATATAGATTGCTCCCCTTCAAGACCACCATACGCATCACTTCAATAAAGTAGGTTACTGGGTTGAACATTGTAAAGATTTGCGCCCATTTTGGCATGCTGTCAATGGAAGTGTATAATCCTCCCAATAAAATAAACACCATCATCAAAAAAAATGAGATAAGCATTGCTTGTTGTTGCGTTTCCGTGTACGTGGAAATCAACAACCCTAACCCCAGAACGGCAAGAAGATATACTGCAGCAAACAAGTAAACAGTTAATAGACTGCCCGCTGGAATAATTCCATAAAAGATTCTTGCCAAAAGCAATCCGATGGAAAGCACCAACAATCCTAAGATCCAAAATGGAATTAACTTTCCCAGAATAAATTGATGCTTGCGAATAGGTGTCACATTAATCTGTTCTATCGTTCCAATCTCCTTTTCCTTTACAATATTCAAAGCAGCAAGAAAAGACCCCACCAGTGTAACCAATATCACCAGTATACCGGGCACCATAAAAAACTGATAGTTCAACAAAGGATTGAACCAATTAATGGAAGATATCCTTATCAATGGTTGGGGATTAAATCGTGGAAACTGGAGCCAATCCAATCTCACCTCGCCATTAAAATCATTAATAATGCTGCGCAGATAAACTCCCCCCAAATTTGCTTTTACTCCATTGATAGCATTTAACGCCATAAATAGTTTTGCTTCATTCTCTTTTATTAATTTTTTTTCAAATGAAGGAGGTATTTGCAACACCACATCTGCCATGTCTTTTTCAACACCGCGGATGGCCTCATTATAAGAATGGGTGTAAATGACAAGATTAAAATAAGTGGAAGCAGAAATCTTGTCGGTAAGCTGGCGAGAATAAGAAGAGTGGTCCTGGTCAACAATGGCAATATTAATATCCTTCACTTCATAGTCTGCTGCTAGCGGAAGAACCAGTAATTGTATTATTGGCATTATAAAAATTAGCCGGAGTATGGCAGGATCGCGAAAGATCTGCCTGAATTCTTTCTCCAATAAAATTCGAAGTGTCCTCATTCCAATCGCACTTTAAATTTTTTTATGCTTATCGTTAACAAAACCACCAACATCCCTATCAGGATGAGTGTTTCCTTCCAGACAGTTTCTAATCCTGTTCCTTTAATCATCACATCCTTCACGATGTAGTAAAACCATTTGGCCGGAATAAGATTGGATAATAGCTGGAGTGGCATTGGCATGTTTTCAATAGGAAACATAAATCCACTGAACATAACCGTAGGAAGAAAAAGCCCCATCAATGAAATTAACATAGCCACTTGTTGTGAACTTGAAATAGAGGAAATTAGAAGCCCGAGGGCCAAGGCGGTAAGCGTAAACAAAAAGCATTCAAACAACAGCAATGACAAGCTTCCATTGATTGGCACCTCCAATATGTAAACGCTTATTATCAATATGCTAGCAATGTTGACCATTGATAGTAAGAGATAGGGAATCATCTTGGCAAGAATTATTCGGATTGGAATAATGGGGGAAACCAATATAACCTCCATGGTACCTAATTCTGTTTCTCTCACTATTGAGATTGAGGTCATCATTGCGCCTACCAGCATGAGTATCATGGCCATTACACCCGGCACAAAATTATAAGACCCCTTCAGTTGCGGGTTATATAACATGCGCAGCTCTGTTTTGATAACATAAGGGAACTCTTTGGTCTCCTTCATGCTATTTTGATAATCCATGATGATGGCCGAAGCATAATTAATCAATGTATTGGCTACGTTGGGATCGGTAGCATCAGCAATTAATTGTATGGGTGCTTCATTGGTGTGGAGCAAACTATTTTGAAATTGCTCAGGAAATACCACGGCCAGTCTAATTTTGCCCTCCTGAAATACAGGTTCTAGTTCTGCATAAGAATTTAAGTTTTCTGCAATAGTAAAGTAACGGCTTGCCTCAAGCCGGTGTATGATAGATAATGTGACTTCATCTTTTGAATTGTCTAGAATAGCAATGCGGGAATTCTTAACTTCATTGGTCAATGCAAATCCAAAAATTAGAATCTGCGCCATCGGCATACCAAAAAGAATAAACAACGTTCGCCTGTCGCGCAACAAGTGGTAAAATTCCTTTCTTATAAAATATAAAAACTGTTTCACGTCATTTTAGTTGGTCGTTTTCTGTTATCGGTTGTCTTAGCTATTAACTAACAACCATTAACAGATAACTAATTGTCTGATCGTATGGCTTTCCTTGCCAATTGCACAAATACTTCTTCCATTCCTTTTGCATTGTATTGTTTTGATAATGCGGATGGGCTATCCATCGCTTCAATTTTACCGTCTACCATAATAGACACCCGGTCGCAGTACTCTGCCTCGTCCATATAGTGAGTGGTTACAAAAACGGTGGTGCCACTGTGCGCTGCTTCATATATCATTGACCAAAATTCCCTGCGTGTTATAGGATCAACACCACCGGTAGGCTCATCCAAAAACACAATTTTTGGGTCATGTATCATAGACACCGAAAACGAAAGCTTTTGTTTCCACCCCAGTGGCAATGCCCTAACCAAAGTATCTGCCTGGTCCTCCAGGTGAAGATGCTCCAGCATAAATTGCGTTTTCTCTTTAATCTGTTGATCCGTCAATCCGTAAATCCCTCCATAAAATCTGTTGTTTTCTCTGATGGTGAGGTCTCCATAGAGAGAAAATTTTTGGCTCATGTATCCAATATTTTTCTTGATTTTTTCTGGCTCTTTGTAAAGATCAAACCCCGCTACATTCGCTTGGCCACTGGTGGGAAGTGAAAGACCACATAACATGCGCATAGCAGTCGTTTTTCCTGCTCCATTGGCTCCTAAAAAACCAAAGATTTCCCCTTTCTTTACATCAAAGGTGATACCATCCACAGCAGTGAAGTCTCCAAAGCGTTTGGTCAAATCCGAAACAGATATGGCGGCCTCCATGCTCATTGGTTCATTAATTCCATAAAGCAATCCTCAATCGTAGGCTCGGTTTTTTGAATTGTCAAATCCACATGTCCCTTTTCCGCAAGCATCTTTTCTATACTTTGTATTTCCTGATTTAGTCCTTTAAAAGTAATATGATGGTATTGGCCAAAAGGATAACAGGTATTGACTCTCTCATCTGCCTTCAGATCATTCATCAGTTGGTACATATCATTTGAGCTTGCCGACCACAGTGTTTTTGAAAATTTGCGAGTAATTCCACTGGGGGTGTCTAGATCCAAAATTTTACCAGCTTGCATTAAAGCCACACGATCACACAAACTGGCTTCGTCCATATAAGGCGTGGACACCACTATAGTAATTCCCTGCAGTTGTAAATTTCTCAGCAACTCCCAAAACTCCTGGCGGGACACCGCGTCCACACCAGTGGTTGGTTCATCCAGAAACAAAACACTTGGTTTATGAATCAAAGCGCAGCTCAATGCCAACTTCTGCTTCATTCCTCCCGACAACGCTCCGGCTCTTCTTTTTTTAAAAGGTTCTATCTGAATATAAATGTCTTTTACTAAATCGTAATTCTCCTCAAGCGTTGTGTCAAAAAGAGTGGCAAAGAAGGATAGGTTTTCCTCCACGGTCAGGTCCTGATAGAGTGAAAAACGACCAGGCATATATCCCACCCTTTTCCTAATCTCCCTGTATTGGCTCACCACTTTCAGCCCATCCACCCAGGCATTGCCTTTGTTGGCGATCATCAGTGTAGTAAAAATTCTAAACAATGTCGTTTTGCCTGCCCCGTCTGGACCAATCAACCCAAATAACTCCCCTTTCTCTACTTCAAATGAAATGTCATTGAGCGCTTCGACTTTCGTTTTGCCCGATTGAAAACTCTTAAATATATTTTGCGCTCTTACCGATGCTTCCATGATTAAAAAATCAACTCACCATACATACCGATTTTTAAAAAGCCATCGTTTTTTACTTTCACTTTAAGTGCATACACCAGGTTCGCGCGTTCTTCCTTTGTTTGAATTGTTTTGGGAGTAAACTCTGCCTTGCTTGCTATCCAGGTAATTTCACCTTCATACTTTTTTGATGTTGTCTTTAGATCATCCACCATCACTGTTACCTTTTGTCCTAGCTTTAACGCGGATAATTGGTCTCCGGAAATGTAGGCTCGTAATGTAATTGATGAAATGTCCGCAATTTTGTACAAGGCCTTGCCTGGGCCAGTCACCTCTTTCTCCTCCGCGTATTTTACCAACACTGTACCTTTTACCGGATTGGTAATTATTGATTTTTCGATTTGATCATTGATCTGTTCGATTTGAATAGATAGAGGAACCACCTCACTTTTCAATGATTGTGTGGTTGTGCTCAATGATGATTGAAGGGCATGATATTGTTTTTGTAACAGTGCTAATTGCGCATTCAGATCATCTACTTGCTTTTGGGTGGCTGCATCATCTTTAAGCAAGTTTTCAAAGCGTGTCTTCTCTTTCTTGGCAGTTTCAATTTGCTCCTGAATGGTAGCAAGCTGCGTGGCTACATCCGGTTGCTTCGCCAACACCGCCTTGATGGAATACTGCAATTGTTTCTTTTTCAAATAGAGCTGAAGTGTGTCAATATATCCTATCTGCTCCCCTTGCTTTAAGGTTTGACCTTCCTCAATATTCAACTGCAAAATTTTTCCTGCTGCTTCTGAAGAAACAACCACCTCGTCTGCTTCGAAATTTCCTGTGGCATCGAATTCATTTTTTCCACTGCTACATGCCCCTAACAGGGTAAAGCAGGCCAAGAGTAAAGTGTATGACTTAAGTCCCATACTTTTTGCGTTTTAATTTCCAATTGTATTTTGATAGGCATACAGCGCCATCAGTAATTGCATTTCGTGAAGCAACCGATTTTGCTTAGCCTGATCCTCTGCGTTCAATTCGCGTAAATAGTCGTTCGTGGTAATTACACCATTTTCTTGTTGCGCTTCTGCCATTGTTTTAATACTTGTTCTCAGCGCAATAATTTTATCATCTACTTCAATCAATTTGTTCAACTTGTTCAATTCCTGTTTCTGTTGTGTCGTGAGTAATGTGGTATTGAACTCGAATGTTTCCATTTGCGCATTTACTTGTTGAAGATTAAGATCTCGTATTTGTTCATCTCTCTTGGTATTATAAAATCCCGAAAGAGACCAATTCAAACGAACTCCTCCCAGATAGTAGGTGTCGAATTCATTTTTCAACATATTTAATGCAGGTTTTCCGTAACCGCCTTGTAAAAACAAACCAACACGAGGCAATGTCTTTGTCTTGCCTAACTCATATTGAGCGCCTAACAATTCGCTTTGATAATTAAATAAAGTTAATTCGGGTCTGGTCAAGATGGGCTGATCCTCAAATGATAGCACTACCGGCTTTTCAAATACTGTGTTATCATCCAGTGGCAGATTAATAAAATATCCAAGCATGGTGACATATGCTTGCCGCATGGATTGCGTCTCTATAATGCGTTGCGTTGCCTTAAGGTATTCTGCCCGCAAAAGATCAATACTCATCTTATAAGCTATTCCATTTCTCACCGCTGACTCTACGCGTGTAATATTTCTTTCCAGATCATTTTGCAACAATCTGATTTGTGCGGTTTGCTCATCTACCAGCAGTATTCCAAAAAATAATTGATTGATACGCTCTTTGATCTTATACAACTCCACTTCCAACTTTTGATCATCAATTCGTGCATTTGTCTCCATTAACAATTTTTGTCCTTTGATAGCACCCCCATCATATAATGATTGGCTAATCTCTCCATAAAATTTGTACTGATCTTTGGATAGGGGTTCAATGTCAAAACCTGGCGCAGCAATAGGAACTTGTGTAACATCCGATTGGTAAGTGGCCTGGGCATTAATAGAAATTTGGGGCAAGTAGCCTGACCGAACATTGGCAATTGAATATTCCTTGCTTTGTTCAATCAGTTGCTTTTGTTTGATTAATGGGTAATTGTTGTGAGCCCGCTCGTAACATTTTTCAATAGTCAATGGGCTCTGTGCTTGTGCATTTACACATACAGAAACAAGCAACAATAAAAATATATACATCCTCATATCACTAAGGTCTTATAGCGTTGATGATAAATTCGTAAGCGTCATTTTTTCTTTTCTCCATAAGATCCATAAATGTGTTTTCATCCATCTGCATCATAGTTTTAATGATTGGCTTTGCCACGAAGGGATAAATACAAATCGAGATGATGTTCATTAATAACTGTCTGCCGTCAATGGGCCTGATTTCTCCTTGCTGTACATTTTGTTGGACTTCCTTTTGGAAATGTTTCAGCATCGTTCTCGGATTGAGCCCCAACTTTTGACCAAACTGAATGAGTCGGTCTGGCTGCTGTGCTATTTCCATGATGACGAACCTGGCCAAGCCCGGATGTTTAGTCAATACAGTGATTTCATGATCAACGATACTTTTGATTTTTTCTAAAAATGGAACATCCGATTGGAAAGCCCCAAAAATTCCTGTAAAGAACTCTTTGAATTTCGTCTCAAAAATGATGTTGAACATTGTCTCCTTATCCCTAAAATAATAATGAAGCAACGCCCTGTTGATTCCGGCTTCTTTGGCAATCTCCTCCATACGTGCTCCTGAATATCCCTTGCGGGTAAACACCTTTACCGCTGCATTGAGAATGAGTTCCTCACTCGGCTTTGAATCTGTTTTTGCCATGTTAACAATTTTGTTAAACAATTATGCTAAAGTACGGATTGGATTGGGTTTTGGTTTATCTTCTTATATAAAACTTCAAAAAATCGTTAATAGAGCTCAGGAAGAAGGTTTCTGGCAAATAAAAAAGGCCTCTAAAAGCGGCCTTTTCTATTTCTTTAATCTACTATCAATGCCTAAAATGGATAAGCTCCCTTTTCAATCACATAATCTGCTACTTTTCTTCTGGCATTTTTTAAGTTGTAGGGGTCCACTTTGGAAAATCTTTTCAAGCCCAACAACATCAGCTTTTGCTCATCTCCTTCTGCGAAAGCATAAATAGCCTGCCTACCGGCTGAGGCAGCCTTCTCAATGGCATGGTGTAAATAAATGACTGCCATCTCCTTCTGGATTTCACATGCGGCCTCTCCTCTCATGCCAATCAATTTTTCCACACGCAGCAGGGTTGACTCCGCTACATAGCCTTCGATCAACATGTCTGCCAGGTTCATCAATATCTCCTGCTCATCAGAAAGCTTTTGCACGTACTTCTGAACAGCTGCTCCTGCTACCATCAGTCCTGCTTTCTTTAAATTCATCAAGGCTTTCTTTTCTTTCGCGAAAAGCCCCTCCTCTTCTGCCGCACTAAAATCGGGAATAGAAACCAATTCCTTTTGCACTGCCATCACAGGTGTCATCAGGTCAATGTGGCCTTTCATAGCACGCTTCAACAGCATATCAATCGTAAGCATACGGTTGATCTCATTCGTTCCTTCAAATATTCTGTTTATGCGTGCATCGCGATAAGCCCTGTCCATAGGGCCTTCGGCAGAAAATCCCATTCCTCCATAAATCTGCACGCCCTCATCTACAGAAAAATCCAGTACTTCAGATCCGTGTACTTTGAGAATGGCACATTCAATAGCAAACTCCTCTGTTGATTTCAATTTTGCTTTAGCGGCATCCATACCCCCAGCCACCATCGCAGCATAAGAATCATCAATGTTTTGCCCTGCACGATAATGTGCAGATTCTGATGCAAATATGTGTGTAACCACTTCCGCAATTTTGTGTTTGATCGCTCCAAAGTTGGATATGGTCGTTCCGAATTGCTTGCGCTCTTTAGAATAATTCACGGCCTTTGAAATTGCCATCTTGGATCCACCTACTGCAGCAACGCCTAGCTTAATCCTTCCAATATTCAGAATGTTTACTGCAATTTTAAATCCATTTTCTCGCTCACTCAGCAAGTTCTCAACAGGCACTTTGCAATCATTGAAAAAGATCTGACGAGTGGAGGACCCCTTGATTCCCATCTTACGCTCCTCTTCGTTCATGGTAATACCCCCGAATGATTTCTCTACGATAAAGGCGCTCAGGTTCTTATCATCATCAATTTTTGCAAACACAATATATACATGCGCAAAGCCACCATTGGTGATCCACATTTTCTGCCCGTTGATCAAGTAATGTTTTTTATCACTTGTCAATACCGCCTTGGTTTTCCCTGAGTTAGCATCCGATCCGGAATCCGGTTCTGTCAGACAGTAGGCAGCCTTCCACTCACCCGTGGCTAATTTGGGCAAGTATTTTTTCTTTTGTTCTTCATTTCCATAATAGAGTATGGGTAACGTTCCTATTCCCGTATGTGCAGAAAGTGCTACGGCCACGGAATGTCCTGCCCCAATTTTTTCTGCCACTAGCATGGTAGTGTTAAAGTCCATTCCAAACCCTCCATACTCTTGGGGTACTGATGTTCCCAACAATCCCAGTTCTCCTGCTTTGTCCAAAATCTCCGGCATGAGCTTCGGGTTGTTTTTAATGTCATCAATCGCATCTAATTTTGGGTACACTTCCTGCTCCAAAAAATCATCACAGGTTTTACCAATCATGAGTTGCTCTTCTGTCCACTCTTCAGGAATAAAAATTTCATTAGCTGGCGTTTCCCTGATTAAGAACTCGCCTCCTTTTATTGCTTTTGTTTCTTCTGCTGTGTTCATGTTTTAGTTAATTAGTCATTAGTAAATAGTCCTTAGTTTGTTCTGCTTTGAGTCTCAGGACGAAAGACTCACGACTCAATACTACTTAATTTAAAAACTCATAAACTCCCGCCACTCCCTGTCCTCCGCCCACACAAGCTGTCACCATACCATATTTCTTTTTCTGCCTGCGCATTTCATTAAATAATTGAATCGACAACCTGGCCCCTGTGGACCCGAGCGGATGCCCTACTGCTATGGCGCCTCCATTTACATTCAATTTACTACGGTCGATTCCTAGTTCATGAACTACTGCTAATGACTGTGCGGCAAAGGCTTCATTCAATTCAATCAAATCCATGTCATCTAGTTTCATTCCCGCAATCTTTAATGCTTTCGGAACAGCGGCCACCGGACCTATTCCCATGATCCGCGGATCCACTCCTGCTGTGGCATAGCTTACCAGCCTGGCGATAGGTTTAAGATTCAATTGCTTCACCATCCTCTCTGACATCACCACCACAAAAGCAGCCCCATCAGAGGTTTGAGAAGAATTTCCTGCTGTTACACTTCCTCCTACAGCAAATACCGGTTTCAGTTTTGCTAATCCCTCAGGCGTGGTCTCTGGACGAATGCCCTCATCCTTTTCCACCACGTATTCACGGGTTTTCTTCTTCATGTTTTCATCCACATAAGTTTCTTTCACAGTAATAGGCACCACCTCGTCCTTAAACTTTCCGGCTTGCCATGCTGCTTCTGCTTTCATGTGCGATTCATAAGAAAACTGATCTTGTGCCTCTCGCGAAATATTAAACTGTTTGGATATCTCCTCTGCTGTGAGACCCATGCTGGTATAGTAGGTCGGGTGATCCTTAGCAATCTTGTAGTTCAATGCTGTTTTGAATCCCATTACTGGAACCAAGGACATCGACTCTGTTCCTCCTGCAATGATTACATCTGCCTGTCCGGCATGAATACGTTGACTGGCTATGGCAATTGTTTCAATTCCCGAGCCGCAATATCGGTTCACTATCATCCCCGGTATCTCAATACCCAACGACAGCAACGAAATCATCCTTCCCATTTGCATGCCTTGCTCCGCTTCCGGCACCGCATTTCCAACGAAAAGGTCATCGACCATTTTATTTTCCAATCCTGGAACAGACTTCACCAAATGCTTAATCACATCGGAAGCCAAATCATCGGGCCGTGTGAAGCGGAAGCCGCCCTTCTTAGCTTTCCCTACTGCTGTTCTGTATCCTGCTACTATATAAGCGTCCATATTTTAGTCTTTAGTAATTAGTCTTGAGTATTTAGTCATTAGTCAATTTGAGTGAGCGTTTAAGTGCCCAGTTCATTTTTTGAATTTCCTCTATTTGTTTCTGCAAAGTCTGCAATAAAGATTCATTAATGAATCCAATTCTACTTGCAATTATTAATTGAGTATCTAACTCACTAGATGAGCCAATAGAAATACCTAGAAAATTATTAAAATCCTTTTTTGTGTTTCTTCCCGCTCCCTCAGCAATATTTGAAGGAATTGAGACCGCGCTTCTCTTAATTTGAGAAGTCAAGCCATACATCTCTTCCTTTGGAAAAGAACTCGTAACTTTATAAATCTCCACAGCCAAGTCGACAGACTTCTGCCATAACTTTAAGCTTTTATAATTATTCATATCAAATCCATTAACTCAAGACTAAGGACTAAATACTCAATACTAATTTCTCAAGGGTTTTCCTCCAGTCAAAATACTCTGAATCCGCTCCAGCGTTTTCTTCTCTCCACACAACGACACAAAAGCTTCGCGCTCCAGATCCAACAAATATTGTTCGCTTACTTCCTGAGGATAACTCAACTCACCACCGCACATTACGTTAGCAATCTTCATTGCAATCTTCATGTCGTGATCAGAAATATAGTGGCCCATTTTCATACCATATACTCCTGCTGCAAATAATGCCATTCCAGTTTTTCCCTGAACTTTAATGTTGGTCGCCTTCACTGGCATTGTATAACCCGCATCTGCTAATTCCAATACTGCCGCTTTAGCATCTGCGATTTGCCTGTCTTTGTTCATGCTGATACGATCGATCGATCGCAACACTCCCATCTCACGTGCTTCCTCAGCCGATAATGCCACTTTTGCGGTAGCAATATTCATAAATGCGTTTTGAAGTGCATTCAACTCCACATCTCCTTCTTGTAGTAAGTCACTCACGCGTTTGGTAAATTCTTTCGTTCCTCCTCCCCCTGGAATCAGACCAACACCAACCTCTACCAGCCCTATATAAGTTTCAGCGGCAGCTTGTGCAATATCCGCATGCATGGTCATCTCACAGCCTCCACCCAAGGTTCTTCCATGTGGTGCTACCGCAACAGGAACAGATGAATACCTAATCCGCATCACCGTGTTTTGGAAAGCACGCACCATAAAGTCCAGCTCATCATAGTCTTGCTCAATGGCATACATAAACACCAGTCCCAAATTGGCACCTAACGAAAAATCAGCCCCCTGGTGGCCAATCACCAGGCCGCGATGGTCTCTTTCCGCTAGACCGATTGCATAATTCATCCCCTCAACAACAGCACTACCGAGTGTGTAGCTCTTGCTATGCCACGAGAAATTAATAACTCCATCACCAATATCAGTGATTTTAGAATCTGCATTCTTCCAGATAATTTTATCGCTGAGGTTTTCAAGAATAATGAAGTCTTGCGCTCCTGGAATTTGTTTATACGATTTGGAGGGAATATCATAATACGTATTCTGACCCTTCTCTACTTTATAAAAAGAAGTATTGCCAGCGCTTACCATGTCATACACCCATTGGGCAGGTTTGTATCCGCCCTCTTCCATTACTTTGAGCGATTTCTCTACGCCCACTGCGTCCCAGGTTTGGAACGGACCAAGCTCCCATCCAAAGCCTGCGCATACGGCATCATCAATTCTGAATAATTCATCGCTGATTTCCGGAATGCGATTGCTGGCATATTGAAACAACCCATAAAATGCATCCCGGTAAAAGTCACCCGCTTTGTCTTTGCCCGCCAACAACACTTTGAAGCGGTCTTTTAGGTTATCGATCGTCTTGGTAGTCTCTAGTGTGGCAAACTTTGGCTTTGTTTTTTGTTTGTACTCTAATGTGTTGAGATCTAGGGTAAGAATTTCCGTTTTACCTTTAGCATCCTTACTCTTTTTATAAAAGCCTTGTCCTGTTTTATCTCCCAACCATTTTTTCTCTTCCAGTTTTGCCACCACTTCAGGCAGTTTAAACATATCCCGCCCTTCATCATCCGGCAATCCTGCATACAGGTTGTTGGCCACTTTCACCAAAGTATCCAATCCTACTAAGTCAGATGTTCTGAATGTAGCCGATTTGGGTCTTCCTATTACCGGTCCGGTAAGTTTATCAATCTCATCTACATTCAATCCAAACTTCTGCATTGAGTCGATCACTTTGAGTAATCCCCATACGCCTACCCTATTTCCAATAAATGCGGGTGTGTCTTTACAAAGCACGGTTGTTTTACCCAAATACAAATCACCATAGTGAAGTAAAAATTGAGTCACTTCCGGATCGGTAAAGGGCGTAGGAATTACCTCAAATAATTTTAAGTAACGCGGTGGATTAAAAAAGTGTGTGCCACAGAAATTCTTTTTAAAATTTTCACTTCTGTCTTCTGCCATCAAGTGAATGGGAATCCCCGATGTATTGGAAGTAACTAAGGTACCTGGCGTTCTATATTTCTCTACTTCAGTATACACTTTCTTTTTAATATCCAGATTCTCTACCACCACCTCAATGATCCAGTCGTAGTCTTTGATCTTAGGCATGTCATCAGTAAAGTTGCCCAAGGAAATACGTGAGGCAAATTTTTTGCTAAAAAGCGGCCCCGGACTAGATTTGATGCTGCGATCAAATGAGGATTGTACAATGCGATTCTTCACGCGCATATCATCCAACGAAAGTCCCTTTGACTTCTCCTCCTCACTCAATTCCCGAGGGGCGATATCCAGTAATAAAACAGCACAACCAATATTGGCAAAATGACATGCGATGGCAGACCCCATCACTCCTGATCCCAGTACGGCAACTTTTTTAATGTTTCGATTCATCTCTATTAATAGTTAGTCCATAATTGTTAGTCATTGGTGGTTTCAATTACTAATGTTTCACAACTGTCTCATATATATTATTCTTTTCAATAATTCTATTTACACTTTGTAACACCTCAAAAAACACATTTAGTTTTGATGGTGGAATACTTTCCGCTATTACTTCGTTGAACCGCAACACCGTTTCTCGTGCACGGTTTTTCATTGCTATTCCTGTGTCTGTTAGGAAAACCAAAACTCCTCGTTTGTCGTTCGGGTCTGGCGTTCTATAAATCAAGCCTTTTTCCTCCATGGATTTCAAAATTCGGGTAAGGCTTCTGGCCTCAAGACCCATTTGCGGAGCAATCTTAGTGGCGGATGCTCCATTTTCAGTGCTTATATTAAGAAGAACATACCCTACCGATTGGGTACCTCCATATTTTGCAGCCTGTTGATTGTACATGCGTGAAATAGCATGCCAGGTAGCCTTTATATGGTGGTCTAATGTTTCTTCCTTTTTCATTTTGTAAACTATTCTTGAAGAAATAAATCAGTCTGGGAAGCCGAATATAGGAAAAATTAGTATGCACGCATACTAATTGCACAAATATTTTGTTAAAACTACAAATGGGAAATTCTATACCTTTAGGTATAATACCACTTAGTATAATATTTGCTGAGCCCTTTTTCATTTGTCAAGCGCATTGGCTCCAAATCCTTCGTCAATTTGGCTTATTAGCTGAGCATATTCTACTCATCTGCGGAACGCACATACATATGGGCTATTAAATAGTCTGAATTGAAGGAAAATGAAATGGATTCAAGTTTATAACTAAACCAAGACTGACCTTCACTTTACTCCACCCTTAATGATCTGGCAGGATTAGTCCTCGCTGCCTTGAGCGTATGGAAGCCCACCGTAAACATCGCTATCAAAATCACCACCAAACTGGGCAAAGCGAAAATCCACCACGAAAGATCAATGCGATTGGCAAAAGACTGAAGCCAGTTGTTCATGACCCACCAACTTAAAGGAACGGCTGCAAAGATGGCGATGCCCAACAACAACAAATAGTCTTTGCTTACCAGGGCCAAAATACCTTGAATGCTTGCACCCAGTACTTTCCTCACCCCAATCTCTTTGGTGCGCTGCAAAGCCGTTAGCGAAGACAAGCCAAACAAACCAAGACAAGCAATCAAAATTGCCAAGGCTGAAAAAACGCCAAACACTTTACCAAACTGCTGGTCTGCTTTGTATTGTTTAGCATAATGCTCATCCAGGAAAAAGAAATTAAAAGGATTGCCAGGGAATAAAGTTTTCCACTCCTGCTCAAAACTTGCCAAAGACTCTTTCACATTGGTCGTATTGAGCTGAACGGAGTAATATCCATCAGGAGCTTTGCTATAACGAAACAACAATTGTTCAAAATCCTTTTTTAATGATTCTTGTCTATAATTTTTCAATACCCCTACAATTCGAAAAGTATCACCCCAAAAAACTATCTTATCATTGATGGCTTCTTCAGGGTTTTCAAAACCCATGGTACGTACTGCTGATTCATTTAACATTATACTACTCTCTTCACCCACTACTTCATTCGAAAAGCCTCTGCCTGCTATCACCTCCAAACCATACGATGGGATAAAGTCTGCATCCACCTCCAATACCCTGTATTGATTGCCTTCTTCCTCCCTCTGACTTAATCTTCTTACTCCACCTGCATTCCAATTCGGTGATGCACCAGGTACATCGTTGGAAGCTGTCATATGATTTACTTCCGGGTATTGCAGAATCCTATTCTTTAAAACCTGAAATGTACTGGCATATGTTGAGTCAGTTACGTTGGGTGCCTTGATCACCACCGTCTGATTGATGTTCACGCCCAACTTTTGATTGCGCATAAAGTTGATTTGTTTGTACACTGTGTAAGTGCCCACTATCAGCACGATGGAAGCAACAAACTGTAGCACCACCATTCCCTTACGAAACGCTACTCCCTGTTGGGTGTTTTTAAATCTGCCTTTCAACACTTCGACTGGTTTGTATGAAGACAATACCATCGCTGGATAAATACCTGAAAGTACTGCGCCACCCACAATCAAGCCTGCGCAGCCCAACCAAAATAATTGTTGTGTAAACAACTCATACCCCAATGGTCTTCCGGTAAGATCTGCAAAATAAGGAGTGAGCACCAGCACCAATCCAATAGCAAAACCCACTGCCACCGTGTTGAGCAACAGTGACTCTACTAAAAACTGTTGCATCAATTGCCAGCGCTGACTGCCCATCACCTTTCTCACTCCTACCTCGCGTGCACGTTCTATCGATTTGGCTGTAGACAAATTGATATAATTAATCCAGGCAATAAGGATGATCAGGATAGCAACTACTAATAAAAAGCCAGCGGTGTCCCGATCGCCATTGGCTTTAAACTCCATGATAAAATCCGAATCAAGATGGATATCTGAAACGGCCTGAAGGTTAAAAACCATGCCTGAATTATACTGATCCAGCTCCTCTCCTGCCTGTCTGGTTACAAAGTCAGGAAGTTTACTTTCCAAAGATTGCGGTGTGGTCTTTTCATCCAACAAAATATAAGTAAGAAACCCATCCCACATCCAGCTGTTCATGTCCTCCTCGGGGATTCCTACCAAATTGGCATAGGTAGCAAATGAAAGCATGGCATCCACCTTCATGTGTGAGTGCTCAGAGATATCTTCGTACACTCCGGTCACAATATATTCAGTTCTTCCGTTGTTGCGCATGGACTTTCCAAGTGCAGGTTCATCTCCAAAATATTTTTTAGCCATCGAGCGGGAGAGCACAATCTTATTGGGGCCCTTTAGTGCGGTGCTATCCACTCCCTCAGCCAGCTGCATCCCGAACACCTTGAAAAAATCTTCACTGGTGTAATACACAAATTCCTCATTGAAAAAAGTATCTCCATGAGAAAGCATCGAATTGCTTTTTGCCATGCGGGTATAATACTTCACCTCAGGAAAATTCTTTTTTAAGTCAGGGCCAATCCCCAGTGCACCGGCCGCCCATCGGGTGGAGCGCTCCCCCTTATTGTACCTGTCGAGTTGTACCCGATACACATTTTCCTTGTTGGACCAGAACTGATCGTAGGTCAACTCATGCTCACTGTATTGCACAATCAGCAAAAAAGCCGTCATACCAATGACCAGGCCCAATACGTTGATGGCAGTGAAAACACTATTGCGGGAAATATACCGCCATACCGAGACGAAGTAGTTTCTGATCATGATCAATGCTTTTCAAATGTTTACTCTCCCACAACCCAATGGTTACCGGAAATCTTTAATTATTTAAAATCCATCAACTTTTCGCAACAATCAACTGTTGCGTAATGAACTGACTAATGCCTGTAATGAACTGATCTCGAGCAGGTATTAATGGGGCGGGGTAAATTTCTCTACCCTATTTTCTATTGGTTTCACTGTCCGTAAATAAGCATAAATAGCTGCCAGGTCTTCCCTTTTCATCTTACCATACATCGTCCAGGGCATGATGGTATTAAATTCTCCCGGTACCACACTGGGAAGTGCGTACGATGAATCAGCAAATATTTTAAACCTTGCTATAAACCTCTCTTGAGTCCAGGCACCTATGCCCGTATCGTCCGGAGTAATATTGGAGGAGCGCAACACCGAGCCATTCGGAAAAATAAATTCACGGCCTCCGCTGAACGCCAGCTCAGGAATGATCTGCCCTTTGTCCGCATTGGTATGGCATTCCATACAGCCCGATGCATTCGTAAGATAGGCCCCATAGGCCAGCTGATCCCTTGCTGCCGGTATAGTTTGAGGATTCGCAAGCGAGGGCAGGGTATTCAAAATAAAATTCATGGGAAAATCCGGTTCTGAGTCTGGCACTTCATTATCAAGAGATTTTAATGAGCGCAGGTAAGCAATGATGCTGTAAATATCTTCTTTATCCATTTTACCATAGTAGAGATAAGGCATTACCGGAAACATAGCTTTTCCCTCTTTATTCACACCAGATGTAATCACCCGGTACAATTCGCCATCGGTATAGCGACTAATGCCCATCGGGGTTATATTTTTAGAATAAAAAACGCCAGGGAAGCCCATCAATTGATCAAACCGTTCACCGCCCATGCCCAGCGTACCAGGTGTAGGGGGTCCGGAAAATTTACTCCAGTTGCGTTTAGAGTGACAGTCCATGCACACGGTCACTGAGTTCGCCAGGTATTCTCCACGATCAATCCGTGCTTTGGTGTATTCTATCTTAAGATCTTTAATAGGCACATTGGGTAGGGCCATTTGTACGTATAGCAAAAGAGTAGCTATGCCCAAAATCAAAATAGCTACCAAGTAGCCTAGGTACTTAATGGCTTTTTTCATCGAAGTAAGGGGATTGATTGGTTTCGCTAATTTATCAAAAATCTTACTTTCAGTATTTCAAAGGGTTATAAATTTTTTGATTTGTCATGCTCGTTCTATCTTAGTTAAAAAGAAAACTATCGCTTGAAATTGGGAAGGGTTAGCTTAAATCTTAGTGCCACCATCCTCACCACAAAAATTAATGCACTTGAAACAATCAGGTTAACATCTCGGTCTACCTCAAAACGATTGAGTACCAGATATAACACCGCCCCACTCAGACAGGCAGTGGCGTAAATCTCTTTACGAAACAATACCGGCGTTTCGTTAATCAAAGTATCACGGATCACGCCACCCATCACGGCAGAAAACATACCCATGATAGCCGCTATTTCGGGGCGCACCCCTAGTGATAATGCTTTTTCCACTCCCAGAATAGTAAAAAGAGAAATCCCCAACGCATCAAAAAATAAAAACGTGCGGCTCAGTCGCACCAAAGATTTGAAAAACAAGTAGGACACTAACGCCCCCAGCATAATCGCATAGAGAAAGCGAATGTCGGATATCCATGTAAGCGGGTAGCTACCCAGCATGATGTCTCGTAACGTACCCCCGCCAATGGCAGTCACAAAACCCGTAAACGTGGCCCCAAAGAGATCAGCATCGTGATCGCGTACCGCCAGCGCCCCACTGATGGCAAAAAGCAAAGTGCCTAATAATTCAAAAATATATTGCAGGTTACTCATTGGAGTAAAGGTAACAGTAAGGGTGATTTATAGAGGCATGGAACTGATGCTATTATTTTGGAAGGCTTTCTGGCTATTGGCAGCTTGTCAACGCTTTCATTAATAAACTTGTAACATACGCTGCGTTGTGAACCCTGACCGTGGGATATAATCCTTTAGGGTCTCGTAAGACACTCACTTGTATTGTATTTATAGTATAGCGTTCCTTGAAGACATGGATTTCAAATTACTTCATTCAGGTAAATCTCTATTGAAATCTTCTTCTTTCATCCTTGCATCATTAATGCTCCCGTTTTAAAATGGATTTATGCTTAATCGCCAATCTATCTTTTAGATATGAAAACAGCTTTCTATATCCAAATACAAAGTCAGTTTCCTATCGAAAGCTTGCAACCTTTTGTAGGTAAGGGCAAACACTTTACAGGCTCCCGTAGGAAGATTGTAATCATTGCTTAGCGTCCTAATGTCCCTGAAAAGTGCTTTTAAAAATGCCTGTTCATGCCTTGTCATTACTTTAATATGCTTGAGTGTTCCCTTAGAGTTGCGGTGTTTCAAAATCGGAAACACCTCATCTTCGTCTTTTTTTATCTGTAGAAAAAGTTCATTGACCAGTACAGAAAATTTTTCATTGATACATATCAACTCAGGGTTAATTTGCCCGTGGTTTATGGTTAACAACCTGAGCAATTCTTTTATCAGGGGTACCGTTTCTTTAATAAACTTGTGATGATCACGAAGCTCCTCCTCCAATTGCGGGATTAGCAATTGCCTGACCTTTATCTTGTTTATGTCTTTAGCAGCTGACTCCATCTTCATTCCCCTCCTCAAATAAAGACACAATCTTAAACAACTTCTTTCATGTGATAAATGAGCGCAATCATAACCCACAAAGACAGATTATGATTTTTATCAATTGTTAGACTTCTGCCAACATTTAATTACTTAGCTTTCGCGCCTGCCCTACCCAATCATCGCGAAGAATGCGATCTGGAAAATACTTTAGGGCTTTGCCTACCTGACTGATCATGTTCTGATCGAACTGACTGATTTGTTTAAAAGAATATATCCCCATGGCATACAGCTTACGAGAGATGGCGGGTCCAATACCTTGAATCAGGGTAAGGTCACTGATCTCATCTTCTTTTGGAACCCGCAACTCTGATTTGCTTTGATTTTCAAATTCCAGTTGCTTTACTTTAAATCGAAGATGTGAAATCTCTGCCCCTAACTGTTCCGTTTTAGGTCGGAGCTCATTCAATTCATTTCGCAACAAATCTTCCTGCTCTTTTTGTATTTCCAATTCCTTAGAAGTTTGCTCTACTTTTGTTTTGAGTTGTTGGGTGAGCTGGTTCTTTTCGGCCAACTCCTTTTTATATTGAAACTCCAGATGGGTTTTCTCATTCAGTAAATTTTGCCTCTCTGCCTTTAATGAGTGCGCTGAAAACTGAAATTCTTTCTTTTCATGCTCTTCTGTGAAATAGGCAATTTTCCATTTTTTGATCGGTTCCTCTTGCAAATAATAAGCGGCTAAAAAGCCAATCAAGAACGCGCCCAAGGTCATGAACAGAATTTCAATGATTGCTACTGTATTGCTGGCCGCATTAAAAGTTGACGGATCCGTGGTTAAGCCCTTGACGGAAAAAACATACCATATGGCGCAAACCACACACCACACCACAAACAACACCAAAGCCAAAACGACCGTCTTCTTCATAGAAAGGTGAATTTAATGCTTTACGAAGGGAAAGTATAGCAAAACAGTTGAAAAATGAACATCTCTTCATTATCTCCATGGAAATATGCAACCAACTGAACGATTGTGCGTCTTATATACATAATTCTCTTATGTATCGCCCCATTATGCATTCCCCAGAACTATTAAAAGGAACCCTACAAACCATCTTGCTGAAAGTGCTCCAAGGCAATGGCAAAATGTACGGTTATGAAATCACACAAAAAGTGAAAGAGCTCTCCGTAGGAAGAATCCTTCTCACAGAGGGGGCTCTCTATCCCGCGCTTCATAAACTAGAAGCAGACGGCTTATTGCAAACCGAGACCGTGCTTATAGGAAAACGCGTGCGCAAATACTATACGATTACAGTAACAGGAAAAAGCCTGGTGAAAGAGAGGATAATGGAATTCAAAGATTTTATCAAAACCATGTCTGCCGTACTGCAAGTACAAATTGTCTAGATCATGCCTCAGCTGACCAGCGAACATATTAATTATATTATCAAAGACCTCCACTACCGAGGTCTGGTCTATGAGCCCTTGCAAGACGAGTTGGTAGATCACATTTGTTCCAGTGTAGAAAATGAAATGGAACAGGGAAAAATTTTTATAGATGCCTATCAAGAAGTTTTGAAATCATTTGGCCATACCAAAGGGCTTCGCGAAACACAGCATCAAACTATTCATTCTGAAAATTCAATTTTTAAAGCCATGTTAAAAAATTATTTCACCATTGCCTTTCGTAATCTTCGTAAGCAAAGCTTCTACTCTGTTATCAACATCACAGGTTTGGCGGTAGGCATCGCCTCTTGCCTGGTGATTGTGTTGTACATATTCAATGAGTTGAGTTACGATAAATACAATGCGAAGGCGGACCGAATTTATCGCATTGATTCTGAAATACTTTTTAATGGAAATCATCTCCATATGGTGACCGCTTCTGCACCTATGGGGCCTGCCATGAAAGAGGTTTACCCGGAAGTGGAAGACATGGCACGCATTCGCCAGGAGGGAACAATGCTGGTCAAGCGATCGGTCGATAATATTCGCGAAACAAATGTGGTCTATACCGATAGCACCATTTTTAATGTTTTTACTATTCCTCTTACGAGCGGAAATTCCAAAACCGCACTCGTTGAACCCAACACTCTGGTGTTAAGTGAAAGCACAGCCGCTAAACTTTTTCCTAACAATGAAGATCCTATAGGCCAAACACTCATTCTGGATAACTTGCACAACTATAAGATCACGGGCGTATACAAAGACATACCTCGGGAGAGTCATTTTCATTTTAGTATGATGCTTTCCATGGAGAGCCTCAAAGACAGTAAAAACGATGAGTGGCTAAGCCACAACTTTGTTACCTATTTATTGCTTCGTGATGGAGCCAGCGCCCAGGAGTTGGAAGCCAAGTTTCCAAAGCTTGTTGATATTCATGTTACTCCGTTGTTAAAACAAATGCTTGGGCCAGAGGTGGACATGGATGCTTTCTTCAAAGCCGGAAACAAGCTTGACTATACCCTGCGTCCTTTGCTTGATATCCATTTGCATTCTGATCTATCCGGTGAGTTTGAGCCCAACAGCAACATTACCTATGTGTACCTCTTTGGAGCTGTTGCCCTATTTATTCTGCTAATTGCATGTATCAACTTCATGAATCTTTCAACCGCGCGCTCTGCCAACAGAGCAAAAGAAGTGGGTATGAGAAAAGTAATGGGTTCATTGAGGCTGCACCTTGTCAATCAATTCTTAATGGAGTCCATTCTATTAAGCATTTTTTCTTTTGTGATCGCTCTGCTTTTGGCTTACCTCGCCATGCCTTTCTTCAATGATCTCTCTGGCCGACAAATTTCAATACCGTGGACCAACCCAGCCTTCGTTTTAATCGTTTTTGGGGTTTCTGTTCTTATAGGAATTTTTGCCGGCACTTATCCTGCATTCTTCTTATCTGCTTTTCGACCAATCAACGTGCTCAAAGGCAATATGGCACTTGGAATGAAAAGTGGTTTGATACGAAGTGGGCTTGTTGTCTTTCAGTTCTCAATTTCGATCATCCTCATCATTGGCACATTCACTGTGCAACAACAGCTCTCCTACATCCAACATAAGAAAATTGGTTTTAACAAAGATCAGGTGATCGTAATACAGGATGCATACGCCATGGGTGGTCAGTTACAATCATTCAAAGATGAAGTGTTAAAAAACTCTTTCATTACCAATGGTTCTATTTCGGGCTTTCTCCCGGTGGCAGGTACCAGCAGAAATGACAATGTCTATTGGCCGGAAGGAACTGACCCCTCGCAAGACAATATGGTGAGCTTACAGGTATGGTCAGTCGATCAGGATTATGTACCTACTTTGGGAATGGAAATAATTGAAGGTCGAAATTTCTCCCGTGACTTCCCTTCTGATTCCGGTGCCGTTATTATGAATGAGGCGGCTTTAAAAATGTTTAACTTCACGGAAGATCCCATAGGTAAGAAAATCGCTACGTTTGGTGGTGGCCAGGGTGCTGACGGAAAACCAAATTTCGTAAGCTTTCAGGTTATAGGATCGTTGAAGGATTTTCACTTTGAATCCCTAAAGCAAAGCATTACTCCGGTGGCCTTGTTTCTTCGCAAAAGCACCTCGCGAATCTCTTTTCGTTTCCAGGCAACCAATACGCAGGATGTAATTAATGCCATACAAAACACTTGGACAAAAATGGCGCCTGGTCAACCTTTTCAGTATACATTCCTGGATCAGGCGTTTGGAAAAATGTATGATTCAGAACAGCGGCTGGGTAAAATATTTGCCGTCTTTGCCGGACTGGCCATTCTCGTTGCCAGCCTTGGTTTGTTCGCTCTTACTTCGTTCACGGCCGAACAGCGCAATAAAGAAATTGGAATACGTAAAGTATTGGGCGCTTCGGTAAGTAGCATTGTCCTGTTGCTCTCCAGAGAATTTGGTAAACTCATAATTATCGCCTTTATATTATCCGTACCTATTGCATGGTATGCCGTCAATTGGTGGCTGGAAAGCTACATGTATAAAGTAGAGGTGGGAGTTCTGGTTTACTTGCTTGCAGGCTTGGCCTCCTTTATTATTGCATGGCTCACCATGGGCTTTCAGTCTATAAAGGCTGCCAGCTCTAATCCGATTGATGCGCTGAGGAGTGAGTAGGTAAATTAAGTATTTGGTAGCGGCTGGTTTGAATTGATTTTATTCCGTTACTAACTAACCGCTCTTTAAGTTCATCTAAATTCGATCCTTCGCATAGGTGACACCGGTCTTCCCATGGGGTTTCGGCTTTCCATTTTCATCCAGGTTTACAAAAATTAATTTTTCTATGGATAGAATGGGGTCGCGCGTCATTTTGTTTCTCACTTCACATCGAAGCGTAATGGATGATCGTCCGAATTCGGTTGCTACAATTCCTATTTCTATAATATCCCCTTGTTTTGGCGCTGAGATAAAGTTGATCTCAGAAATAAACTTGGTGACGATGTGCGTATTCTCCAATTGAATGATCGTGTAAAGCGCTGCCTCCTCGTCTATCCATTGCAAAAGCCTTCCTCCAAACAAAGTTTGATTGGGATTGAGGTCTTCCGGCTTTACCCATTTGCGGGTGTGGAAATTCATTACTGTTTCTTCCATTATTCTATTGATCTAATTAATTGTTCAAAAAACCAGATTCCATCCTGATACCCCTTTACACTTATGCGTTCATTTATTCCATGAAACCCGATGGGGTCATTCATTGGGCTAAATTTTATAATCTGATCGGAAACGCCACCAAAATGACGCGAGTCTGTTGCTCCTATCATTAGAAATGGAGCCACTATTACATGACCAAAAGTTTTTTTTGTGGCCGCTTCTACGGTTTTAAAACCAAAGCCATTAACAGGGGTAACCGCAGAAGGATCGTTACCGAAACTGAGCTTGGATATTTTCACTCGTGGATCTGATATTACCGAAGTAACATGGTCCGTCACTGATTCCTGAGTGTCTCCTGGTAATAAACGGAAATTGATCGTTGCGTTGGCCAACGTTGGGATTACATTGTCCTTCACTCCGGCATTAATTACAGTAGGTGCTATGGTAGTTCGTACCATGGCATTGCCGGCCGCACTTTGCTCATATATTCCCACGATAGTATTCTTAAAGAGCCATTGATTGGCAAATACTATTTTTTGAAAGAACGGTTGTTCAGGACCAATGAACGCTATAAAGTCTTTTGTTGACTGTGAGAAGTCGGCTTCAAATGGGTTGGCACGAAGTCTCACAATGGCATTAATTAAAATATCAATTGCAGTTTCCGGTTCGGGCATTGATGAATGTCCACCGTTAAGCGCTACAGAAAGCTGGAGCGATAAATATCCCTTTTCTGAGGTTCCTATTAATGCTACTGGCTGAGTAATACCAGGAACTTTATCCATTGTTATTATTCCTCCCTCATCCAAAACCAAATCCGCTTTAATATTTCGTGTCTCAAGTAGTTTGGCAATCGCTATTGCGCCCTTTCCTCCAATTTCTTCATCATGCCCAAACGCCAAATAGATAGTTCGTTCTGGCACAAAATTTTCTTTCAATAAATTTTCAATGGCTTCCATGATCGCAATCAGATTCATTTTATCATCTGTTGCGCCTCTTCCCCAAATCGTATCATTTTTAATTACCCCCTCAAAAGGACCAACAGACCATAAAGATTCCGTTCCCGGTTCTATGGGTACCACATCCATATGGGCCATTAATATTATAGGATTAGGTCTGACATCTTTTCCTTCCCATTTGTATAACAAGCTATAGCCTTTCACTTTTTCACGTTGCAATTTTTCGTGAACGAGTGGATATGTTGATTCTAAGAATCTATGGAATTCCAGAAATTTAGCGGTATCTAATGGAATGCTGTCACCATACGAAACGGTCTTAATGCGAATGGCCTTTTTAAAGTTTTCTAATGCATCGTTCGATATTTTTGGCGATGGGATTTCTGTGATTACAAGTTGCTTCGATTTTAATCGAAGCGTATTAATAAGAAGTACGGCTACTAAACCAATTAAAAGAAATAAAATGAGCAGAAAAAATTTTTTCATCTATTTGAAATTTTTGGCATTCATATCGACATCAAGCTTACTAAGATGAGAAATTCTTATTAGAAAAATAATTTGGCCTTTTCGTTTCCGTTTTTGAAAGCCTCACTTAAAATTTTTACCAACAAGCAGCAACGATATTTTGGTTATTGATTGGGTTTGGGGTCGAAATCTCCTCGGAGGTTTCTGTACCGCTTTCTTGCTTCAGCAGCATATACACTTCCCGGAAATCGGTTTAAAAATTCACGATAGATTTCCATGGCTGCTGTTTTTTCATTTTTATAATTCTCCAGAATATCCCCTTGCGTAAAGAGAGCGTCATCTGCCAGGATGTCTTCTCCATATTCGTCAAGTATTTTTTGTAACAACGCATAGGCCTGATCAAACTCCCCTTGCTTTAATCGTATCTGGGCTTCGAGCCAGTACACATCATCCAATATCGTTGCATTTGAAAATTTCGATAGGGTACTGTCTGCCGGATGTTTTGTAGGAAGTATCCCTTTTTTCAAATCAGTTATCCGCATCAATGCTGAGTCTACTTTATTTTGGTGCAGTAATAATTCGATGGCTGCATATTCTTTAAGCGCTGTGCCCGTACTATCAAAGGCTGTGTTCTCCTTTATTCTGATACTGAGATCCATTGCATCATTAGCAATTTCCCTTGTAGTTGCCTCTTTCAGAATATCCAAGTGCTCTTGTGCCAATGCAAACTCTCCCTTATAGTAAGATAATTTTGCGTTTCGCAGCTTTGCCTCATACCCTATTGGAGTTTCGCGTTGTGATCGTTCTACCTGCGAATACAACAAAGTGGATTCCCAAGGTTCTTCCTTAAGCATATAAATATCACCCATCTCCAATTTTGCTTTTGCTTTGACATAAGGCGCTACTCGTGGATTTTCAATAAGTACATTTAGTTTGTCAATAGCTGCATCTTTTTCATCCAACTGATACCCGTAGAGTAAGGCCTGATTTAAAATGGCTTCATAAGCGTTAGGATTCTCCGGATAGCTTTCTATAAAAGATTGATACTCGCCTATCAGATATCGGACGGAGTCTTTTTTGATGGGATAACTCCTTTTCACTTTCGCCTCCCTCGCCCTTATTTGGCCGAGCCGTGCCGGCAAATAATTATCGGTATTGCTATATTCTTTAACCACATATGAAAAGCCCCTGTCTGCATTTTCAAAATCCTCATTGCTCAGCGCTATGTTTGCGATCTCCAACGTTTTTGAAAATTCATTTTTAAAACGTTTATCGTAAGCTCTTGCCTGAATAAAGGCTCCATAAAAATTTTTTTGCTGCAGGTTAACCCAAATTAAAAGATCGGCATACACTTCTGAGTTAGGATTTTTTTGCGCCTCGTCATAGAGCAATCGCTCAAGTGCTTCCATCTCTTCTGGTTTGGTAAGCAAAATTTGTAAAAGGTTTTTTACATAATTAATATTTCCCGGTGTTTGGGTAACATAGTTGAGGTACTCTCCCACCATTGCATCTCGGTTTCCCTGCAAACGGTATAGGTTGGCCAACTCAAGGGTAAAAAGTGAATTGTTGGAATGGACCTGTCGTGCTTCCTGCATAGCCATAACCGCATAATCCGTAAGGCGCTGTGAAGCCAAGTAATCAGAAATGGATTTAATCCGATAAATGTCATTCGCATTCGATTTGATAACACTCTTGAATTGTTTTTCTGCTTTTTGAACATCTCCTGCCCTAATGTAAACCAAACCAAGATCGAGGCGATAAGTAAAGCGGTCATCTTGCTTTCGAATAAGTCTATCCACATAATTTTCGGCATCTTTATACTTGCCAAGGTCTAACATTAGGTTGAGGTAATCATTATGTATTAATGGAATGTTGACAAAATTTCGCGCCAAGTCTTCGTAAACTTTTATTGCTTTTTCTTTTTCGCCTTTTAGCGCATATTCTTTCGCAATTTGAATCTCATCAGTGTTTTGTGCAAAAGAATGAATGGTAGGTAGTACACAAAGTAGACAGACTAATGTTATACTATTAAATATATATTTTAAATAAGTATTATAAGGGCTGTGCATTTGTGGATAACTATTTGAAGAAGTTTGTCGGTGTTTAATTTGTGGATATGTGGTGTATGGAATAGTTGTTGATTACTCTTTTCTATTTGTTTTTGGTTTTATATCCACAGTTTTATTTATTGTTAATTCTGGTTATTCACAAATTAACGCAGTGTGTATAAATATAGTTTGATCAGAGTTATCAACGAGAAAAATCAATTTTAAAAGGATTTATTTATTTCTGGCTACTTAACTTACTTTCTAGTGAGATTTCCACAATATTTTTAGAATATCAACATTATTGGTCCTAGCTCCCAATTCGCCCTTATTGGAAAATCGTACTTCTTGTCTTGTGTTTTATAGAACCATGTGGGCTCGGGTTCTACCCGATTAAAGTAATTTCCTGGGTCCCATTTTCCATTATTGTTTTTATCGATGATTACCATTATTTTATAATTGCGTGGAGACAAGTATTCAAATGCGTACTTTTTTACGTTGGCCACCTGTTCTATAACTTTACCTTCTGTGGTAATTAATTGGATAATGTAATTGGGTTGATCGGTTGTGACTTCTACAAGAAGTGTACCTGTAGATGCTTTATTTGTTTCTGTTATTGGAAACTTTAATGGTTTTAGCGTATCGGATTCTTGGCTTATGAACGTGCCTTTAGCAAGAATTAATTCTGGTTGCGTCTGCGCGGATGGCGCTGTCTTTCTAATAGGTATGTTACTTTTGACTTCTTTGCTGCCGTCAATTTTGTTGCTCGAAAGATCGATTGTTACTGGTTTTTTGAAAAGTGAATCAAAATGTATGGACTTTTTAATGTTTAACTTTTTGTAGATCGGGTCGTAATAGATATCTTTTTCTGTAATGGGTATTTTATTAAGCGAGTCTAGTTTAATGAATACACTGTCAAAATTGATGTGCTTCAATGGCTTTGTGAATTTAAACTCTTGAATCACCTGATTGGTTTTTAAGTTGTACTCAATAGAATTGGAAGTAACCGAAAAAGTTGTCGGTATTGAATTATCTTTTATCTGTTTTATATAGAAAACGGAGTCTATGCTTGACCCAATGCTATCAAGGGAGTGGATAGAGACTTTTAAACTATCTTTAATTTGTTCTGGATTATAGATAGCGATCTCAGTTTGATCATCTCCAAATGAATTGATTAGGTTAAGATTACCCTCTGTTTTGATTTTATAATCAATGATGCTTTTGTTGAATTTAAGCTTGGTTAGCATTGCGGTATTTCTAATGCTATTCATTGAGAGCGGTCTCATATCCAAACTAATGAGAGGCAATATCAGGGAATCAATAGGACTTGTGAGATCGATTGGATTTGCTAGAAAGGCGAATTTTTCAGTTCGGCTCTCTACTTTCAAGTTTTTGTTGTTATCCTGAAAAGCGTAGATATAATATTTTCCACTTTTAATATTTTCTAAACTATAAGTTGCTTTCTTGTCGATCAGGGTGAAGTAGCTGGGGGTGTGTTCAAATATGTTGAAGGTATCTGATTCGTAAAGTGCTACCGTTATTTTTTCAGGAATTTTTGTGTTCAATGCCATTTTGACTCTTCCCTTTACCAACATTGAATCAATCATTGGGCCGGTGCTAAATGCAAGCTTTAGATTCTGGGGTGCATTGTTTTCTGTAATATCACGTATACCTTCTCTGAAAGAGATGGAGTAGGTGGTGTTTTCTTTCCATCCTTCTTTTGGTGATAGTGTTATTGTGTTTCTTTTGACTTTGAAAGTTATTTCTTGTTTTGAAGCAGGTGAGATCAATATCTCATCTTTTGGATTATTGAGATTTACAGCTTCATCGAAGACAAGCTCGATATCTTTTCCCTTAAAATTTTTCTGCTTATGTGATGGTGAAGATTTTAAAAGCCTGGGTGGCGTTTCATCCTTAGGGCCTCCCATGGGGGTAGTTTGATTGGCGCAATTCCATAGTAAAAAGCTGAGAAAGCAACCAGATAATGATAGGCACCATTTACGCATGACCCGCAATATATATAAGGCTGGAATAATTAGATGTTTTTTTAGCTTTTGCATTTGATCTATACCCTGTCAGTAGTGCTTTGATGGGAGTGACCAAATTATGGGTTCCCTTATTCTTATACTTTTCACTAAGTAATGAAACATAATATGCATCCAGCTCCATGGGTAATACTTCCTTAAGGTTGAGTTTATTGTGATCAAATAATTTTCTAATATTTGATTGCGAAAAATGCCAAAAGTGACGGGGAACATCGTAGGCAGCCCAGTGGTTCCTGTAGTGTTGCGCATCATGCGATTTATGGTTGGGGACAGCTACAAAAATTAATCCATTCTTATTGAGCTTTTGTTTCAGCGAGCCAATAAGTTGGTCAGGATTTGGAACGTGTTCTAATACATGCCAAAGCGTGATGACGTCAAATTTTTTCTCAGGGATGTCTCCTAATTTTTTGTATAACAACAAGGTTTTTTTGGCTGGTAGTTGTTCTGCCCTAGTTCTGGCGGTATCAGATGGTTCTATACCGACTGCTTCCCAATTTTTTTTAGCCATGTGATGGATGAACGCTCCTGTGCCACAACCATAATCAAGGATTGCTCCTTTTTCCTTTCTAGAGTTGATTAAATTATATTTCCACTGCACGGTATATCTTCTTGCCTTGAGATAGATCCAGTCGAATAAAGTGTTTGTTTTCCCAGTGTGTGAAATGTATTCTTCCGATTTATAGTAATCACCAATAGTGTTCTGGTCAGGCCGTGGGTTTGTCAACAAGAGTTGACAGGTCATGCATTGCTGAATGGTAAATTGCTGGTGGCGATAAGTGTAATCCTCACATTGGATTTCGTTTTTGAAAGAAGTGCCATTACATACCGGGCAAACTTTTACTAACTCTGTTTGCATGGATTACTTGCCCAGATATATGGTTAAGACAGAAATATCTGAAGGAGAGACCCCACTTATCCTAGATGCCTGGCCTAAAGTTTCCGGCTTAATTTTTTTTAACTTTTCTCTGGCCTCGTTAGAGAGTGCCTTTACGCGATCAAAATCAAAATCTGATTTTATTTTGTAATCCTCGAGGCCTTCTATTTTTAATGCAAGTTTTTCTTCTCTGTCAATGTAGGTGATGTACTTCACCTGAATTTCTACCTGCTCCTGAATTTCGGGTGTAAAGGTTGACACATAATCGTTGATTGTGGCATGCACCTTTTTTAATTCTTGTATTCCAATTTCTGGGCGCTTTAAAAAGTTGACAACTGGTACTCTTTCTCTTATTATAGCTGATTTTAATTCTGTCAGGTTTTCATTAACGGAACCGGGATCTAGCTTTAGCATTTCAAGCTCTTGAATAAGCTCGGTTACTTTTTCTTTTTTCTCTAATACCCTTTGTAAACGTTGATCGTCCGCTAACCCTATCTTGTGTCCTATTTCAGTGAGACGCAAGTCTGCATTGTCTTGTCGAAGTAGAATTCTATACTCAGCCCTTGATGTAAACATGCGATAGGGCTCGAGGGTACCTTTGCCCACCAGATCATCTATTAATACTCCGATATAAGCTTCTGATCGTTTAAGTACCAGCGCCTCTTTTTCGTTGATTTTATGATGTGCGTTGATCCCTGCCATTAGTCCTTGGCAGGCGGCTTCCTCATAACCAGTTGTACCATTAATTTGACCTGCAAAGAACAGATTATCAATTAGTTGTGTCTCCAGCGACCATTTTAACTGGGTAGGGGGAAAATAGTCGTATTCTATTGCGTATCCTGGACGGAACATTTTGGCCCTTTCGAAACCAGGAATTTTTATAAGTGCCTGATACTGAATATCTTCAGGAAGTGAAGTCGAAAATCCATTCACATATATTTCCACCGTATTCCATCCTTCAGGTTCTACAAATATCTGATGACGATCTTTGTCTGCAAATCGATTGATCTTGTCTTCAATGGATGGGCAATAACGTGGACCTATTCCCTGAATTCTTCCCTGAAACATGGGGGATTTATCAAATCCCTTGGCTAGTTCCTGATGCACCTGTTCATTCGTATAGGTCATCCAACAGCTCATTTGTTTAGTCAGTGGCAGGGTGTTGGAAAATGAAAACTTACCGGGTCGCTCATCTCCTGGCTGTTCCTCCATTTTAGTATAGTCTAATGAACGACCATCTACTCTAGGCGGTGTACCTGTTTTCATCCTACCTGATTCAAACCCGAGCTGCACGAGTTGCTCAGTTAACCCTGTTGCTGCTTTTTCTCCTGTACGTCCGCCACCAAAGTTTTTTTCCCCAATATGAATTAATCCATTGAGGAAGGTGCCATTGGTAAGTACCACCGCTTTTGATTTTATCTCAAGCCCTAGTGAAGTTTTCACCCCTATTACCTTTTTATCTTTGATGAGTAAACCAGAGACCATTTCTTGCCAGAAATCTACATTTGGTATTTTCTCTAATACACTCCTCCACTCTTCTGCAAACCTCATTCTATCGTTTTGCGTCCTGGGACTCCACATAGCGGGCCCTTTTGATCTGTTGAGCATACGGAATTGTATCATAGATCGATCAGAAACAATTCCGGAGTAACCACCCAAAGCATCTATTTCTCTCACTATTTGTCCCTTAGCGACCCCGCCCATTGCAGGATTACAGGACATCTGACCAATAGTGGTCATGTTCATAGTGACCAATAGCACTTTGGAGCCCATATTGGCTGCGGCCGCTGCAGCCTCGCATCCTGCATGTCCTCCCCCTACCACAATTACATCGTATTCTTGAAACATACTATTATTTAATGTTTCACGTGGAACCTAACTAGAATTCTGCCAGCTGAGGCCAGATGATTTTATTATGTTCCACGTGAAACAATTATTATTTACGCAAAGATAGGTAAGCTTCTTCTTTTTTACGCATAAGGGCCTTATCGTCAGGTTTTTTGTCCTTGTAGCCTAACAAGTGGAGTATCCCATGAATAATTACCCGATGAAGCTCTTCGTCAAAGGAAGTTTTGAACTGTTTAGCATTTTCCTTCACCCTTTCAATGCTGATATAGATATCTCCAGAAATAGGTTGACCCTTTTTAGCGTTGCTAAAGGTGATGATATCCGTTAGGGTATTATGTTTGAGGTATTGCTGATTAATGGAGAGTAAGTATTTGTCCGAACAAAAGATGTAGTTCAGCTCATCGAGTTGACCCTTCTCCTTTTTAATGACTTCTTTGATCCAGGAAGTGGTTTTTCTGGGGTGAGCTATTTTAAAAGTGATTTCCTCTGAGAAGAACCGAACGGCCATTAATTATTGATATAAAAACTAAGCTCTACCACTTTGCCGTTCTCTAAGAAATTAACCTCATCAGAGAGATGTTTCATTAGAAAGATACCCCTGCCACCCGGCTTTTCAACATTTTCTGGAGCTGTAGGATCTGGTAGGTTTTGATAGTCAAAGCCGCGCCCTTCATCCTCGATTCTAAACTTGATCAAGCCATCTTCCAGAGAAAGGGTGAGGTCTACATTTCGGGTAGAATCGCCTTTATTGCCATGTTTGATTGCGTTATTGACAGCTTCTGTTACAGCAATCATAATATTACCGTAGATATCATCATTGAGATGGAATTTTTCTTTTGCGTTGTCAATAAAGCTTTCAATCATCCTTATATTTTCGGAAAGGGAGGGGATTTCAACGCGAAAGTTATTCATATCAGCTATTATCCAGTTTAAATGCTCCTTTACTTATAAATACGGTTATTGAAAGTTTTCGATGCGCTTAAAATAGTCACTCACCTCTTTTTTGTAATAGGGGTACAATTTGGGGGGTACAGTTTTCAACAATTCTACCTCTTTTTCCTTTAATCTTAAATATTCTTCGAATGCTTTAGGAATCTGATTCTGATAGTCTTTGGCTGTTTCTGCCTTGCGTTCCTCATCCATGTTTTGCTCTCGCATGGATTTCTCTGTTTCCAATAGTCTGGTGAGTATATCTCTTTGTCTTCTTATGGTTTGCTCTGTCAGGCGCTTGTTGACAAGATCCATTTCAGTTTGCTCCATTTTACCAGGAATATCGCCCCCGGGAGCCTTGCCCCCCTGTTGTTCTAGTTTCTCCTGCATTTCCTGAAGGGCCCTTCTGATTCTTTCCTGTTCTGCCGCCATTTTTGCCAATTCTTCGGATAGCTGCCTACCAGATTTACCACTGTTTTTCAGTTGCTCGATTTGTTCATTCAACTGTTGTTGAAGTTCGCCAAGGCTTTCTTTTCCCTTTGCTTTCCCCTTTCCCTTCGAAGGCATGGCATTGGCCATCATATCCATCATCATGTCAAAATGATCGTTGAGCATGAGCGCCAGATTATTAATGCTGGTCATGGATAGCTGCATTTCGGATCCGGCATTCCCCTTTCTTCTTTCGCGAATGTTTTCAACCGCCTTATCTACGTGATCATTTAGATCTCCCACTTCTCTAGTAACTATTGAACCCATGAATGGATCTCGTTTTGCGAGAGCTAATAGGCTGTCTTCCAGTACTTTAAAGTCATCCTTGATCTTTAATTGCTGTTGACTCAATTGCACATACTTAGGATCCGTCTGCTGAATTTGAGCAAAAGACTTCATGAGTGATTCCTGATCGTATGATAATTTGATCAGCCCATGGAGTACCTGTCTCAAGGATTCCAGGTTTTGCATGTTAATCTCCATTTCCATGGTGTTTTGCATTCCCTCCAGTTGCTGTTGCATTTGCTTCATCTTCTCAGCCGATTTCTTTTGCTCTTCTGTAGCCTTCTTGGGCTCTCCCTGTTCTAGTGATTCTTTACTTTGCTGTTGCGAATTCTTTACATCCTCCACTTCCTCTTCAGAAGGAGTGTTGGCTTGTTTTTTTATCTCCTCCCCAATCTTGTTCAGCTCTTTTAGTGTTTTTTCGAATTGCTCAAATTCTTTCGATAATGCCTCCTGTTCTCCAGCTAAATTTTTGTTGTCTTTACTAGTATCGGCTGATTTATCATTTTCGGTTTTATCTCCTGGTTTTGAATCTTTGTTCTCCTTACTATCCGATTGATTCCCCTCTTTCGACTTGTCTCCTTTGTCGCTCGTCTTTTCGCCAGCGGCCTCTTTTGTTTTTTCCAGCAGCGCTTCCTGCTTTTTAGTTTGAGTTTTTATTTCCTGAATGGCCTGATCCAACTTGTAGTCAAACTGAAGCTGTTTAAATAATTCGAGGGTACGCTCCAGTTCTTTTTCAAGATTGATCTCTTTCCGATCCATCTTATTCAACTGTTTTTGAATTTCTGAGATGTCAGAATTCTCTCGCATTAATTTTTCAAGCTCCTCAAAAAGCTTTTTGGTTTCTTCATCGAGCAGCTCATTCATCAACTTTTGCAGCTGTTCAGATTTCTCCCTCATCTTTTGGTCCATTTCTGAAAGCCCCTCTTTCTTTTCATTCAGCATATTGTTTTGCTTTTTGAGCTCATCAATCAACTGGTCTAAACTTTCTTTTTGTTTAATAAGATCTTCCAGCATTTTTTGATCTTGCCACTCCATCACTTTTTTCCCTCTTAGTTTTTGCTGGGCCTCATCAATAGATTCTTTCAGGTCTTTCGCTTTTTTCAAGCTTTCATCAATTTTGTCTTTCGTGTTTTCCTGTGACTTGCTGATGTCTGCTTTCATTTCTTCTTTACTGGGGAGAGCGAAAACATAAGAAGAAGATCGGGTTGACTTGTGACCATTCACTCCGTCATTGTCCCAGACTTCTAGAAAATAATTTATGCGTTCTCCGGGTTGTAATTGAAGTGAGTCTAGCACCCATTGATGAAAGAAGCTTTGCTTTAATTGATTTTTGTGAACTGGGATTGAAATAGTTTTATTGGGTCCGGTAGCATCCTTTGTCACTTTTTGATAATTCAATGTGAGGGCGCTTATTCCATAATCATCAGAGATGCTGCCTCCGAGTAAAATAGTTTTATAAAGGATAGAATCGCGAAGATGGTCTACGACTATTTGAGGGGGTTGATCTTTGATCACATTTATTGAATAGGAGATCTGATCTTTATTTTTTGAATGATCATTTTCTAGTGCGATCCAATATCCTTCAGAATGATTGAAATTTTTATTGTAATTAAACTGTTGATCATCAGATAGTTGCATTGGATTTTCTTCATTTGAAGAATTGAAACCGATTATGGCTTTAACTGTATTGGCGGCTCCTATTTGCCAGTTTACATTTGTGCCCTCAGGAATTTCCAGGTTCCCTGTATTCAACAAGACCTCCCTTTGTTTTGAAAGATAGCGGGGATAGGTAAGTGTTACTTTCAATTGAGTAAGCTCTGGCCGATTGATCAAATGAATTGTGTGTGCATCGGAGTAGAAACCGGAAGCCTCAAATTGAAAAGGAATTTCGTTTTGAAGTTTTTCAAAAGTGTAAGTGTAAGAGGAGTTTGAAAGCATCTCCATTTTAAACCGCTGACTACCCGACTGGATATAAACTGCTTTTGGCAGAGCCTGGCCTTCGAGATGAAGATTTAATGTAAAGTCTTCATTGATAAAAGCATTCAGGCTTTGGTTTTGCACTACAAAAGTGAAAGGTGCCTGCGGGGAAAACTCTCTATTGAACTGAACAATACGTTGCGTGCTTTGTGTGAAAATTCCATTATTGACAAAGAGTAGAATGAGCATAATGCCAAACGGAAACAAAAAGTATTTCAAGTACTTTTTGTTGGCGCTTAGATCAATGGCACTTTCAAAAGTTATGTTTTCAAATTGTCTAGACTTTTGAAGGATGCCGGCATCCAGCAATGCGCTCTCGTGCTTAATGGCCGAAAGTTGAATTACGTTGAGCAACCGATCTTTAATGGCAGGGAAGTGTGAACCAATCATTTGTGCGCTTTCTTCTTGCCCCAAACCTTTATGATAGATCCACCAAGAGAGCGGTTCTTTTAGAAAGCGGTAGACACAAAACCCAACTAACCCAA
>JAHBUB010000013.1 GCA_019638285.1 Cyclobacteriaceae bacterium | reverse complement strand
GAGTGAAGAATCTTTAATTGCTTAGAGAAATTATTTCAATCGCTTTTCAACGAGTTTAGTAACAGCATCCGCTCGCTCTATTTTCATCTTTTCCATAATTGGTGATCCCAATTTCTCAAGCGTTTTTCTATAGATCTCCTCCACGTCCGTCATGTCTTCATCTTGTGCATAGGAAGGAGTAACGAAGCTTCCCATGTTCAAAACCTGGGCTTCTATTTTTTGTTTGGTTGCACCGGGGCCACCAATATACTCCATGGCCAGCAAGGAGGTGACCATATTGAGCGTAACCATAAACTTATTCTTGCCACCGATTTCTTCATGCGTGGGGTTCAGACGCGGATCAACCGTATAGATAAACACTACTTTGTATTTACTGGCCCACCAATCGTCAATCCGACCTAGTTTTGTGTCGCGATAAGGGACATCCTTGATGTCAATCAATTCAATATCTGAAGTCCCCAATGCGGCATTAAGCTCAGCCGCGAATTCCGTTCCTGATGCACGCAATGTTTCGTCCAAATACTCTCCTTCAATGGCTATGGAATTACTTGGTAAAGCTTGGTTCATCATCATGCCACCAGAGGCCTCAGTTTTAGGAACCATCACTGGTTTGAGTACTAGCAACACTCCTATCTTGTTACCATCGGATTTGATGCGACTCATCTTGGAAGCAAACGTTTCCTTTTTTACAGGCACATTGTCCTTCGCGGATGCAAATTCTGTCGAAGGGGTGGCGGAGCGACCAGCAAACATGACATCTTTCCTTGCTTCATTTTCAGCCACCAGCTCTGCGCGGGTTTTTACAGGCTTGGCCAGTGCAGGTAAGGGTATGGTTGAAGGAGCCGAGGCAAAATAGTACTTAATTTTTCCATGATTTTGTTCTTCATAATAAGCATTGTAATTATTAAGTATTCGGTATAAATCTATCTCCAAAGCAGCCTCCTGTTTTTGCTCTGAATCCTTGACAGATGCATTTTCCAATCTGTCAAGCAGACTTAGTTTCCCTTTAGGAGCAGCTGTCTTTGTGGTACTCTCCGTATTTTTAGATTCTTGCGTTCTTTTTGCCTCGGCTGCCTGCTCCTCGGCCTTCTTTAAATCTTCCATTGCTTCAGGCGAGTCTGCTATCCACGCCTTTATTTGCTCATCCGATAAAGCCCCTTCCACAAATTCGTTGGTAGATACTTTACGATTGATGATGCGCAATCTATTTTTAAAGAGATCAGTGTAAGCCATATTTGGCTCATCACTGGGCTTGCCATAAAAAACGTATGAGTATTGTTCAATAGCCCCTTGCCTGGTCAAGATCACAAACTGCTTTGCCCCCGCTGCATAGCCTTCTGTTTTTACAGGTACATTTCTCAATGCCCAAATGTTGCCATCCACCGAAAAAGCTTCAATGCCACCTGAATGCGTATAGGGCTCTCCGCCCAGCATTGAAATGGTAAACTTATTTTGTGGATTTTTAAATAACTCCGGCATTTGGTATTGAATGTCAACATCCGCAGTTGTCCCTTCGACAAAGATCATTTTGCCTGGCTTCATCTTTCCCAGATCCAAAACACTAGAATACTGTTGGCCTATCGCAGCCGAACTACAAGCCAAGCACAGAAATAGAATTATATTTTTCATGACTAATTAATTTTTACAGCACCACTTGCATTAGATGGGCTGGGATCAATAGTATTGTTATTGGCCACGTTCAACACATCAGGATTCTGTCTTGTAGCTTCTACCGACACACCATAACCGCCACTGCCTGAAACCGTATTGTTTTTGAAAACATGCGTATTCGCTCCCGAAGCATAATCAAAAACAATATTGGCCAAGTCAGTTGCCTGCGTCATCATTGTCTTATATAACTTTATCTGACCCCCATTATTTATTTCGCAAAATTGCATAGTCACCTTGGTCTGCGCCATAATGCCAGCCCATGTTCCTGCAGTGCCTGCTTCACTATTAAAAGTGATTGGCGCTAAAGCCGTGCCTGTTGCTGTAAAATTCCCCGCTTGAAGATATAAAGCTTTACCCGACTTGAATTTAAGATTTACTCCCGGTTTTAATGTCCATGTTCCACTGGCAAAAGTAGGATTACTATTGCCAGTAAAGAGGTAGTAATTAGACCCACCCAAGGCTTGCCATGTACCACTCGGTGTTACACTAGAGTTAGGCACGCGAACTTCCACTGCGGCAATCCCTGCAGGCATGGTAAAGTTGTTCTCTGTACCTAAAACGCTCGTATGAATCCTATCCACTTGAGCACTTAAAGCTGATAATGTGGTGCCGGTAAAAGTGCTGTTTTGAATTTCAACATTATTTGAGGGACTGTCATTGTACACGCCATAACCTCCACTGTTCGTAATGGTTACATCATTTAAATAAGAGTCATTGCCAAAACTAAAATATACTGCCGCTTTAAAAGAGGATGTGAAGAATCCCGTAGAGAACACATCACTTCCAGCGTTTTCAATGGTGGCATGGCTAATTAACAATTGCCCTGATGCTGCAAAGGCAATTCCTTTCCAATTGGTTCCATTTACACCTTTGATTATAGCTCTATTATTTGTAGACCCACTAATTGTCAAATTTTGTTGAGGCAGAATACCTGTACCCTCCTTCATCAAAATAGTAGCACCGGATATGGTTATCGCAGAACCAGCAGTAAAGTCTCCATCAATAAAATATTTGAGACCGTAATCAAACATATATTGACCACTTGGAAGGGCATCAACGGTACCTGCACCACTCGGAACAAGATGTATATAATCATAAGTACCAAATTGGTTGTAATCCCCAATCTTATTGACAAAAGCGATAGGTGCTTTTATCGGTACCGCATTGGAAAATGCAGTTGAAGAGATAATGTCGTTAGCTCCACTTACCCAGGTGGTTGCCAGTATATCCCGGGCGGGAGAGTTTGTGAAATTAACGGCTTGCATTTTTAATAATTGTGGTGAAGCCCCTGTAAACGTAATCGCTGCAGCCTCGGTCTGTCCATCGAATAATGAAGCTCCCGCTTTGTCTATTTTAAGTGACTTATCCACATAAATTGCTCCTCCATCTACCAAAATTCCCTTCCAACCGGTATCAGCCGTTATCGTATGATTATATCCACTGTTAACGTTAAGCTTACCCCCAGCCTTAACAGTGATACCACTGTTGTTGGTTACTTTTATAGTAATGGATGGTGACCCAGAAAAACCAAAGTTTAATGTGACATTTTCTGGTATGATCAGATCGCTGCTAAGAATGTAATCTGGCATGCTGGCATCCTGCTCAATATCAACCAGGGTGGTTGTTTCTGTTAATGTCCCTCCCAGCGTGAGTGCCCCCGTCACAGTCACAGTTACTTGATCTTCAGAGAATTTACCTCCACTTGTAATGCGAAGTGTAAAGGAGTAGATTCCATTCACTTTGGGTTCAAAGGTGGCTTTTGACTGCTGCGACCCATCACTGCTTAGGTTTATATTGCCCGGATTAGCAGTAATAATCCATTCATAACTAATTGCCGATGCCGGGCCTGTCGAGGCCGATCCGTCCAGAGTAACTACCGTAAATGGTGCCACGGTTTGATCTGGTCCAGCCTCAGCCTTTAAAGGTGTCTCAGCTGGCCCCTGAGGCCCTTGATTGTCGTCCTCAGAACAGGAGGATAGCATGGCGGCTGCAAAAAATACTATACAAGATGTGATGATAATCCTTTTCATGATCTTAAGTCTTTATGGTTAACGCCTCAATTTGAGGGATAAAGACTTCCCGAAAAAGGCTGTTTTTGTGGGTTGGGTCAGATACTTTGCGAACAGTGCAATATATTATACAAAGACTATTGCCTGCCTCTCAAAGGCAATGAATTCGGGATAAGAATTCCTCTCTGTAGCCACCACTGATCGGAATTTTATTCTTTTTTATGTAAACACTTTCTTTGTCAAAGGAATCAATTTTATTGAGGTTGATAATATAAGAACGATGTACCCTGATCAATATGGGTATTTCGTTCTTCCTTACGAAATGGCTTAAGTTTTGGGAAAGTGAAAATTCTTCTTTTGCAGTAATCAATTTCAAATAACTTCCTGCTGCCTCTAGATAAAGAATTTCATCCAAAGGGATTTTTAAATGCTTTTTTTCAATTCTTATATAAACAGCTTCCATGCGCTTCATTAATTGACACAAAAAAATCAAGGATCCCAATTTGACATCCGAAAGCTGGCTGGATACCTATTCATTTCTAATTGAATTTATATATCTATAGCCTGCCATCAACACACGAAAGTTAGAAATTGTGTATTCATAACAAACTCAGAATCCATCAGTTGATGCTATTACTTTGTAGAATGGGTGAATTTTTTTGTGGGCCTTATGGAGGGAAGGTTTACAAACAATGAATTCTGGACATAAACTCTTCTTTATAGCTTTCACTTATTGGAAGCTTATGTTCACCAATGAATAAGTACGAATCATCAAATGAATCAACCTTAGCTACATTAATAAGATAGGATCGATGTACACGCAAAATGTTCTTTATTGGATTTTTTTTCAAAAAATTACTAAGGTTCTGAGTGAGCGTAAATCGCTCTTCTGATGTTTGTATATTAACATAACTTCCTGCAGCTTCTACAAATAGAATTTCATTCGGGCATATCTTCTTATGAACACCTTTATTTTTAATGAAAAGGCATTGATGAATAAGTGCCTCAAAATCAATCGATACCTCATTGGGTTTTTCAATTTGCAATGGGGTTTCCTCTTTAGAGAAATTATAGAGTGCTAAATCAATGGAGGTCAGTAGGTTTGCCGGTGTAAAAGGCTTTATCAAAAATGCATTGGGGCTCGTAACTTTTGCTTTCTGATAGGTTTGAGCGTCTGAGTTAGCGGTAATATAGACTACTGGCAGTGTCAAAGATCGTTTTATCTCTTTTACCAAATCTATTCCTGTCATGGTTCCCGTCAGGTTAATATCCGCTAAAAGTAAATCAGGTAGGTTATTTAAAATATAAGGTTCTGCCTCTTCCGCATTATCAAAAACACCTATTACTTCATATCCATTTTCTGTCAGATGAGACTTAATGTCCTCTGCGACTATAAATTCATCTTCCAGAATCACCAATTTTATTCTATTCATTGCTTTGAAACCTTCGGTTGCAAAATCATTTCTATCTGAAGCCCATTATCATAAGTAATATTCATTTCGCCATTCAATTTAGACCTAACCAATTGATCAACAAATCTCAGGCCAAAGGATTTCTTGATTTCCGGGTTGGTTTCGGAACATCCATTATCAGCAATAGTAAAATGAAGTTGATCCGTGGTTCTGCGCAAGGTCAAATAAATGATTTTTGTCATTTGTGCCTCCGAAAAGGCGTATTTCATGGCATTTGTAATCAATTCATTGCTGATCAGGCCAAGTGCAATGGCGACATCAAAATTAGTTTCAATTTCATCCAAATCCATTTGTAACTCCACCGAACCTCTTTTCAGCTCAAGCGAAGTCAAAGTCAGTCGACTTTGTTCAGTGAGATATGCTTTTAAGTCTACCGCACCAAGATGATCGGACTTATATAACATCTCATGGATCAGGCCAAGTGAGTAAATTCTATTGTTAAGATCGCCTAATAACTCGGCAGTTTCTTTACCGGCCGTCCTTGATTTAATGTTGATAAGGCTGCTTATAATTTGTAAGTTGTTCTTGACCCTATGATGAATTTCATGGAGCAGGGCTTCTTTCTCTTTATTTTGTTTTTCCAGCACTTCTGACATTTTCTTCTTCCGTCTGAATCTTGTAAAATAAAAGCCACCAAAAGATCCGAAGAGAACGAGCGAAATCAGAGATAAACCTATTTGCAAATTTCTCGTTTTAATCTTTTCCTCATTGAGCTGATAATTCTGCGTTACCTCTTTTAATTCGGATTCCTTTTTGGCAGTTTTAAACTCCGCTTGCAGATGGGTAAGATTGACTGCCACCTCCTGTCGATTAATGCTATCTAGATAGTCTTTAAACTTTTCTGAATAGTAAAGCGCTCTTTTATAATCACCCTTTGTTTCGTACAAAAACTTTCCTTCATTGAATAAATTCTTTTCATGGATAAGTGCTACTTCCTTTGCCAATTTCAGGCCCTTGCTTAAATGATACTCTGCCATTTCATAATTACCAAGAAGGGTGTGTACTCTTACCAATCTACGATGTATCCCCGTAAAAGTAATTCTGTTATTCATGGCATAACTCATTTTCAATGCCTTGTTATAATAGTAAAGAGCAGAATCTAATTGATTAAAATGAAGGTGTGTTTCCCCTAGCAATTCATAAGTATAAGAAACATTAGGCGCAGTTGCATTTTTGGTATTTTTTTTGGAAAGGTAGTGGTAATATAATGCAGAGTCTTTCATATTTGCATCGCTATAATCTTTTGCTACCATATTCCAATCTGGAACTAATCCTACGCTCTCCATCATTTCACATGCTTTTACAAAAAAACTTGCGGCTTTTTTGTGATCCAACAATTGCCTGTAGGCTTTTGCAATGTTGAAGTAGGAATTATAAATTGACATACTGTCTTTTATGGTCGTAAAATGATCAAGCCTTTTTAATTCATCATTAATCGCTTCCTTGTAATAGATACTGTCAATCATTAATGAACCCATCGCACCCAATGCCTCAATTTGGCGTTCACTTTGAGGAATTCTGTTCCGAATTTGTTCTCCTTTAAAAATGTATTCGATGGTTTTTTTAAAATCACCCTTCCTATGATACATCAAAGATGTATTGTGTAGAATTAAGGCCATTCCCTCGAGGTTATTCACCTTTTCAGCAATCTGGTAGGCGTTTTGAAAATAATGCTCTGCTGAGTCATAATAGGCCTGATAGTAATAGGTGTTGGCAATAAGATCGGTAGCCATCGCCCATGTATCATAGTCATTAATTGATTGTGCAATTGCAATCGACTGATGAAAAAGCTCTAATCCTTGATTGTATTGTCCGTTGGCCCAATAAAACTTACCCAGCATCATAAGCGCCCTACCTTCGCAACCATAACAATCCGAATTCCTTGCCTCATCCAGAACGGACTGTGCCTCCCTAAACGTTTTAGGAAAGTCGGCCCAAATTCGATTCTCTAGGGTGGTGATTTTCTTCCAAAGGCCAGCGCTATCCGCTTTTAATGAAGATTGTCCCCTAGCACCACCCCAAAAGATGAATAGTGTTAAAAGAGTTAAAGTCAGCTTTTTCACAAACTGTAAATTACCCCAAAATCACTTAGGATCAATCAAAAAATCCATCACATTAAAAAATCAATGATGAAAAGTGTCCCTTTAATACCCAGTGAATTTATACTTTAAAAAATCCTAGGCTATGCAACTACTTCTCATAGTGTTTTTATGGATCTCGGTAAGCTTGTCACCCTCCGATTTCAAAGAAAATCAATTGCACTATGCAAGGGTAAAAGCCGCATATTATGAAATGGAATGGGTGGTGAAGGGATACTTTTCAGACAAAAACCTTACCTATTCTGGATTTAATCTTTACCTAAGGGTCTTTAAAAACACTCAGGAGTTGGAAGTATGGGCAAAAGAAAGAGGCGGAACCCAGTTTGTACTTATCCATTCTGCGCCAGCTCCGGCATCTTAGGACCCAAAAGAAAAGAAGGTGACAGACAAATTCCGGAGGGAATTTATTACATCAATCATTTTAATCCGGTCAGCAATTTTCATTTATCCTTAGGCAGTAATTACCCCAATCCATCGGATAAAATCCTCAGTGATCCCGCACAGCCTGGCGAATCAATCTACATTCATGGTAATTGTGTGACCATAGGATGTATACCCATTTCAGACGATAAGATTAAAGAATTATACATACTGGCCGTAGAGGCCTACAATAATGGACAGGTTAAAATACCCGTCCATATCTTTCCAGACCGACTCCCCAATGAAGCGGCAATCAAAAAACTTGTTGATGATTATAATCCGCCACAATAGCATTCTGGGAAAATCTCCAACCGCTGTTCAACGATTTTGATAAAACAAAAACAGTGAAATCATTCCTTGTTGATTCTCATGGAAAATATCATTAAACCATTATGCCTTTTCCACCACCTTATTCATCACACTCTGCTGCACCAGAATTGACTCATTGTGGATCAACTTGAGAAGGTTTGTTATAAAATCATCGCCAAGTCCCATGGCATTACCCTGTGCAATTCGCGTTTCAATAATTTCCTCCCACCGATTCACTTGTAAAATAGTGACTTTATTATCTCGCTTGTAGTTACCAATTTGTTCTGAAATTTTCATTCGAGCAGCCATCGTTTGCATAATTTGATCATCCAATCCATCTATTTGCTCTCGCAAAATGGTAAGAGTATTTTTGAACTCCTTATTTGCTGTTGAGGAGGTTCGAACGACTAAATCCTCAAGTATTTTAGCGAGTGCAGATGGTGTTACCTGTTGTTTTGCATCGCTCAATGCTACTGAAGGCTCAATGTGACTTTCAATCATCAATCCGGCCATATCCAGATCAAGTGCTTTTTGAGCAATGAATTGAATCAGTTCGCGCTGTCCTCCAATATGACTGGGATCGCAAATGATAGCCAGTTCAGGAAATCTAGTTTTTAATTCAATGGCAATATCCCACATCGGTGCATTGCGAAAGGGGCTCTTTTCAAAAGAAGAAAACCCACGATGAATGGCCGCTAGTTTTGTAATGCCTGCACGATTGAGTCGTTCCAAAGCACCTATCCATAATTCGAGATCAGGGTTCACTGGATTTTTTACCAACACAGGAATATCTACTCCTTTGAGGGCATCCGCTACGTCTTGTACAGAAAATGGATTTACCGTTGTGCGTGCTCCTACCCATAAAATATCTACACCTGCTTTAAGGCATTGCTCTACATGGGAAGCATTGGCCACCTCGGTAGCTACAGGCAAACCCGTTTCAGCTTTTGCTTTCATCAACCATTTTAATCCTTCGCTTCCTGCACCTTCATATTGTCCGGGTCGTGTGCGTGGCTTCCAAATTCCTGCGCGCAATACATTCACTCTACCAGTCGCAGCCAGCAATTTTGCAGTGCCCACCATCTGATTTTCACTTTCTGCACTGCAAGGCCCACTTATTACCAATGGTCTTTCTGCACTGATCCAGCTACTCATTTCTTCTAATTGCAATTCCTTTTTCATGTTATTCCTCAATTAATAATTCAACTTTATTTTCTTTTTCGTTTTTCAATTCTATGCCACTTAGCACTCTTCTGATTTCATTGGCCTCTGTCATAATGTGGTGTATTTCTTTGGAGTCCTTTTTCATTAAATAATAATGAAAGCGCTGTAAATGCATAATGTATTCTTGCAATGCCTGGCTTAGGTATTCCGCATTTTGCTCAAATATAGGAGCCCACATGTCGGGTGAGCTTTTGGCCAACCGAACCGTGGAAGCGAAACCACTTCCCGCCAGATCAAAAATATTTTTTTCATCCTTTTCAATATCCATTACTGTTTTACCCAAAAGAAATGAGCTCACGTGCGACAGATGTGAAACATATGCCACATGCCTATCATGATCGAGTGGCTTCATAAAAATTGTTTTTACACTCAGCGCCTTAAATACCTTATCTGCCACACTAAGCGCATTGTCAGAAGAACATTCCTTTTCGCAAACAATCATGGTCTTATTATTAAACAATCCCAACAAAGCTGCACCTGGGCCTGAATTTTCTGTTCCGGCAATTGGATGTGCCGCTACAAATTGGCTTCGATTCTTGTGTGTTCTTATTGCGTTACATATCGCAGACTTCGTTGATCCCATATCAATAATGGTAACCCCCGGATTCACTCTACTCAGTAAATCTCCAATCATGCCTATCATTGCATTTACTGGTATTGACAATATGATCAAGTCGGTATTCTCCACTGCCTCTTTTATACCTTTAACTTCATCTACTATTCCCAATCGAAGGGCCTCACTTACATGATCCTCATTTTGATCAACTCCAATCAATTGGGTCGCAACTCCCTTTTTTCTTAAGTCAATCGCGATAGAGCCACCGATCAATCCCAATCCTATTATTGTTACTTTCATCACCCTGCTTTTTTAGTCAATTCCACCTCTTCAAAATTATGAGCCATGAATGCATTAATGCGATCAAAAGCTTCCTGTAGTTTCTCAATAGACGCACACAATGAAATTCTTATAAATCGTTGCCCACTCTCTCCAAAAATAAACCCAGGAGTTATAAACACTTTTGTCTTATATAAGATAGTGTCTATCCACTTCTCCACGGACTCAACCGTGTCTGGTACTTTCGCCCAAACAAATAGACCAGCCTGATGAGATGAATAGAAACAAGACAGTAGCTCCATAATCTCAAATGCCTTTGCCCTTCTCTGGCGATACAAACTGTTCAACTCCTCAAACCAACTATCGGGTTGCTGAAGAGCTTGCACAGCTGCCTGTTGAATTCCCAAAAACATTCCCGAGTCCATATTGCTCTTTACACGAAGTACGGCATCCACATGATGCGCGCTTCCTATCAACCAACCTATTCTCCACCCCGGCATGTTATGTGATTTACTTAATGAGTTTAACTCCAACGCGACTTCCTCTGCTCCATCAATTGAAAAAATACTTTGAGGAGAATCATTAAGAATAAGACTATAGGGATTGTCATTGACTAATAAAAAATTGTTTGCTCGAGCCAACTGTACCAATCGTTTCATATCACCAATAGGCAATACACTCCCTGTGGGCATATGGGGGGAATTGATCCACATGATCTTTACTTTTGAAAGATCTCTCTTTTCCAATTCCTCAAAATCAATCTGCCAATCAGCCTCTTCATCTAATTTGTATGTACTTACTTTTGCACCCACCAATTGCGACACGGAAGCATAAGTTGGATACCCAGGGTCAGGGATCAGCACCTCATCTCCTTCATTTACAAATGCCATTGAAATATGCATGATCCCTTCTTTCGATCCCATCAATGGTAAAATCATCTTCTCTGAATCAAGAGAAACTCCATAAATCCTATTATAAAAATTTGCAATATTTTTTCTAAAATTAGGAATTCCCTTGTAGCTCTGATAGCCATGACTTCCCGGTAGTTGCGCAGTGTCTTGTAAAGCTTCGATAACACTTTGAGCGGGAGGCAAATCAGGACTCCCTATTCCCAAATTAATAACCGGAAACGCCTGACTATCTAAGCTTCTTACCTCTTGCAATTTTTTTGAAAAGTAATACTCCTCCACTTTTTCAATACGTCTCGCTAATTCGATCATCTCATTAAAACTTTATTTCTGCTTTTTTATATTCCCCCAAGATATTCAGGTTTCTTACTTGTCGTATCAAATGCTGAATGGCCTCATCGTAATCTTTTCTTCTACTCCACTCCACGTCAACATGGATCGTGTATTCCGATGGTTTGCCAATAATAGGCACCGATTGAATCTTTGACAGATTGATCTTCTGACTCTTGAATGTCATTAATGCATCTGCAAGACTACCTACTTCATTGGCCACCTCAAATGAAATGGATGCTTTGTTACCCCCCTTCTGCTCACCATTTCTTTTTGCGAGAATAAGAAACCGGGTAAAGTTTTTCTTATGCGTCTCTATCCTTCTTTCGAGAATAGACAGCCCGTATTTTTTGGCAGCCTGTTCGTTGGCGATGGCCGCAGTATCGGTCAATTTATCTTCCCAAATCTTTTTTGCTGACCATGCCGTGTCATCACTTTCGCGTATCTGCACATTTGGCAATTGCTGTAAGTAATCTGAACACTGCCGGATCGCCATCGGATGCGATTCGATTACTAAAATGTCAGATAAGGTTACGCCCGGAAGTGCCAGCAAGTGCATTCGGATAGGAAGGTATACTTCACCAAGGATGGTGAAGTGATATTGTTGCAACAGGAAGTAATTGGGAAGAATACCACCAGCTATCGAGTTTTCAATTGCCATTACCCCAAAGTCTGCATGGCCGCTTTTTAATGTTTCGCATAAATTATGAAAGGAAAGACACTCAATGGTTTCTATCTCCTGACCAAAATGCTGCATGGCCGCTACTTCGTGAAAACTAGTGGCTATTCCTTGTATCGCAACTTTCTTTTTTTTCTTTGTGTTCATCTCAAAAGTCTATAAAAACAAAAAGTCCCGGTTTTCCGGGACTTTCTGAATATTCTCTGTTTATTTTTTAATAACAAAGCGATTCTCGATCAAGTCCCGTGTGGGTTTGATAGATAAAAAAGTAAAAGTAAAATCGCTTGTTGCTCACTTGTTCGTAATTGAAGCGCTAAGAAAGCAAAATATTTACTTAGAACAATCACCGATCATACATTTTTTACAAAAATCTTCAAACCTAACTACCGTTTGCTTTTAACAAATAGCATGAAAGGGCTCAAAAACCCGTACCTTTGTGCAAATAAAATTTTACCCATGAAACTGACTTACAAGCTTTTAATCCTGTTTTTAGTAGTGCTTGCGGCCTGTGGAAAACCTTCTAATCAGGGTGATGCGGAGGGGAATGATGCGGAGGGGAATGACAATCCCAACCAGGCACTTTATGATCAGGTAATGAACCTCCATGACGAGGCAATGCCCAAAATGGAAGATATTTATAAGATTAAATCTCAGCTTCAGGAGAAAATTGCCAATTCGCCAGACCTAGTAAAGGAAAGAAAAGAAGCTCTTGAACATATAATTCTGGTACTTGACTCTGCTAACAACGCAATGATGGGCTGGATGCATCAATTTAATCCTCTACCTGATTCAACAGATGAAGAGCAAGCTCGTGCCTACTTGGAATCTGAAATAGAGAAAATCAAGGAAGTGAATCAGACAATGATTAATGCATTGGAACAAGCCAAAGAGGAGGCCAGTAAAAATTAGTTTATACTACTTTCGCTTAGTTGCCTTGTGGTGAGGCAACTTTGCTTTCTTTCCATTCTTCTTCTCCCATTCCTGATCAATTTTGAGATTCTCACGCATCACTTTCCAATAATCTGCTCCATACTCTACAAAAATCTCTGACCAGGCAGGTATATCTCTAGTGGCTTCGATAAAGCATTTTTGCTTATCATCACTAATTACATACTCTGCGTTGGTTTTTAATCCTTTAATGCGGCCAATCCCTCTTGCATCATTGGCATATCGTCCAAATGCCTTTTTATAATTCCAGGCATCAATACATCGTTTATTATTAATATGGAAAACGTATCCATTACGGTCATCTGCCAACTCCTTAACCTCTTTCCAGGTTAGTATCTCACCCTTGTACTCAACGATCCGAGTTCCTTTTTCAATTTTCTTCTTTGTGAACAATCCCTTCCCTGCTCCAGGCAAGGTAGACTTCTTCACATATAATTGTTTTTCTAATAATGCCATAGCAATCGGACACTTGTCAGTTAATTTCGCGCGCAAGATGCAAAAAATTACTTCCTTGTAAAAGAATACAAGGGGGTAATACCAGGCTGAGGGGATAAGTTATTCTTTTTAGCTCACCTTCCGTATTCTAATAATTGGGTTTTTGTTTTTAGTTCGCACAATTTCAGTTACTTCTAAAATTGATCATCTTTGATGCAGAACTTAATCCATGAGGAATTCCACAGTACAAACCGGATACTTACTTGCTCTGTTGGCAACCATTGTATGGTCAGGTAATTTCATCGTAGCTCGTGATTTAAACGCCACCTATTCTCCTGTATCGATTTCATTCTTTAGATGGCTTATTGCTACCGTAGTCATTCTTCCTATTGCACTCCCCCATTTAAAGCGAGACTTCACCATGTTAATGGCCCAATGGCGACTCATGATTGTGTTGTCATTTACAGGTGTTACGGTATTTAATACATTAATATATCTTGCTGCCCACACTACTTCCGCATTTAATTTATCGCTCTTTGCAATTACCGCTCCCATATACGTAGTTCTGTTCAATTGGTTTTTTTATAGGGAAACCATTACACTGAACCAAGCTATTGGATTCGTAGTTCTTATTGTCGGTTTACTGGCATTGCTTTCAAAGGGAAGCCCCGAAAAAATTCTTGAACTGGAATTTAACAAAGGGGATTTATTAATGGCAGGAGCTGCCAGCATTTTTGCCTTCTACTCCTCACTGCTAAGAAAAAAAAATCCTGCCATAGGTAATCTTTCATTTGTATCGGCCACGTTCATATTGGGTATTTTAATGTTAACGCCATTTTTTATAATAGAATTAATGAACTCAGACGCATCGTTAAGATTCTCAACCTCCTCTACTTTTCAATTTATTTATATAGGTGTTGGCCCATCCATAATTTCATATTACTTATGGAATAAGTCAATCGTGGAAATAGGTTCTACAAAAGCTGCAACCATTTACAATACGCTTCCTATATTCAGCGCACTTTTTGCAGCCCTAATTCTTAATGAGCAAGTTTTGATGGTACAAATTGTCAGTTCTGCAATAATTGTAGGAGGTGTTCTGTTGGTGTTGCTAGGCAAAAACAATAAGAGCTCATAAAAAAACAGGCAGCCTTTTCAGACTACCTGTTAAACCCAAGCACATTCCGATAACCATATCGGAAGTGCCAATCAATCAATATCTCACAACTTCTTTAAAACCAGTTCATGTTTTAGCTATAGTGATTTTTTAGCTAAGTAGAAATCAACCATTTCAAGTTTACTTTCCAATCGTTCATCAAGTGCATCCAGAGTTTTTGGTGGGGGCGCAATTACTTTATCTCCAGGTCTCCAATTCAATGGCATGGAAACCTTGTGTTTATCTGAAGTTTGTAGTGCTTCCAAAGCACGTTTGATTTCATCCATATTACGCCCTACATTAAGTGGGTAATACATAATAAGGCGAATTTTTCCTTGAGGATCGATGAAGAAAACTGCACGCACTGCGGCAGTCTCACTTTCTCCAGGCTGAAGCATCCCATATAACTTTGCCACCTTCATGTCAATATCTGCAATGATGGGGAATCTCATATATACTCCGGTTTTTTCTCTCACATTATTTACCCAAGCAATGTGCGAGTGAATACTGTCGATACTTAAACCAATCAGTTTAGTGTTCTTATCCTCAAAATATTTTTGCTCAGTCGCAAATCCCGACATCTCAGTAGTGCATACTGGCGTAAAGTCAGCAGGGTGAGAAAACAGCAGTGTCCAACTATTCTTAATATATTCAGAAAATTTAATTTGGCCTATAGTTGTTGTCGCCTCAAAATCAGGGGCTTTATCACCTATTCGTGGCATCTGTGTCGTTTCAATCATTTCCATTTTTGTGTGTTTAGAAAGTGTTGCCTTTTTTATTCTACTACAAATAACCGAAGCAATTCAATCAATGTTTGTGATTATTATCACATCGGGCGAAAAATTATTTAAATGAGATTAATACGTGCACATATAAAGTAAAATATACGCTTATACAGAGTTAGAGGCTTGAAAAACGCATAGTGGGGCAATTTTTCCCCCACCAATCTGTGCAAAGAGAAGCCAGGGGCAAGCTCTTGTAACAATCCATCAAAGTTGAGCTATAGACAACTGATTATTCGCAGGAGTAGAAGTTCTTATTATCCTTTATAACCAAGTATTAGGTCACACCACTGCAAGTACTACAACTTTATTTCTGGAAAGTTTGACTTGATCATTTTTTTCCAATTGTTTCAACAATCGGGAAACCACTTCTCTGGCTGTCCCTAATTCATCTGCCAGTTGCTGATGTGTAATGGTTAACTCATGCGTCTTTAGCATTTTCACTTTCTTTTTAAGTAAATCCCACAACCGATCATCCACATGTTGAAAAACTACTGAATTGACTACCTCCAGCAGTTCTTCAAATCGTCTGTTATACAATTGAAAAATAAATTCAAGCCAAGCGGGGTTGTCCTTTATGAGTTCAAACGATTTATGAACAGGCAACATCAATATTTCTGCTTTCTCTTCTACAATGGCCTTGATTTTACTTGTTTGGTTGCAAGTGGCACCAAGAAAAGACATCACACAGCTTTCACCGGGCTTGATGTAATACAACAAAACCTCCTTACCCTCTTCGTCAATCTTAAGCACCTTGATAGATCCCGACAATACAATGGGGACGCTCTTTATATAGTCATTTTCATCAATGATAACTGAATCGGGCTCAAATATCCTTAACGTCCCCTCATTTTTAAGCTTCTCTAAAAGGTTCTTACTGATTAATGGATTATCTACAACTGGTGGCATGAAGAATGATTTTGTTTGAGAACTGTAATGCCAATTGAAAAGTTCTGAACTGCACAATACTGGCTTCAACTAAAGTAACAACTTTCATCGTATTCGCTACCTCCTTTCAATAACTATCCAATGTGGATAAATTAAGCATGACATCCCAAGCCATTAAGGGGTAAAAACTACATAAAATTTAAAACAGGGAATATAATTCTCACCTACAAGAACTGTCATTAATTTAACCAACTCTACATTATTATGTAATAGACGAAAATCAAGCATTTTGCCTAAATCCCTATAGAGAAATGGTTTTTTTCTTATTTTCATTCGTCAATCAAAATCAAGAAGCATCACAAAGAAAAAGTCAACCGTTAAGCCTTATGATAAAGAAAATTTTACTCTCGATTCTGGGTCTCTTTCTCATCCTGGTAGTTGTATTGTTGTTCAATACGGTCACCTCCTCGTCAAAACAAATTAAGGTTGACCCCGTCACACCCATTGTTGTGGGAGATGAAGTATTGGATAATTTTTCTAAAGCCGTACAAATTCCTACCATTTCCTATAACCTGGAAACTGAGCCAGATTCAGCTGTCTTTATCAGGTTTAGAAATTTTTTGCAGGAGACTTATCCCTTAATCGATTCAGTGCTAAACAGGAAGATTATAAATAAGTACAGCCTGCTTTATACGTGGGAAGGAACGGATCCAAAACTAAAACCCATTATCCTTATGTCACATCAAGACGTGGTGCCTATCGATGAGCCCACCAAAGATAAGTGGCAAGAACCTCCTTTCTCCGGGGCCATAAAAGAAGGAGTCCTTTGGGGACGGGGAAGTTTAGATGATAAATCCAGCCTGATTGGGATTATGGAAGCGGTGGAAAGATTAATTGCAGAAGGCTATAAACCGTCACGCACCATTTATCTTGCATTTGGACATGACGAAGAATTAGGTGGACATGATGGAGCACTGGAGATTTCAAAATACCTGGCTTCACAAAATGTTCAGGCCTTGTTTACCATTGACGAAGGTGGCCTAATTGTAGAAGGTCTGGTGCCTGGGTTGTCAAAGCCCATGGCAATGGTGAATGTAGCAGAAAAAGGATTCGTCTCTTATGAGTTGGCTATTGAAACTGGTGGTGGGCATTCATCCAATCCCCCTGCTAAGAACACCATAGGCATGTTGGCCAAGGCCATATATGACCTTGAGCAAAATCAACTGGATTTTAAAATGGTAAGTCCGCTTGATCAACAAATAGCATACCTCGGGCCTGAATTACCATTTGGTATGAAATTGGTTTTTTCCAACCCCTGGTTATTCAAAAATTTGATCCTTGAAGGATTTACAGCCCGAACCACCACCGCACCAACTATTTTCAATAGCGGCATAAAGGACAATGTAATTCCGACAGTAGCAAAAGCCACTGTTAACTTCAGAATTTTACCAGGAGAAACATCCGAGACGGTTAAGCAACATATTATCGATGTGGTGGATAACGATCAAATTACCATTAAGGTGGTAAGCGATATCAATGAGCCCTCACCAGTATCAGAGGTGGATGTGGAGGGATTCCGGATAATTGAGAAAACAATCAAACAACTTTATCCAGAAGCAGTGGTTGTTCCCGGATTAATTGGTGGCGGAACAGATTCAAAACATTTTTACGCTATATCTGATAATGTCTATCGGTTCTATCCATGGCATTTTTCAAAAGTAGATGAAGGTGGAGCGCACGGTATAAATGAACGTATCAAGACAGATTATTTAAAAGAGTGCGTTCAATTCGTGCATCAGCTTATTAAAAACGCGAACACATATAATAATTAAAATCAATTAATCATGAATAAGAACAACTACAGCAAGATAGTGTTGCCCCTGCTCCTGTTTTTCACAACCACGCTACTGCTGGGTCAAAAACTGGATATGGATAAACTCGGGGGTTTAAAATTTAGAAGCATTGGACCGGCCGGAATGAGCGGACGTGTCACGGCCATTGAAGTACTGGATGATGATCCTTCACAAATATTTGTGGGCTCGGCATCCGGTGGACTCTGGAAATCTGAAAATGGCGGAATCAATTTCAAGCCCATCTTTGAAGGTCAGAAGGTTCACTCCATCGGTGATGTCACGGTTTACCAAAAAAATCCCAGTATCCTCTATGTTGGTACTGGTGAAGGAAATCCCAGGAACAGTCAGAGTAGTGGAAACGGGGTGTACAAGTCTATTGATGGAGGGGCAACATGGGAACATTTGGGGCTTGACAACACCCGCAACATCCATAGGGTAATCATTGACCCCACCAATCCGGATGTTGTTTACATTGGCGCAATCGGTACAGCCTGGAGCCCCACAGCCGATAGAGGTGTTTATAAAACAACAGATGGCGGAAAAACATGGAACAAAATTTTATTTGTCAATAACTCTACCGGTGTCGCTGATATGGTGATGGATCCCTCAAATCCCAATAAAATCATTGTGGCCATGTGGGAATACCAAAGATGGCCCTGGTTTATGAATTCTGGCGGACCGGGTTCAGGTTTGTATATAACTATTGATGGTGGAAAAAACTGGGTAAAGAAAGATGAGAAAAATGGTTTACCAAAAGGGGAATTGGGGCGTATAGGAGTTGCCTTTGCAAAAAGTAATCCTGACGTGGTGTATGCACTCATAGAAAGTAAAGCCACTGCATTATACAGATCCAATGATGGCGGCAACAATTGGAAAATGACTGCCGATAAGAATGTAGGCGATCGTCCATTTTATTATTCCGACTTAAGGGTAGACCCAACCAATGAGAACAGGGTTTACAATGTATTTACGAATATCACCGTGAGTGAGGATGGAGGTAAGAATTTTACTGATCTCATGGGGCCGCTTGGCGTTCACAGCGATCATCATGCGTTTTGGATCAATCCAAAAAATCCAAATCACATCCTGGATGGCAACGATGGTGGTCTTTACGCCAGCATGGATCGCGGAAAAAACTGGAGGTTCCATCATAACCTTCCGCTGGGCCAATTTTACCATATCAACGTAGACAATGAAATTCCCTACAATGTAATGGGAGGTCTTCAGGACAATGGAACATGGTCTGGGCCAGCATACAAATGGCAAATTTTTGGAAAAATTCAGAACACCGATTTTGCTAGCATAGGATTTGGGGACGGGTTTGATGTTCTTCCCGATCTTGACGATTCACGCTATGGCTATTCACTATCCCAAGGAGGTAGCTTCATGCGTTACGATAAAAAGACTGGCATGATCAAATCGATCAAGCCTCAGATTGAAGGAGATACAAAATTACGTTTCAACTGGAATACGGCAATCGCACAGGATCCATTTGACAACAGTACCCTATACATAGGAAGTCAGTTTGTCCACAAGAGTACCAACAAAGGCCTTGCCTGGAAAACCATTTCTCCTGATTTAACAACCAACGACCCCGAAAAACAAAAGCAGGGTCAGTCAGGAGGCTTAACCATAGACAACTCTTCCGCTGAGAACTTTACTACCATCATTGTAATTGAACCAAGCCCACTCGAGAAGGGTGTTATCTGGGTTGGTACAGATGACGGCAATGTTCAATTGACGAGAGATGGTGGTGCTACCTGGACAAATATGGTAGTCAATATTAAAGGCGTGCCTGCAGGAACCTGGGTGCCACAAATAAAAGCTTCGCTCCATAACAAGGGTGAGGCATTCGTTGTATTCGATGATCACCGCAGGAATAACTGGACACCTTATGTATTCAAAACCACCAACTATGGAAAAACATGGACACGTTTGGTTGATGAAGACAGCGTGTGGGGATATGCACTCAGCATTGCACAAGATCCAAAAACTCCCAACTTGTTATTCCTGGGTACCGAGTTTGGATTGTATGTAAGTATAGATGCCGGAGTAACCTGGACCAAATGGAAATCAGATTTTCCAACAGCCTCTACGATGGATATGATTATTCACCCAAGAGAACACGATCTTGCAGTAGCCACATTCGGAAGATCACTATACATATTGGATGACATACGACCTTTAAGAGATATGGCCATGGACAAAAGCGTGACGAACAAAATGGTACATCTATTTACTATGCCAGATGCATATCAGGCTGTAATTGGAATGCCCACATTCTTTGGGGCTGATGATGGATTTTCAGGTGAGAACAGGCCAACAGGAGCATTGATCAGTTATTGGTCTAAAAATAAAGTGGGGAAAGATTCGGTGACCATCAATATTAAAGATAGTGAAGGGAAAATATTCAGGTCATTAAAGGCAAGTGCGCAACCCGGTGTGAATCGTATAGCATGGGATCTTAAAAAAGAAGCAAGCCGTTATCCAGGTACCATGGATCCATTTGCCGCATTCTTTTCTCAGGGTGTGGAGGCACTTCCCGGAATGTATACCGTGACTGTTAAGGTGGGTAAGGATTCTGTTACACAGGCCTTAAAGATACTTGCTGATCCAGGCATGCAAATTACGATGGATCAATTCAAAACCAATCTCGAAAGAAAAGAGACCTTTATGAAAATGATCACCACTTTCAGAAAAGACTATGAGTCACTCCTGAAAATGGAAACCTCACTAACCAAGCTTACCACCTTCCTGAAAGATCGCAAGGACGATATATCTAAAGATTTAATAAAAGGGGCAACTGAATTGAAAAAAAGAGTTGATGAAATTGCTACAGCAGGTGTACCTAAGCCTGTAAGTGGAACTCTTGGAGATACAGATGATTTAAAAGCACAATTACAGTCATTGGGATTTTATTTTTTAAGTCCTATGGTTCCTCCGGGGGAATCTGAAATGATACTGTTGAAAAAATTAGAAATCAAAGTGTCTGATTATTCCAAAACAATTGCTGACTTTAAGACGAAAGAGTTGACTCCATTTAGTGATAAAGTGAAGCGTACTCAAATTTCACTTTGGGAAGATTAAATATTGTCGAGTGAACTAACCGTGGCCTACTGAGCTAACAGGTTAAATTAAAGAGGGCTGACGTTGCCTGGAAAGCGCCAGCCCTCTTTTTTTATTGGCAAATTGAAATACTACTGAAGCACATAACGAGTTTAAGTTTTACCTTTGTTGTTTCTCAAACACATAATATTTTGACAGTATCAAAACCGCTTACCAGTACTCTTTTTTCATTTGGGCTATTCATAGTCATCTCATTTGTATTAATCGGCATGAGCCTGATTGATTTACTTTCTGATCAGCAACCAGAATGGTATACTTATCTGATACTAATTGTACTTACCCCACTTTCACTATTCCTTACTTATCGCGTTTTCATCAATTACAAAGTAATCGAATTGGGTAACGAAAAGATTAGCATTAACTACTCAGTTAGAAATAGCAGGAAGCATTATCCATTGACCCAGGTAACACGATGGAGAGAGTCCATCGTAAAGACTGGCAAAAGCTCTACCTTTAAGGAACTGGAAATCCATTTTGATGACAATTTCAAATTGAATTTGGGGCTGAGGGAATATTCCAATTATCAGCAGGTACAGGCATACCTCACAAAGAAATTGGGAAAGAAAAAACAGGAGGGTTGATACATTGTTAAAGTTTTAAATCCTTTATACTTTTGCCACCTTGCCAAACGCGGCAAATTCCCTTGTAACATAAAATGCCCAGGTGGTGAAATTGGTAGACACGCTACTTTGAGGGGGTAGTGCCGTTAAGGTGTGCTGGTTCGAATCCAGTCCTGGGCACCAATTACTGGATTTATATAGATGTAGCTAATGCTGGCAGTGTTCCTCAAGGGAACGACAATGCTCGACCAAGGGTTGGCATTCGAATCCAGTACTTGATACAATAGGCCGAAGTGGTGAAACTGGTAGACACGCACGTTTCAGAGGCGTGTGGCGCAAGCTATGCGGGTTCGAGTCCCGCCTTCGGCACTCTCTTTAGCCCCAGAGTGAAATTGAATTCAGTTTCCTAATATCACAGATTCTGTCCCGTCAATGTCTGGGCGAAGGTGCTCAACCAAAGGACAGTATTCGGATCTCTTTCTTCAAAACACGCTAAAAATCAATAAATTAGGAATACAATTGTCTTGGCAAACCCCTCAATCCCTATCAATGGATACGTTATACCAGATCCACCTATCGTTCTCGGCAGGCTGATCATCAAATTGCCTGATATACCTCGCAGCCAAAGAAAAAAACATTACAAAGAAAAGCACAACAGACAAAAAGAATATATGGAACATAGCCGTTTTGTTTATTGCAACAAAGTTCCAAAAAATGTTGGAATGAAGTTCCGCAATCAATGGAGACAGACAACAGGGGTAATATCTTTATATTTTTTGTAAGAAATGCCTCGCTCAAAAAGTAAAAGGAGTCCAAAAATCTAATAATTGGCATCCTATTAGCACTTTCACAGTATATTTAAACAAAGTTAGTTCATGATAAATCGAGTGATAAAATACCTTTTCTTACCAATAATCTGGGTTTCAATCACCCTTCAAGCCCATTCACAACGGTTAGAAAATGGTCCTGTGCCAAAAGGCTGGCACTTAAAAGATCCTGAAACAGATCAGGTACAGGGCATTAGTGCTGAAAAGGCTTATCAGACCCTGTTGAAAAACCAACCTTCACGAACCGTAATTGTAGCCATAATCGATTCAGGTATTGATATTGATCATGAAGATTTGGACAGTGTGATTTGGACCAATGATGGTGAAATTCCGGATAATGGAATTGACGATGATAATAATGGCTATATCGATGATGTACATGGCTGGAATTTTATCGGTGGAAACGAAGGCAATGTCAACCAGGATACGGATGAATTTACCAGAGCCTATGTGAAACTAAAAAAACAATTTGAAGGAGTCGATGAGAAAAAAATTAGTAAAAAAGATAAAGCTGCTTACGCAGAATATATAAAGTCGAAGGAAAAATTTGAAAAATTAGTAGTAAAAAATAAAGAACAATATGAGCTTTATAGTAACCTCTACAATAATATAAGTCAAAGTGTAGATACACTCAAGGCACTTCTTATGGTCGACACACTCACTCAGGAGTTGGTTCAGGGTTTTGAGTCCTCCGAACCCAACCTGCTTTTCGCAAAAGGCTTTGTGCTTAACATCTACAGAAATATCGGCTCCGAAAATAGCATGGAAGATTTTCTTTCCGAACTCAAAGAAGCTGCAGATCATTTTAAAGAGGTGGTGAACTATGGTTACAATGAGAATTTTGATCCACGGCACATCGTAGGCGATAATTACAACGATCCGTACGAAAAAGGGTATGGCAATAATGATGTCAAAGGTCCTGATCCAATGCATGGTACACATGTAGCTGGCATTATTGCAGCAAATAGAAAAAACGACATAGGTATAAAAGGAATTGCCGATAATGTAAAGATCATGTCGGTGCGTGCAGTCCCTAATGGAGATGAACGCGACAAAGACGTAGCTAATGCCATCTTATACGCGGTGGACAATGGTGCACAAATTATTAATATGAGCTTTGGGAAATCTATCTCCCCAAGAAAAGAAGCGGTGGACAAGGCCGTAAAGTATGCAATGCAGAAGGGAGTACTTCTGGTCCATGCAGCTGGCAATGAATCAGAAAATATTGATGTAGAAAAAAATTATCCAACACGCTACTATGCAGATGGGTCGGAGGCCAAGAACTGGATTGAAGTAGGCGCATCCTCATGGGGAGCTGATAAAGATCTTGTAGGAAGCTTTTCCAACTACGGAAAAAAGTCTGTTGATCTCTTTGCGCCCGGTGTAGAAATTTATTCTACACTCCCCAACAACCAATACAAAGATTTGGATGGCACCAGCATGGCGAGTCCAGTGACTGCGGGAGTGGCTGCTGTTATCATGTCTTATTTTCCTGAGTTTACCGCGCTGGAAGTAAAGGAAATCATCCGTCAATCCACACGAAAATTTGACAATCTTAAAATTAATGCTCCTGGAGGAAAGGGTGAAGTAGAATTTAGTCAGTTAAGTAGCACAGGTGGATTGATCAACCTTTATGAAGCCGTTAAGCTTGCCCAGGAGCTTAAAAATAGGAATTTGGTTAAATAGGCAGCAACCCCATTAACTCAAGAGTATATAGCACCGCCTACACAAAAAGCATTCTTACGTGAAGTGTCTATTTTCTAATTTTGAAGATTAGTTAAACATCAACAAACCCAATGAATAGGTTATACACTGATTTAGGATTATTAATATTAAGGATAGGCACTGGTTTGTTTATCGCGTTTGGTCATGGATTGGGAAAAATGCCCCCTTCAGAAGGATTCATCAGTGGCGTTGAAAAGCTCGGTTTCCCAATGCCTTCCTTTTTCGGCTGGATGGCGGGTTTATCGGAATTTCTGGGTGGATTGTTAATTGCATTAGGTCTATTTACAAGGCCGGCTGCCTTTTTCATCGTATGTACCATGGCAACGGCTGCTTTCATCAGGCACGCAGAAGATCCATTCGGCACCAAAGAGAAAGCACTCCTATACCTGACGGTTGGCCTTTGTCTTATGCTTACAGGTGGTGGAAAATATTCAGTGAGTAAAGTATTATTTAAGAGTGGCAACACATTGCATTAATACTGAACCAGAAATTACAACTCGAAACTAGCGCCTATTAATTTTACTCATTTCTCAGGCTGTCCACAGAATTATTTTTAGCAACCTGTATGGAGTGATACTCACAATATTGCATCCCTTTCATCTGGAATGAGTAATCTTCTGCTTCGACAAGAGAATGTGCTTATCCATTAGAAAATGTAAGTGTCACTGTCGTCCCCACATTTTGTTCACTTGCAATAGAGATTTCTCCTTCCAATTGTTCCACCAACTCCTTTGCGATTGCAAGACCCAAACCTGTTGATCCCTCACCACCCGTTGGTTTGTTGCTCAATTTTGAAAATTTTCTAAAAACAAGAGCCAATTCATCATCCCTTATGCCTATACCTTGGTCCTTTATTTCCACTATCAACTTTCCATCGCCTTCAGAAAGTTTCAATACGATTTTGCTATTGGGTCGTGAGAATTTTATTGCATTGGATACCAGATTATCAAGTATTCGCTTCAACACATCTTCATCTGAGTTTGCCTTCTCTATTTCACAGGCCACTTCAATTTTTATTTTCTTAAGCTCTGCCAACGTCTCAAATGGCTTAAGTAGTTTTGCGATAAATGGTTTAATCTCAATTGTCTCTTTTTCAATAACAAATAACCCTTGTTCTATCTTATTAATATCTAATAAATTGGTAATGAGGCGCTGCAAACTCTGACAAGATTCATCAATGTAGGAAATGTATTCAAGTGTCTTTATTGGATTTTCTCTTTGTAATCGGATTACCTCCACCATCCTTTGAATCCCAATGATCGGAGCCTTCAGATCATGAGAGGCTACACCAATAAAGTGATCCTTTTCTTGATTAAGCGCCTTTAGCTCTTCATTTAATTTCGTGATTTTATCCCTCTCACTCTGAAGCTCTTTCGTTCGTTGCACGACTTTGTTTTCCAGATCTTCGTTCATTCCCTTTAAAGAATTAAGAAGGTTCCGATTCTGTTCATTCTTTCTTTTCAGGCTTATCAATGCGATAAATGAGGTGAGCCCAATAAGACCAAAGCTTGAGAATCGAATGGCATCCTCCCAATATTTAATGTTATTCCATCTTAGGGTGCGCGTATTCAAAAGGGATCCTTCTAATTGCGCTACATCTGCCATCAATAATCGGATCGTATCCATTACTGCCTTCCCTTCTTTATTTGAGATAATATGAATTGCTGATTGTAACCCATGATTTTTAAAAAGAGATATGGTAGTATCTGTAATTGCTTCCTTAAGGGCGGCCGATGGTTTGATGTGATTTTCAAGCAACAAAAGTTGTCGGGGATCATCACCCACCAGTGACGTGAGCGTATCGAGGTAAAATTTTATATTGGCCTTTCCTACTAAATAAGTCTCAAGATAACTGCTGTCATTAGAAATTGAGAACCCACGTTGCCCTGTCTCCATATCTCTCAAGGCCGATACTGTTTTTTCACTTTGGTGAATTACATTGTAGGCGTGAATAATGGCATTCACCACTTCCTTATTTTGCAAACCGTTGTAATAGGTAATTATGCCACTAAGCACGGTCAGTATGATAGAAAGGGTCAGTAAGAAATAAACAAGTTTAAATTTATTAATCATAGCACTTGATCCTTTGCCAGACTATCAATGTAAGGCAATAACCGTGTTTCCGCAAGCGCTATGTGTCTTCTAATTTCACATCAATCATACTTTCAGGAAACATTAATTAGTACGCCTGGATACTTATTCATTTCTGTGCATCATGCTTTGCTTTGAATTCCAGTTCCCATTTATCCAGTTGCGCCCTTAATTCTGAAATCATTTTCAAGGTTTCTGCCTTATCAATTGCTTCCCCTTTTTCAAGTCTATCCCGCATATTTTTCGCTCTTTCAAGTAGGCCACTCTCTTCAATACTTAGTTCCCGCTGGTGATAGCGCGCGCTTTTTTCCATCTTATCTATTGCTGCTTGAAAGAATAATCCCGCCTCTTTTGGAGTAAGGCTAGTGAATTTCTCATCGGTAATAGTCATTGTGTAACCAGCCAATGCCCGTCCAGTTTTTCCGAAATAATAATTGAGTTCTCCGATTCCATATACATGATCGGTAGCTATCGATGTAGCCAGGTCGCGGAGGTCTGCAACACAAGAATCAATTGCTTCATCCCTCTTCTCAGGAAGTGAATTGGACATTTGTTCCATGAAGCTAGCAGCGTGTTCTACACTATTTGCGCTACTATCATATTTTTCCTGTGCAAAATACACCAGTGCATTTTCAAATGATTGATCAGGCTCAACATCTGTGGAGACAACAGTAGCCACAGCATCGGAGTTGGTATCATCTTGTTTACTTTCTTTTGTCTGACAAGACTGCAAGCCTCCTGCAAGTGCAAGAGCCCAAATAGAAATAGTTCTTAGTTTCATGTTCATTTTTTCCTTTTGATGCAAAAAGTGCATTTAAGTCACACCAAGTCTTATTTATAGCTTCACAACTCGATTTTTTGTTTATGCGGTTCACTTTTCTATATACATTCCCAATTTAGGAGTCCTTCAAAATGCATTGGCATAAAAAAGTCGCAAATTGGACTTAAATTGAATCGGTGAATGCTCTTCAGTTATGGAAAAAATAAAAGTCGTGATTGCTGATGATCACAGGATATTGAGAATAGGCATTAAAGCCTTATTGGAAAATGAACCTGAAATTGAAATAGTGACTGAAGCAGATGACGCGCATCATCTTCACACCATTTTAAAGAAGCAAGTGGTGGACGTGATACTAATGGATATCGACCTGGGAAACTCTAATGGTGTCGTTTTAACAAGGGAGATCAAGCAACTCTATCCTGATATCAGTATCCTAGCGCTAACTCAACATGAGGAACACGACCTGATTCTTGCCATGCTTGATGCCGGTGCCAATGGCTATCTAATCAAAAATTGTAGCAGGGAAGAGTTGGTAGCATCCATCTTTGCCGTTGTAAAAGGTGAAAAATATTTTAGTCAAGGCGTCTCGGCTGCCCTAATAAGAGTGCTGAATAATTCACGAAAAAAATCAACAGTTACGTCAGAGTCCGTACTCACCGACAGAGAAAAGGAAGTGATCGGACTAATTGCGCAAGAATTGTCCAACCAGAAAATCGCTGAAAAACTCTTTATCAGTGTTCGAACCGTAGACACCCATCGCAGAAATATTATGGAAAAGATTCAGGCCAGGAATACAGCTGGCCTCGTCAAATACGCCATGGAGAATGGACTTCTCTAGGTAGTATTACGTACCCCTACTACTTATTGCCTACGGTAATACGGCTAAAGCTCATTTTATAAAATACCATTTTTAGCTCTTACCCAAGAACTTTAGAACGCGCATTTTTACTGTGCAATTTTATAATAAATTAAAGTGATGAAAAATTTTGATAAAAAATCAGATGAAGAATTGATTGAAAAGATTCTTCAAAACGACCACGAGGCCCAAGGTGAGTTGTACAGTCGTTATTATCATGTGGCCTTTAACAAGTGTGTATCAATGGTTAAAGACGATGACGAGGCTTTTGATTTAGCTCAGGAGGCCATATTGAAAGCTTTTGATGGTTTGAAGTATTTTAGAGGAGATTCTACTTTTTCGACATGGTTATACATCATTACACATCGTTGCTGCCTGCAGGCTTTACGGAAAAGAAGTAAGAACATCGTATATGTTGATAATTTCATCTTGAGTAAGGAACCAGACAATCAGACTGAGTACATCAATGAATCAATAGATCAGACAGAGGCAAACGATATTATGTTTGGCCTGATTAATCATTTACCTGCGGAAGAAAGGGAATTACTAATACAGAAATATTATAAAGGTGAGTCTATCAAAACATTGCAGAAAATATATCAAATTTCTTCAAGCGCCATTAAAATGAGATTAAAAAGATCAAAAGAAAAATTGAATCAATCATTTCCTTTGGCATTGGCCATGAGCTGATCCATCCGTTTTTGTCTTATAAATAATCATTGCCAATACCAGCAACATTGTGATCATAAAAAAGCCACTCTAAAATTCAGAGTGGCCTATATTCATTCTAATCGCATTCCATCAGACTGTGTGATTCATCAATTTGTCTTTAAGAATATTCCCAGAACCATTCAGAAGTAAGCTTCTATGTAATTTATTCTCCTGAATCTGAACTCGAAATGCCTCTTTTGCAGCACCTTTGCGGTACGTAATCTTTTCTACATCATTTACGATCTTCCATCCTGGATATTTTGTGGCTATCCCTTTGGTGATTTCCTTTGGTAATTGCGCCATCTTAATGATGGTCATTGAGGAAATGACATTTCCGGATTTATCATAAATCGCATTATAGGTTGCGGTGCCCTCTTTAAGCTTTACTCTGTATAAATCTGGAGCACTATTCATATTGCTCTCAAAGTCAGCAGACCACTGTTCGCCATAAAGCTTAGCAGGTAAAAATGTTAAATCTCCAACTATGGCCTTTGGAAAATCTTTTTTGATCGCATCCATTACCGCTTTGGGTTCTTCTCCTTTTTTAACTGGCTTTAAAATCAATGTCTCGCTTTGCGCTTGCACCATCACCATCCCTGACAGGGCAAATAAAATAACTAAAATTAATTTTTTCATAGTAGTATTTTTTTGTCCATTTGATGATCAAAAATTACAAAAGTCACATTCGGAAAAGTCTTTTTTGAATCTCTAGAAAATGAATGCTTTCCAACTTAGCATCATGTAACTATATTCATCTAAAAAAAACACAAAAGCACCTGTATCAGGCGTTTAGGAAGTGGCAGAATGAATCATCTGGTTGGCTGCTGCGGCATGATGAAAGCAGGGTGCCTACTTTACAACGCAGCCAGTTAAATGTTAAGTAAAATTGAGGATTTTTTTATTCAACCGTTGTGTTATACTTATCTGTATTATACACTGACGAGAGAAGCTTGAAGAGTTTCGGATGTTTCCCTTGAAAGGATTGAGGGTTTGAAAAAAAATATTCGCTAACCCACTGCCAAAAACTCTGCATTGTTAGTAAGTGCATAAGGATTGATGTCTGAATCACCCTTTCTGATTCTTGCCATTTCATTTTTTATTTCATGTAGCCATGCTCCCACATATCTGTGTTGCAATAGCAATTCTGGAACACCATCAATTGCTCCATCCTCTTTATCCAACAAATGGACAAATTCATGGATGCCAACATTCTCATTATGCTTCACCCCATCAAATGCCTTTACTAAATCAGGCTTGGATAAAATAACAGTGCCGTTCATAAATCGATTGCCCACCATCCCTGTAATGAATTCCTGATGTCCATCAAATCGTTGAGTTTGAAACTGTTCATCAAAACTATTAGGATAGATTAATACCGTCTGTACGTTAGGATAATTATATTCCGAAAAAGCAAAGGTTGGGATAATAGCACTGGAGGCCACCATCAGCTTGATAGCATCATCTATTTCTGTATCAATGGCTTCAATATGTTTAGAAGTAAGAAAACGACCTATCCTATTCTCAAACAGTTGCCTGTCTTTTTCCAGTAATTGATCATAAAATGATACTCGTTTCTTAAGAATGACCTTCCATGATTCGGGAAAACGATTGACTTCGTTTTTTCTATTCTTTCTTCGTTTCCAAAGCCAATAAAAGAATATAATAATCAACCCCGCTACAGCACAAAAAATAGATGCAAAGCCTATCATTTATATATCTGGAATCAGAGTAATTTAAAAAGGCTCTTAGGTATTACGTGAAAACCTTGTTGAATAGCAGCATTTTGAATCTCTTCGATCTTAACCACCGTATTAGAGTGAATGGTAAACTCGTGTGGAAAGATTTCATAATCCACAATCACGTCTTTCACACCATTAACCCTTCTTAATGCCTCAGCTATTCTATTCAATTCTGTTTTGGTGGTAGCATCTGTACCAAATATTCTCCCATAGCCACCAGGTATTATATTTTCTGATACTATACTCATAGCTTTTCTATAAAGTGTGATTTTTCATGTCATTCATAGTTGGCCAATCCCTTTATGCCTTTATAACCCTAAAGTGAACATTAAGGTTTTCTTCCACTAAAACGAAGTGATGTTCTGGTACCATTTTCCAATCGCTTTGTTCTTTGGTAAGTTTTTCTGAAGCCAATATAACACCTCTTTCATTGGAGCTATCTCTTAAAAGAAACGTCACCCCATTTTCACATATAAATTTTCCGCATTCAGAATGATGTAACGAGAGGGGCTTAATGCCTTTGTGGCTTACAAATCTGCTTCCCACCATCTTTTTGCCATCGACAACCACCAGGTTGAAATAAGCGGGGTCGGAGATACCAAACTCATTCATAAGTTGAAGGATCTCTGCAAAAGTAAGTTCAAGGCAACTCGCAATTTCTTCAGTGGATGGTTGAGGCGATTGCTTCTTCAACTTATCCAAAAAAAGTGCAAAAAAGTGTTCTGAGTCCGTTTGTCCCTGAATCCATGCATACATTTCTGTTGATAGCCTGTCCACAATACTTCGTTTAATTAATTCAAAGTGCTCTATGCCTCCATTATGCATCATCAGATAACGATCGTAGTGAAAAGGATGGCAATTGGCTTCTGAGACTGCTCCTACGCTAGCCGCTCTTACATGGGCTACCATACAATTCGATCTTATTTTTTGAGAAATGTATTGAAGGTTTCTGTTATTCCATGCCGGAGAGATAGACACAAAAACGCCTGGTAAGTGGTCAATATCCGGTACAAACCAACCCACACCGAAACCATCTCCATTCAGGGGTTCTTCAATCTCAGTAGCGGCATAACTTTGTTTGATGATTGAATTCACTGGAGCAAAAAGCATCGAACCCATCACCTCAGGAGTACCCTGGTATGCAATAAACCGACACATAATAAAATATCTATAAATGAATCAATAAGGTACTCTTTATTTTGGGACCTTTAGGTATTACAACTCAATACCTATATAGACCTTACTCTTTTCTCTCGTAATATCTCTCCACTGCTATCTACAGCTAAGGCAATCTTTTCCTTGTCATTTTCAATTAAGACCCTGTAATGAATAAATTTGAATTTTCCGTCTTTCACAGTCTCTTGATCTTTTAGAAAGGTATAACCTGGATATTTTTTAGCAATGGCATCTCTTACTGCCATAGGCAAAGCCGTGTCTTTAATTACCTCCTTTGAATATTTCAAACTACCATCATGGTCATAAACCGCTTCACCCCTTACTTGTTGCCCCTTAATCTTCACCACATAAAATATAGGTTTTTCACCAATCAAATTATTATGCTCGGAAACAATATATTCATCATCAAGAATAGCCACAGGAACAATTGCCCATCCTTCAGAATGGTCATCTTTGAAATTTTGCTTAAATGACTGAACTACCACTGCGGGTACCTCATTCTCCTTTATCCTTATTTTTATTTGCGCACTCTGTGCATATCCACCTGTCACTATCAGAAGGGCAAGTGCTGTGGATGTTAGGGATTTTTTCATTTGTTGTTTTTTCGCCTTTGGATGATCCTTTTACAAAAGGTCACACTTCATTCTAATTTATAGACGAAAAAGAGAAAAACAACGGGCATAATAGTGACAATCCACGTTTTCAGACATCTAATTAAAAAAGCTAACTAAATAAGCTAAACAATATGAAAAATGTACTGAAACTAATTAGTGCCGCCCTAATCGGTGGCGTATTATCAATCGGCATTTGGAGAGCAATAGACGAGCCTGGTAGTCAAATACGTTATGTGGATACACCTACCCACAATGCTGTTCAAGCCAGCTACAATGCAAATGCTTTTAGGGCTCCCATGGACTTTGATTTTACAAGTGCTGCAGAGAAAACAATTCCAAGTGTAGTCCATATCAGGTCAACAGTGAAAGAAACACCCTCTATGCAGCAATTACAAATTCCAGAATCCTTCAGAGATTTCTTTGGTGGCAATCTTGGAAATAATCTGCAACAAAAGCCTGAACCGGAGGTTGCCAGTGGCTCAGGAGTCATCATTCGTCCAGATGGATACATCGTTACCAATAATCATGTTGTGGCGGAGGCCTCAAAAATAGAGGTTACTCTTAATGACAATCGCACCTTTAATGCAGAAGTGGTAGGCACCGATCCCAATACAGATATGGCTTTGATTCGAATTGATGCTAAAGATCTTCCATCGATGCCTATTGGTGATTCCGATGCAGCTAAAGTAGGGGAATGGGTACTGGCCGTTGGCAATCCTTTCAATCTCGAATCTACCGTAACCGCTGGAATTGTGAGTGCCAAAGGTCGCAATATTAATATCTATGAAGACAGGTCTGCTATTGAATCCTTTATACAAACAGATGCAGCAATTAATCCAGGTAACAGCGGGGGTGCATTGGTAGATCTTAATGGAAACCTTATTGGAATAAATACCGCCATCGCTACGCCTACTGGTGTTTATGCAGGATATGGATTTGCTGTCCCCTCCAATTTGATGAAAAAGGTGATAGACGATCTTATTAATTACGGAAAGGTGCAAAGAGCTTATCTCGGGGTGATGATCCATAATCTTGACAGCAAACTCGCGAAAGAAAAAAATATATCGATTAATGAAGGTATCTATGTTGACAGCGTGATGGAAGAGGGTGCCGCAAATACTGCGGGCATTAAGCCAGGAGATGTTATTACCAAGTTGGATGAAAATGCAATCAAAAGTTCCTCACAGCTGCAAGAAGGAATTGCACGCCATAAACCCGGAGACAAAATCAATCTAACCATATTTCGTCAAGGAAAGGAAAAAACAATCAATGTAGATTTGAAAAACAACTCCGGTAACACTGAGATCACCAAGGCCTATAAAGATGATATCTTGAAAGGGCTAGGGGCTGAATTTGAAAACCTTTCAAAAGGTGAAAAAGCTAAATTGGGACTCGAAGGTAAAGGTGGGGTGAAGGTTATTCATCTTAACTTGGGAAAACTTACTCAACAAACCGACATCCAGGAAGGGTTCATTATTACTTCGGTAAATAATAAAGCGATATCCAATGTAGATGATCTAATTGCAGAATTGAAAAGGTCCAATGAAGGTGTTTTGATTCAAGGCATCTACCCTCAAAATCCAAATCAAAAAGTGTTTTACGGATTTTCTTTGTCCTAATAATCTAAGACAATGTATCAGGGTTGAATAACCGTTGTGTTTACACAATGGTTATTCAATTTTACTTTATAATCAAGTCTATGGTTTACCTGACTGAAGTCCTCATTTCCAAAACTCGTCCTTCCATTTCTCATCTGCAAGGCCAGCAGAAGGTGTGTGCACTGATGCAATACGATTCAACTCTTCAGTGGAGGCTACTTGTTGTACTTCATTAAACAAAACTCGTTCTTCAAAGCGAATATGACTCTCCAACTTCTCTTCAATCAAAACAAGATTTTTCGCAATGTCTATTTTTGAAAGAAATAATCTTTTGAGTTTTCGATGCTCGGCAAGTGCCCTCTTTGCAAGATCATTGTGTTCACCCAATACTGGAAAAACATATTCCTCCTCTATCTCAAAATGAGGCAGCAATTGCTCAGTGAAAACCCAATCTGCATATTTTTTTATCCGAGCAGGATCAATTCCTTTTTTAAATCCTGTTCTTATCTTCCATGACAGCAATAGTCCATGATGATGATCATGGCTTAATGGTTGAAGGGCATCAATTCTTTTAATTGGCAGCGCTTTATCCATCCGTATCCTTTCTTGAGTGGTCCTGAGGGTCACCGTAATTAGGGCACTCATGAATCTCCCCCTTCTTTAATCTAATCCCATCTATATGTTGAACCACAAAATCCTTAATGAACATATAACTAGCCTGATGGTTGTTAACATCAATTTTTTTGTCTTTATAACCCCCCCTTTACTTATGACCGTACTCCTGACGTCCCCAGCAAGCCGGACAAACTCCTTTCGGAGCTTTGTTCTTCGTTTCTTCCTCCGGTTGCTTAAAATACGTCACCAATCGTTCGATCAGCTCCATTGGTTTTTCAAGTTCGTTTTAAGTTTTTCAATAATTTTCAATTTGGACTTCTCGCTGAATTCTCCAAACGCGTTCACCATAACTCCCTTTATATTGTATTTCTTTGATGAAAGTGCGAATACTACTGTTTCTTCGTCTGTATTTGTTGTCCCAATAATGTGGTAGACTTCATCAACTTCAAACTCGTCATGTAAAAGATGGCGGGTTGTCATTTTACACACTAAACAATCCTTACTGGCATGCACTGAAAAATCCGAAGTATATCCCCTTTCTGTAAGGGCGCTTAACACTTGCGGCAAATTTTCAAAGTGCTTCATTGCTTAGTCTCTATAATTGCACCTACTAAAAGGGTTCCTGGTTCATTTGTCCTGTTGTGGATAGCATACATGATCATAGCCAGAAAAATAAAAAAATCACCAGGTGCGCCATGGTAAGCCTCATTATCAATGGTAAACTCCAGATTGCCATCTACTACATAAGCGTATTCTGTTTTATCAGGATGCCTGTTCAAAGGGTAGTCGGATTGTGGTTCTACTCGAACCAACTTCACGGAACCATTGTCCATACCGAGCAGCTGTTTTCCACAAAATCCCTTTACATTACTAGCCGTCCACTCCATAGATCCAGGCTTAACTTTAGTTTTCATTCTTACGAATGTTGTGCTTGAGGTGATAGTTCCTTTTCCATCTCAATGGCCTTGGGAAACAAGATGTTGTTTTCCAAGTGAATATGTAGGTGCAAATCCTCTTCGAATTCATTCAACAAAGCATAGGTCACTTTGTAGGTGTTGCATCCATCAGCAGGTGGCGTATAGTTATTGCTTAGTTTAGATATTTTCTCAAAACGATCACCTTCTGTTGTGTGTTCATCCATCATCATTTGCACAGGATTTTTCACCGTACCAAAATTGGGTGCCGCCAGAGCAGTTTTACTACTCTTAACTTTTACCATCTTACGAATATAGGGAAACAAAATAAACTCTTCCTTTTTCATATGAGCAGCCAACTCTCCGGCAGATGCACTAAACTCATCATAAATCTCAAATAATTCAGGATGATTATTGCCATGTACCTCGCAAAGTTTTTTAAGGTACTGCTTGAGTATAGGTAGCTTTTCTTCCACATACCGGTGGTGTGTCTTCTCAATATAATCCGCCAATAAATCTAATGGCCAGGATTTGAAATCGGTGGTATTGCCTGGTCTATCCTTTTGCACCGATTCAATCTCCTCAACAAGTTTATTCAGTTCTACATTTTTATCCTTGCAAGCCTCTGCTACACTTCTGTTTCCATTGCAGCAAAAATCTATTCGATGATTTTTAAATACTTGAGCAGCACGGTAATCTTCCGCTACGATCTCACCAATTGTTCTCTCTGATATATTTTTCATAATCAATTATTTTTATGATGATTAATTCGCCTCCTCCTATACATTAGAGAAAGCTCCTCTAAATGGCGTTTCAATATGAGGTGTTCTTATTGATTCCATAGTTCGTTTTTTCAAACAAATGATTTGTAAAATTCAGGACTCCAATACATGATAATGTAGAACAACGCAAAGCCCACAAAGGCGATAACTAGGGCCCACACCCACGCTGGAATCCCCTTGGGCGTTTCGGAACCCTTCACTACAAAAACATCATTACCCTCGCTACCATAGGCATTGATAGTAATAGGAATTTGATCTTCCACAATTTCATTTCTTTTCAACCCAACCACAGAAATTGCGGGACCATTGCGAACCTCGAAAGGAATGGTCTTTACGCCTTCAAGGCCGCCTGAAGACTTAGCTACAATTTTGAGTTGATGCTTGCCATCCGGAATCTTGGTGGTGTCCAGAATAAATTTTACAGGTGGAGAAAATTCTGCAAATGGCCTCGTTTCCTCATCCATAAACACCTTTATGATTCGATTATCTTCCATGCACTCACGTATTTGTATCTAATACAATATTTTTAATATGATCAGGGTTGCCCTCGTCTGGTTTAATTAAAAATTTTAAACTCAAGAACAAAGTGATACCCACTATTACAATAGCCACTCCGATGATGATATAGTCCATATCACCCTGTGGCCCAGGTCCATGGGTAATGCCTTCCAATACTTTAGGTTGATTTTTCTTGCATAATTCACATGCAAACGCATTACCCGGAATCAGAACTGTGGCCAATAAAACAAAAAATGATTTTATCCAATTTCTCTTACTCATCTCCAATAATTGTTTGCCGCTGCAATGGTTTGAAATTCTATTGCAATCACCTCCGCAGAAGCAATGAGCTGTTTGGTATCATTTGCATAGTCTGCTCTGAGTTTCTTCCTTATCTCTGGATCTGTTTGAATTGCTGCAATAGACTTTCGGGAAAGCTTAATGGCCAATTCACGTCCCTCCATAGGGGTAGCAGTTATTAAAGTGGGTAAGTAATTCTCTTTTTCCATTGTTCTATTTATTTAGTGATAAGGTATAGCTTCTTATTTTGGTTACTTCTTCAACAGTAATTTTGGGTGCGTTGTTCCCCCAACTGGTTCGCTCATGGTTGGCGATTGCTGCTATCTCTTCGTCTGTGAGCTGATCCGCAAAGCCCACCATCACGGCATATTCCTCCCTTGCATCATAACCCATAAGAATTATTTGTATCATCATCTCAGGATTTTCGTCATTTACAATTTTGCTGCCCGCCAGTGGAGGGAATGCTCCCACTAGTCCCTGACCGTTAGCCTGATGGCAGGCTACACAAGTCTGCATATATAGCTGTTCACCGTCTGGCAACATTGACTTTTCACCTAGCGCAGCAACCTCTTTCTTTTTTGTAGAAGGTATAAACTCTGAAGTTGAAGTTGAAGGCATTGGTGCTTGCTTCAATGACTGCAGGTAAGCAACTAAGTCCATGGCTTCTTTTGTAGCAATAATTTTAGTCTTATCTGACTTTAAAAATTTAGCCGGAACAGGAACCACTACATCCTTTTGACCTGGGTTCTCTTTCCCCTCAAACAACCAGGGGTAGGCAGGCATAATGGACTCATCTACCACACTTCGCGGGTTATATAAGTGTAACAAATGCCATTGATCAGCGGGCTGCCTTACACCAACATTTGTTAGATCAGGTCCAGTTCGTTCGCTTCCTAGAAGAGAAGGTGATTGCCTCCAAACATCCAATCGTTGTTTACTATAGTAATAATCTGAAGGAATAGAAGGGCGGCTTCCCCACATTTTATCCATTTCAATGTTTCTAACTTGTTGTGTGTGACAGGCCACACACCCTTCACTTATAAAAATATGCAATCCATTGAGCTCACTGGTAGTTAACTCAGGCTGATCGGGCAAGGGGGACACTTCTTGCAATTGATAAGCCGGCATAACAGCAATAAAAAGGCTTAACAGCACAAATACGACAAATGAAATTGCAACTAAGTTTCGATGGTTTTTATGCAAATTGAACATGCGTAAATTATTTTAAGCTGTTATAGTATCTAATTTTTTAGTTTGATCTGCAAGAACGAGCGGCCTTCTTGTCATCACGTAGAAATTGTACGCAAACATGAGATGTGAAAGAAACATAAGCGACCCGCCAATGGCGCGCCACACCCAATATGGTTTCATAAGCACAACGGATTGAATAAAATAATTCCCTTCAATCCAACTCAAACCTCTCAGAGTTCCCCCTGCCATCATTGAAATCATATAGGCAAACAATCCAATGAAAGCCATCCAAAAATGCACTCCTACAAAAAGTTGTTTTGGCTCTTTGCCCGTAATTTTTGGAAGAATCGCATAAATACTAGCCCATAATAAAAAAGAAATGATACCATACATAGTCATGTGAGAGTGCGCCACATTAAAATCGGTGAAGTGCCATACATAGTTGGTAAATCGGAATGCCTGAAGGCTCCCTTGGGTAGAGCCCACAAAGTAGAACACTACACCCACAAGGAAAAAAGGTAAAACATAGCTTTTCGAAATGTGATTCCAACTTCCCTTCATCGTCATCAAAAAGTTTGTAGTGCCTGCTACCACCGGGATAAACATACCTGCACTAAAGACAATGGCAACTGTTTGCAACCACCAAGGCAGTGGGCTAAACACAAAGTGGTGCGATCCTATCATTGTATAAAACAACATCTGTGTCCAGAATGCCAAAACACCCAATGAATAAGAATAGATTGGTTTGTTTAACGAAGAGGGAAGATAATAATAAGTTAAACCCAATGTAAATGTCATAAACCACATGCCCACGCCCTGATGCATATAATATCCCTGAATAACAGTTTCCCCTAAACCATCCTGATAAGTCGGTATGTAGCCAATAGTAACGAGTACTATAGTCCAAATAAGTGCGGCAAGAATATACCAATTGGATATGTAGATTTCAGATATCTTTCGATTGGCTACCGTCTTGTAATAATTGAAGAATGTAATCACTAAGCCAAGCGCAAAAATTAAAGTAATTGGCCAAATATATTCACGGTATTCACCTCCTCCATTGTTGATTCCAATCATAAGAAAATAGTTTCCCATCAAGACGGATAAATTCAGAAACCACCAGGCAGTCCACGCCCACTTATAACTGTGAATTGTAGTGTTAGATGTTCTGGCTATTACAAAATAGCCCAACCCAATCATTGCCATGGAGGCCCAACCCCAAAAAACTGTATTGGTATGCACAGGCCTTAAACGGCCAAAAGATAACCAGGCCACGTGATCCATATCAGGCCAAACAAACTTCATTCCGACATACTGCCCCACCAGTGTACCAAAGACCAACCAGAATACGGATGCCCCCAAGTAAAAAATAATAATCTTCTTCAGGTCAGGCGGTGTCTCAAAAATAAGAGGTGATTTTCTTTTTTCATCCACGAGTGGAGCCCCAGGATCGTGACTCACTTTAGAGACCAATCCTTTCTCATCCAAAGCTTGTTCTGCACTACCCAACTCCTCTCCTGCCAATTTAAACTTTAATGCCTGCTTACGCTTCAACAGTATTTCGTCTATCTCTGACTCGCTCAGCCCTATCAGATCCTCATTGAAGGCCATTTTTTCCGCATTCAATTTTTTTGCCTTTACAGTTCCGATATATGAACTGGCTCGAAATAATGCAATGACAATAGCAATGATCAATACAATTGCAATAAGAAAAAATGTTCCAATTATCCCAGGACTGGTGAGCCAATTTTCAGGGTTAGGAGCAGATTGTGCAAATACCAAGTTTGGCAATAGCATTGCCATCATGACAAAGAGATAACTAAACTTTCTACTATTCATTTTTAAGCAGGATAAAAACATCCGATTTGTATTTAATTTTTTTACCGTTTTAAATAGGTAAGTCCATTTCTTAAACCCAACGTAAGGTCTTGAACAGAAGTGCCCTCCAACATATCTTTTAACTCCTCCCTGATGATAACAAACTTATCATGAACGGGGCATGGTTTGCTGGCATTGCAAGTCCCTAGCCCAAGTCCACAACCTTTGTATATATTATCGCCATCAATGGCCGCCACAATCTGACTCAACATAATTTTATGTATTCTGGATTCATCCATTTCAAACCCTCCTGCCGCACCTTGTACAGAGTGAATAATTCCTGTCCTCGCCAACTGCTGGAGAATCTTGGCTGTAAATGCTACGGGTGAATCAATGGCCTTCGCAATGTCCTTTAAACAAGCTCGCTTACTCATAGTTGCCTGAACTGCTATAAATGCGGTTGCTCTTATTCCATATTCGCAGGACTTAGAAAACATAATTTGTCTTTATTCCCGCAAAATAGATAGATTTTTTAAATCGGACAATAACATCCGATTTAAAAATTATTTAAAAGGATACTCAAAATGATCTCTACTCCAGTATACCATTATATATGCTGCTCAAGCATTCATTTAGGTGTTTCCGCCAACAGATTACATTTAACTTAATAGAGGAGATTCACCACTATTCGTTAGTGAAGAATTGGAAACGTATTTTTCAAAGATATTCTGTCAAGGTTAACTACAAACACCCCTCGTATCAAAACTACAACGAGGATCCTGCTGCTGATATTAATAAGGATCGTTGAGTATTCATTGATCTATAGTTTTCGATTTCGAAATAAATAAGAATTGTGCTTTTATGCAAACGGGTTTATCAAACCAAAATCATTTGATACTTTTATTCTTACAATTACATGTTTCATGGCAAAAGTTTTATTTCAAAAAAACTGTCTATTTTTCTTTCTTATTTTGGGCTCCCTTCTGCATGCCAGCGCACATGGGGCGCTTATCAAAGGCAATGTCTCAGACTCTCTCTCACACACCTCACTATATGGTGCATCGGTTGTGTTGAATGGCAATCAACAGATTACATCAACAGACCAATTGGGTAATTTTAAGTTTGACAATCTTACTACAGGTACGTATACCCTTCGAGTGACCTACATTGGATATGCTCCTCAGGAGATAACCGTTGGACTCCGTGAAAATGAAACTGTAGATGTGAAGGTTTTGATGGCCCACTCTACATTGAATCTGAACGAAATCATTGTGAGTGGTGCAGCTACCACAGAAACCACTATGACTAATATTTCAAAAATAGACATAGCCTTGCGACCAGTTAAATCATCTCAGGAGATATTGCGCATGATCCCTGGTGTGGTCACCTCTCAACACGCTGGTGGCGGAAAGGCAGAACAGATATTTCTGAGGGGTTTTGATATTGATCATGGAACAGACCTGAGTCTTGCCGTAGACGGAATGCCCGTCAATATGGTTTCCCATGCGCATGGGCAAGGGTATGCAGACCTTCATTTTCTCACACCCGAGATCATTGACTTTGTCAATTTCAATAAAGGTCCCTATTATTCATCCATTGGAGATTTTAATACCGCAGGATACGCAAATTTTCAAACAAAGAATTCTCTTGATAGAAGTAGTGTGAAGCTGGAGGCTGGACGATTTGACACATACCGTTTAGTAGGTTTGTTTGACCTTCTCAGTGACTCTCCTAAAAATCAGAATGCTTATTTGGCCACCGAATACCAGTATACAAATGGACCATTTGTAAGTCCTCAAAATTTCAATCGCATCAACTTGTTTGGAAAATTCAATGGTCAAATCGGATCGGATAAATTCTTTACTGCATCTGTATCAACTTTTAAAAGCGAATGGGATGCTTCCGGACAAGTTCCAGAACGGGCTGTTTCCTCGGGTTTGATCAGCCGTTTTGGTGCGCTTGATAACACGGAAGGAGGTTATACAGGAAGAAGTAATGCCAATTTTTCACTTGTTAAATTTCTTGAAGATGGATCTAGTTTTAAGAATCAGTTCTACCTGAGTAGTTACAATTTTGAATTGTACTCAAATTTCACTTATCTATTAAATGACTCCATCAATGGAGACGAGATCAAGCAAAAAGAGAAGCGAATCATTTACGGATACAATGGCTCCTATCAGAAAGAATTCCACATAGGCAATAAAGTTATCCAGTCTGAATTTGGTGTGGGCCTTCGGTATGATGACATTAATAACAATGAATTGTCGCACGTTAAAGCCAGGTACAAATTTATTAATCCAATTGCACTGGGTGAAGTAGACCAAATCAATGCGAGCACTTATGCTGACTTGAAATTCAATTTATCACCTAAACTTATACTAAATGCTGGTGTAAGGATTGATGCTTTTTCTTTTCAATATGCTAACAAGCTCGACAGTTTATACAATCGACAATCACAAACGGCTTCTATTGTCAATCCGAAACTGAATCTATTTTATAATACCAGCAACGATCTTCAATTCTATATTAAGTCTGGATTTGGTTTTCATTCCAATGATGCTCGTGTAGTGGTAGCACAACAAGGAAACCAAATTCTACCAAGGGCCTTTGGAACAGATGTTGGCTTATTTGTCAAACCAATAAAAAATCTTCTTATCAATTTTGCCGTATGGCAATTATACATGGAGCAGGAGTTCGTTTATGTAGGGGACGAGGCAGTTGTAGAGCCAAGTGGTGAAACGCAGCGCTATGGCGTTGATTTTTCATTGCGTTACCAGCCACTAAATCATTTATTTTTGGATTTCGATGGCAACTATTCCCATGGACGATCCATCAATGATCCCGAAGGTGAGAATTATATTCCATTGGCTCCCACCCTCACCAGTATCGCTGGCATAACTCTTTCATTAAAGAATGGACTTCATGCCAGCCTTCGCTATCGATTGGTCTCCGACCGACCTGCCGATGAAGACAACTCTGTCACTGCCAAAGGGTACTTTCTCCTTGATGCCGTAGTCACTTATTCCAAATCACGGTTTGAATGGAGCTTATCTGCTACGAATCTTCTAAACCGTAACTGGAACGAAGCTCAATTTGATACACTCACCCGGCTACCAGGGGAAACAGCAGGTATTTCTGAACTTACATTTACTCCAGGAGATCCTACATTCATCAAAACAGGAGTAAAATTCTCTTTCTAAGGATGTCTTTACATACAGTTTAATTGTTGGGTAGACCAAATGTTTTCATTGTTCTTGATAATGGTATTGCCTATTTACAAGGTGTCAATGAGTTTGCGAGGGGGAGAAAATCACCAGTAACATGATCAATACATCGTTCTTGGAGTTTGACTCGTTTAATCCTTACACGTCAACGGAGACGGAAAAGATGGACAAATAAAAATGATCTGGATAGGCATAAAACAAAAAACCCTCAAAACGTTGCGTTTCGAGGGTTTGATTCAACCTGCTTATCAAGCGTGTGATCCCGCTGGGATTCGAACCCAGGACCCTAACATTAAAAGTGTTATGCTCTACCAGCTGAGCTACGGAATCTTTTCCCGAAATCTTTCTCTCATCACGACAGCCCTTCGGGAGAGCTACGGAATCTTATCAATCTTGCCTAAATTTGAGGCTCCCCTGATTTGAGGGCACAAAGGTAACAGGTTATGAAAAATAAGCAAAAGACGATTTCAAATATTCTGATTCTTATACTATTTCTTATCCCTATTCTCGCATTGTCCCAGTCAACTGCCAGCCTGATTACAAAAGCAGATTCACTTTTCACTGCCAAACAATACACACAATCGCTTGAACTCTATAAAGAGGTATTAAAGAAGCACGAATACTCGGAGTCCATGCTGCTTAAAATGGCCTTTATTCAAGAGGGACTGGGAAAGATTAGTGAAGCCTTGTATTTCCTCAATCTATATCACTTGGCTTCGGATGATGCCTTGGCCAAATCCAAAATGGAAGAATTGGCTAAGAAACACCGCCTTCAAGGTTACGAATCGAGTCAATCGCAGCAGATATCCCTCTTATTCAAAAAATACTATGGCGTTATTTCCAAATTATTGCTCACCATTATCATTCTTTTAGTTGCCCTATTAATTTATTTGAGAAGAAAAGAGATGAATAGAATGCCTGTGGCTATTTCTATAGTAGTATTTCTTGGTTTACTCTTTTTTCAAGTTAATCTTAGTCAAACTACCCATTCGGGCATTGTACATCATAACTCAACCTATCTTATGAGTGGCCCATCTGCAGGAGCTTCAGTAGTTGGAATCATAGATGAAGGTCATCTGTTAAATATCATGGGCAAAAAGGATGTGTGGATTCATACGAAATGGATGAATCAGGACGTGTATGTGAAGGAAGATCAAATATTAATGATTGAGTTATAGCTCAATAACGAATTGAAAGAGGGCCCTTATATTCTTTATTAGAATATTTGATTAGATAGTAATAAATACCGGCTGCCTCTCCTTTTCCAAACCATTTGAAATTTCTATCTGTACTCTCAAAAACCTCCTTGCCCCACCGATTATAAATTCGGATGGCCTGAAATTCCGAAACACAATTATCCAATGGTAGAATATTCTCTATATCACCCGTTTTCGGATTTTTGATCTCCATGGCGTAATAATCATTCACGCCATCATCATTGGGTGAAAAGTAGTTGATAGGAGTAAAGCCATTGTCGCCTCCATCTATATCTTTGATTTTTATATTTACTGCTACTGTATCAGCCTTTGCATTGAAACAGCGGTCGTCTTTCACACGAAAAGTAAAGGTGTAGTCATTCTCGAATATCCCATTTTCAAAAATGGAACAATCCGGGTTCCAACTGAAGGTACTCGAAACAGATCCTTTGCCCTCCGCTGTATCAAAAACATAACCCTTCGGAACCACATTTCCCTCGGCCTTAATCATTTCTAACTTAATAAAATCCTGTGGCAAATTATCAGCATCCGTGCCCTTCAACCCGAGTACAATCTGATTGCCGCGAATCGCCTGTATTTGATTATTAACCATTTTCATATCTGAATTTAGATTATTGACAGTAAGCAATGGCATTGCATTAAGAGGAGGTAAAACCTTTACCTCTACCTCCACCGTGTCTGCCTGGTAAATTCTGCATTTATTTAAACTATCCACCACCAGAAACTGAAGATCAAAACTATCCTGTTTATCCAAGTCCAGTTTATCGCAGTTCAGGTTCCAGTTGAATTGAGATTGGATGGGTGAAACACCTTCCGTTTTTGTAAAAATGATTCCCAGTCCTCGCAGGGAATCTGCACTTAATTGGTTGCTTCCCAACAAATCAAGTACCAGATAATCGGAAGCGTTCGGATCTTTCGCTGTAACAATAAAATTTAAATTCTCATAAATTCTACGCTGAATACCGGATACCACTCTTTCATTTAAGGCTGGAGTGAGATTAGTATCTATAATAGGAGGACCGTTGTGCGGCAAATTAATAGTAAAGTTATAGTCAAGCTTAATCGGTTCATTCAAGCCACACTCATCCAAATCATCCACCTGAATAGTAACTTTAAAACTCGTTCTCTTAGTAAAATCATAAATATCACAAAATGCATCCCACTCAAGCTTTCCCTGAACCAACCCTGAACCAGGCACCTGGCTCATTGAAAATGTAAACCCGGCATCCTCCAAAATAAAACCATCTGTGAGTACTGACACAAGCATTTCATCGGCCTCATCATCTCTTATTTCAAACTCAAGTAACCCCGGAGGTAATGGTGGATTTAGCAATGGGTCTTTAGTACTCTGGCCCTCTTGCAACGTTAAAAATACGGGGGTGGCATCGTCAAAATAAGGATCGGTATTGGGTGGAGGCGTCACGTTAACCGTCACTTTTAGCGTATCCAGTAGCGGAAGACTACAGGCATCATCCATCGCAATGATACCCACTTCATAAGGTCCACCAATAAAGAATGGGCAAACTGGGAAACAAATAGTAAAGTCCTTTGTACGGCCATGAGTCAGTGTAGCAGTCACCTCTGCTGGTAAGATTTCTGTTAAGTTCTTATTGTTAAAATTAATACCCACAGCACGTATGCGGATGTTCTCAGTAAAGTTATGTGCCAATTTTTCAGAATCTTCGTCAGACACGGTTACTGTAATGCACCTGTCCTGCCCCATATCTGCTGCGGTCAACGTCACATTGGTAGGTCCTGTGATCTTTGGCGGCACTGCATCCGCACAACCATCCACCACTAGCATTTGAAAATCTCTTCGTGATATACCTATCAGTTCCTTATTTCTATACTCCTCTATCTTAACTGCAAATACAAATAATCCCTGAATCGCGGGGGTAGTCGTGAGTAGCCCCTTCTTGCTTATTTTGAGATCAGGATCTCCGCCTATTACGTGGTCAATATCAAAACCGGGACGCCATTGCACCAATGGGTAGGGCTTGGGTAAAATTTTCGGGAGGGCTGTGGATTCGTGTGTATTGAGGGGAGTGGTGAGGGTATACACGAGCGAATCCCCATCGTCATCAATACCGGCAAAGTCGACATAATAGGGCCTTCCCGGACAGGCATAATCATTGAGCGGAGGAAATAATCTGGGGGAAGAATTGAGAAAGGGCTTGCCATCTTTCACCACTGGAGGAAACTCCAATAAAAAAGTTTGTCCAGCCGATATTCCTCCATTTTGTGGATCCGGGTCATCGCTATAAATATTAGTGATAGCGTAATTCCTGCAACACCTTTCCCAGGTTACGTAATATCCCTCCGGTTCATTAAACAGAGAAGGACTTAAGTTGAGTGTAGTGGTATAAACAAGTCTATCGGTAATTATTTCTCCGCTGGAGCACTCCAGTTGCGTATAGGCCACATTGCTCTCGCTGCTCAATAGTAAGACCACACTGGAGATAAAGGTATTCGTACTCTTACGAAAAATAGAGGCTGTTGCCGAAGGGTCTTTCGCTCCTACAGCTCCGTTGATTTTATCGAAGTAAATGATGAGATTGAGTCTATAGGTTGAACCACTGATATGGAGTAATTCAAATTCACCTCCAACAATATGAGATGCATTAGCCTGTAGACCGCATAGACACAGTAAAACAATAAAAAATCTCCTCATAGCTGATACCAATTCGAAATATAAGGATTGCACCTGGGGCAAGAAACCCCCATAATAGTGTATTTTGAATTATTCGGGATACTTGCTATTTCATAGTATTTTCGCACCCATATGAAGAAAGGGGACTTACTGGAAAACGTATACATAGAAACCATGGCTGCGGAAGGGAAATGCATTGCCAAAATAGACGGGTTGGTGATATTTCTAACAGGAGGTGCCCCTGGAGATGTGGTAAACGCGACTATTACTCATAAGAAAAAAAGCTTTATAGAGGCCCGGGTAACCCAGGTAGTTAAGGAATCTAATCAGCGCATTCAACCCTTTTGTTCTCATTTTGGCACCTGTGGTGGATGTACCTGGCAGCATATCAACTACGAGACACAATTATTTTATAAACAAAAACAAGTTCAGGATAATCTAGAACGAATTGGAGATTTAAATATTCCAAACATCAGACCCATTCTCGGCTCAGCCAAAACAAAATTATATCGCAACAAACTTGACTTTACTTTTACACACAGTGAATGGCTCCCGTGGGAAGACCTACAAAGTGATAAAGTAAAAGGACCTGCCCTGGGTTTTCATATCCCAAAAATGTTTGATAAGGTTTTTGATGTAATAGAATGTCATCTACAACCTGATCCATCCAATGGTATTCGGCTTGCATTAAAAAAAACAGCCCTCAAAATGAAAATTCCCTTCTTCGATTTGAGGAGTCAGGAAGGTTTTTTGAGGACAGTAACCATTCGCACCTCCACTTCCGGTGAAGCAATGGTTATTTTACAGGTGACACAAAATAACATGGAATGGATTGAGTCGCTTCTTCAAATGCTATCCGATAAATTTCCGCAACTCACCTCTATCAACTATATCATCAATAACAAAAGAAATGACACTTTCAATGATTTAGATGTAATTACATGGAAAGGCAATCCCTATATCACTGAACTAATGCCAAGACCAAATGGCAATGGAGAACTTCAGTTTAGGGTGGGTCCAAAATCTTTCTATCAGACCAATTCTGATCAGGCACATGAACTATACAAAATCGCTTGGCAACTGGCTGATCTAAAAGGCGATGAACTTGTTTACGATCTTTATACTGGCACGGGTACGATCGCCAATTTTGTAGCAGCCAATGCCAAAAAAGTAATTGGGTTGGAATATGTAGTCGATGCCATTGAAGACGCCAAAGTAAATTCACAAATCAATGGAATTACCAATACCGAGTTTTTTGCGGGAGACATAAAAGATTTACTTAATGATTCCTTCTTAAATACATATGGAAGGCCCGATGTAATTATTACCGATCCACCGAGAGCAGGTATGCATGAAGATGTTTGTAAAATGATATTAAAGGCAGAGCCACAACGGATTGTTTATGTCAGCTGCAACCCCGCTACGCAGGCCCGCGACCTCAAAATACTATCAGAAAAATACGAGATCAACGTTGTTCAGCCAGTAGATATGTTTCCGCATACGATTCATGTGGAAAATGTGGTTAGTCTGTCTTTGATCAGTACTCGGTAACCTGTACGCCTACCGATTACCAAATTCCACAAACTCCTTCGTCTGCTCAATCCTCTTACTTACCATGGGTAACTTTTTCATGTAGTCTACCTCAATGGAGGCAATCCCAAAATCCTCTACCACCTTTCCTTGCATTCCATAAAAACCGCGACCTCGAAACGGATACATTTTTGTGATATTCGGGAAATGAACCGTATCAAACACTTCTCCATCTTTATCATAAAAAGTGCCGAAGTGCATAGGTTCACCCTTTAGCGTACTTGTATTTTTGGTAGTCACTACATAGCCCACAATCGTCACTGTCTTACCAATCTTTTGCATCAATTCTTTTGCAACAGTGTCACCTCGTTTTGGTGTGTCCAACAGAAGAAACGGATCGCATAGCGGAAACCCCAGCAACTCAATTTCATCAAACGCATCTTCCAGCGGCAGGCGGTTCAATACAGGCAGTGGATACTCTTTGGGCTCTGTATTAAACAATGCAGTCGATTGTACTTTTCTTTTGTTTGCATTCTGATTACTCAAATAAAGCATCGCCTCCCACAACAGCCGCTGTTTTGTTTTGTTGGTAAACCGGAATGCCCCCAATCGAATGAGAATGCGTACTTGCTCCAAACTTATAGGTATTCGTTTTAAAAAATTATCCAAACTGGTGTAATCACCATTGCGTTGCCGCTCCCCCGGTACCAGTTTGGCGACTTTATTCTCCAGGCTTTTTAAATGAATGAATCCCATAAATATTTCATCACCATATATAGTAGTGAGGTGATCGCTATGGTTCACACAAGGCGCATTGATTTTCGCTCCACTCATACGCGCCTCATGAAAATAGAATTCGGTGCGGTAAAAGCCCCCAAAATTGTTAATTACCCCCACCATGAACTCCAGCGGGTAATGTGCTTTTAAAAACAAACTCTGATAACTCTCCACTGCATAGCTGGCAGAGTGTCCTTTAGAAAAAGAATAGCCTGAAAAGCTTTCTATCTCATACCACACCCGATCGATCACATGTTGCTCATATCCCAATTTTTTACAATTTGTAAAAAAACTTTCCTCTATCCGTTGAAACTCTTCCCTCGAGCGAAATTTACCTGACATTCCCCTGCGCAATACATCCGCTTCCGTCAAAGTCATGTTAGCAAAATGATGCGCCACTTTAATTACATCCTCCTGATACACCATCACACCATACGTTTCCTTCATGAGCTCATTTATCTTCTCATGAATGACCTCATACTTACCCCCGTTGCTTACCAAATGAAACCGCTCGATATAGGTGCGCATCATTCCCGATCGCGCCACGCCCGGACGAATAATAGAACTGGCCGCTACCAGTGTGAGATAGTCTTCACAACGTAACTTGCCTAACAACATGCGCATGGCGGGTGACTCCACATAAAAGCAACCCATCGCTTTGCTGTCGCGCAATAATTTTTTTATTTTTTCATCTTTCTTAAAATCATGAAACCGGTGAATGTTCACATCTATTCCCCGATTGCGTTTTACATGTTTTACCGTTTCTTTCAAGTGACCTAACCCGCGCTGGCTTAAAATATCAAACTTAAAAATGCCCATGTCTTCGGCATTGTGCATTTCAAAATGAGAGACAGGATAACCTTTGGGTGGAAACTGGATAGCGGTATACGCATAAATTGGTTTTTCAGTAATCAATACACCGCCAGCATGAATTGAGATATTAGCAGGCAGGTCCTTAATATACTCTGCATATTTAAAGATCAGCTCCGTAATATGATCCCGGTTTTTATGTCGATCCGGTTCTTCTACGATAGCGTCAATCTCTTCTTTGGGCAAACCAAATACTTTCCCCAGTTCGCGCAACACCGATCGTTTTTGATAAGTGACGTGTGTCCCCAACAAACAAACATGATCACTTCCGTATTTCGAAAAGATATAATTATAGATAGCATCCCTGTTGTCCCACGAAAAATCAATATCAAAGTCGGGTGGCGTGGAGCGTTCAGCGTTTAAAAATCTTTCGAAATATAAATCCAGCTCAATGGGATCTACATTGGTAATCTCCAGACAGTAAGCCACCACGCTATTGGCTCCGCTCCCCCGCCCCACATAATCAAAACCCCGCTGCCTGGCAAACTGAAGCAAGTTATAGACAATAAGGTAATAAGCACAAAACCCCTTACTCTTAATAATATTGAGCTCTCTTTGGAAACGTTCTCTTAGATCCTGTTGACTTACATCATATCGTTTTTGAAATCCTTCCCATGCTTTTGTTACCAACAAGTCCCAATCACTTTCTTCACTTCCGGTTAATGTTTTTTTATTTTTATCCCTTTTCAGCTCAAAGTCGATTGAACACCTATTCATCAACTGCTGCGTGTTTTCAATCAGGCCTGGATAGTCGGAAAACACCTCTGCCAGTTTTTCTTCTGGCATCATGATTTCATCGGGTAATGCTTGTTGTTCCTCTGCTAGTTTACTGAGCAGTGTATTCTTATCAATGGCCCTCAACAGCCGATGAACGTTAAAATGAATTTTATTGGCAAAAGTGACGGGATGATGAATCACAAATTTTTCCTTGTGTGTTTTGTAAGAAGTATAAACCCTCAAATGATTGAGTTGATGAATACGAACACCCAGAAATTCGTGCGGGCGAAGAAGGCCAGGTTCCAATAGCCCAAATGGATAGATTACAAAAACGTTTCCAAATACAGGAGCGCGATTCGGTAAGGCTTTATTATTTAAGTTGTGATGGGACAAGAACCTGTTGATCTCCTCAAACCCATCATTGTTCTGTGCAATAGCAATGAAAAGCAATTGATCCTCGCTTCTGAATTCTACCCCCACCGCTATCTCCAGTTCGTACGCTTCCTTACCAAAAGCAGTAAGCATACTCCCGTTAACAGGAGTTTTCTCCACGCAAAGCCTCAACATCTCTATGTAGGAAGCGGTGTTGTTGATCTCCGTCAGAATCAGTTTGTGCACACCACATCGCTTTGCTTCGTTAAAAAGATCCTCCACCTGTAAGGTGCCGTATTTAAAACTGAAAGCGGTATGACAATTGAGAAACATATTTTTAATTAGCTGATGTGGTGTTGGAGAGGACAATCAACTAATTATCACATCAACTCATCATCACATTATAATTACCCTTTGAACGCATTCATTTCCATTCTCACCCGTTTATTCACATTCAGTGTGGTGGCGCGAACCAATTTATCTACTCCATGTTTGTGTTTCATTCGGTCCATCGCTTCATAAAGGCTGATGCTCTCTTCTGTGTCATCAAACAAACTGATCTGGTGACTGCCATACACCAAGCTGCTTAGGCGAACCCCTACCAACCGGATGAGCATTCTTCTATTATAAAGTCGCTCAAACAATTCTAATACAACCCGAAGTAATATGTGGTCAGAAGATGTATAGGGAATATGCACTTGTTTTGTTTCCGTATCAAAATTGGCATAGCGAATTTTTACCGTCACACAAGAAGTAAGTTTTTTTTGCTCGCGAAGAGTAAACGCCACCTTCTCAATCATGGCAATTAAAATGGATTTGATCCCTTTCACGTCAATAGAGTCCTGATCAAAAGTGCTTTCTGTAGAAACCGATTTTTGCTCGCTGTAGGAAACAATCGGGGAGTTATCGATGCCATGCGCTTTGTTCCAAAGGCTGATGCCATTTTTACCAAAAGCACTCACCAAAAATTTCAAAGGCATCTCCCGCAAGGTGGCCACTTTTCTCACGCCCATGTCATAAAGGAAAGAAGCGGTCTGTTTTCCTATCATAGGAATTTTCTCTACCGACAAAGGCGCCAAAAAATCCCTCTCTTCTCCTGCCGGAATATGCTTCTCCGCATTGGGTTTAAACTCTCCTGTAGCCACCTTGGACACCAGTTTATTCACTGACATACCCATAGAAATAGTGAGACCGCTATCCTTTATCACCTTTTTACGCAATTCCACCGCCCACTTGAAAGCCCCGAAGTAGCGATCCATGCCCGAGGCATCGATATAAAATTCATCGATAGAGGCTTTCTCAAAAGCAGGAGCAGAATTAGCAATGATTTCAGTAACCAGGTGAGAGTGCTTGCTGTAAGCCTCCATATCTCCAGAGATCACCTTGGCATCAGGACACAATTGCAGTGCCAGATACATGGGCATGGCAGAATGCACACCAAATGTTCGAGCTTCATAACTACAAGCCGCCACTACCCCACGTCCACTGCTTCCCCCTATTATTAAAGGTCTGTTTTTGAGCTCCTTGTGCAGCTTACATTCTACTGCCACAAAGAAGGCATCCAAATCCATGTGTATGACATTGCGGGTATCCATTAAGCAATATTACTAAATATTTTAGTATTTACTAAATGATTGGAGGATTCGCAAATTCAGTTAACTATCTGATAGTAAGTGTATTAATTCTTTTAAAGCTGAAACTATTTTACAAGTTGTTCCACCCGATCGGTCACGCTTTTATTGTTATTCATAGCATGCCATAGGTCATAATTTGCCTGTAAATTCATCCAGTAGTGAGGAGTGGTTTTAAAAGCACGGGCAAGTTTAAGAGCCATAAGTGGGGAGATCCCTGCTCTTTTATTAACAATGGTAGACAAATTAGGCCGAGTGATAAGTAGCTTATCACTGGCTTCTGTAACAGTTAAGCCAAGAGGATCAAGATAGAATTCTAACAAAATCTCTCCTGGGTGCGGGGGATTATGTTGAATAAATTTTTTCATTTAATGGGTGTCTAAGTAATCAATACTTGTCGCCTTACCATCCGTGAACTCAAAGATAATCCTGTAATTACCAGAAACATCAATTGACCAATAACCTTGATAAGGCGGTGCTTTAAGTTTATGTAATCTAAAAGCCGGAACATTCAAATCTTCCAGCGATACGGCCGCATCAATAATAGCCAGTATCATTTTAATCTTTCTGAGGCGTTCCTGTGGAAGTTTTTTGGTCTTTCCATCAATAAAGAGCTCCTTGAGCCCCTTATGCTTAAACGATTCAATCATAATTTCATGATCGTGGGATTTAATATCGCCTGCTATCTTGGTTAGCTGGCCTTACCTTTTAATCAACGTTCTGTGTAACGTAACACATTACAAATGTGGGCAATATTTTTTGAATTAGCAATGTAAGGATACTCGAATACCATTTTTTCCCTCAAAAAATGCCCAATTCCAATCATTAAGAAATAGAATATTTCAAAAAAATAACCCTTTAGAAAATCCAAACTTCTCAACATCTGCTTATCCTTACCTAACGTTTGTTACCCTTCCGCTTAAATTATTTTTCGATTGTTTGTTGAATCTCAGAGAAAAAATTTCCATCCTTGTACCACAGCACAAGCAAAAAGTGAAGATGAACACAACGCAGCGATACGAAATAACTAACTCCCTGATCAATTCGATCACGGGTGTGCTGGTCATTATTAGCATTATTATTCTCCCAAACCGGGATGATGGTGGTCTAATAATTTAGAAGAAACTGAAAAATTTCAACCGCCCCATCCCGATACATCGGGATGGGGCGGTTTTGTTTTATATGGGCACTAACAAACTAACGATTGTTCTAAAGTATGTACTACACTAACGACACGACCCTTTTCCTAAATGGAAAATTCGTAAAAGCAGCAGACGCAAAGACCGACCTCTTCAGTCAAACACTTCACTATGGATATGGCGTATTCGAAGGAATACGCGCTTATCAAACTGTAAATGGTGTGAAAATTTTTAAAGCTCATGAACACTATGAGCGATTAATCCGTAGCGCCTCACTGATAGGCATACCGCTCAACTATGATCCGGAAGAACTCACACAAGCCACTTACGAAGTGCTTGCAAGAAATAATCAAAGCAATGCCTACATACGTCCATTGGTTTTTTGCAGTCCCAATATGTCACTCACCAGCCCGCATGAAGTGTCTCTGATGATTGCCACCTGGAAATGGGACAAATACCTGGGAGATCAATTACTCAAGGTTTGCATTTCTTCATATCAAAGGCCCAATCCAAAATCCTTTAAAGTAGAAGCAAAGGCATGTGGTCATTATGTGAACTCAATTTTGGCTACCACAGAAGCCAAGCAACGTGGTTTTGATGAGGGACTTCTCTTGGACATTGATGGGTTTGTTGCGGAAGGTCCAGGAGCAAATTTTTTCTATGAGAAAGGAGGCGTGCTCTACACTCCACCACGTGGAAGTATTCTTCCCGGCATTACACGGCAAACCGTATTGGAAATTTGTGCTGAGTTGGATTTAAAGGTAGTAGAAAAACATTTCAAGCCGGAAGATCTATTTGAAGCTGACAGTGCATTCTTCTGTGGTACTGCAGCAGAAGTCATTGGGATTGAATCCATCGAGGGACAAAAATTTAATAAGCCATGGAAAGAATCCTTAGGTGCTATTGTTCAGGAAGCCTATCAATGCCTGGTTTTGGACAAGAGCTACAGTTACGTAATCGTTTAAAGTTGAAAATCGCATAAGCTTTAAACCTTGAATCAAAAGAAAAATGGAACTTAATAAATATAGTAAGACGATCACACAAGACCCGACCCTACCAGCAGCGCAAGCAATGTTGTACGGCATTGGCTTAACTGAGCATGATCTAAAAAAGGCTCAAGTGGGAATAGTAAGTACTGGTTTTGATGGTAATACTTGTAACATGCATCTTAATGCTTTGGCGCAAGAAGTAAAGCAAGCCGTATGGGATCAGGAATTGGTGGGGTTGGTTTTCCATACCATAGGTGTAAGTGACGGCATCTCTAATGGTACGGAAGGAATGCGTTATTCTTTAGTAAGTCGCGAAGTAATTGCTGACTCCATCGAGACAGTTTGTAATGCACAATACTATGATGGGTTGATTGCTGTTGTGGGTTGTGATAAAAACATGCCTGGCTCCCTGATTGCTATGGGTCGATTGAACCGTCCGGCCATCATGCTGTATGGCGGAACGATTGCCGGTGGTCACTGGAAAGGAAAGTCATTGAATATTGTTTCCGCATTCGAGGCATTAGGAGAAAAAATGGCCAACAAACTTTCTGATGATGACTTCAAGGGCATTATTCAAAATGCTTGTCCCGGTGCTGGTGCATGTGGTGGTATGTACACCGCCAACACAATGGCCTCCGCCATTGAGGCATTGGGTATGTCACTTCCGTACTCTTCATCAAATCCAGCACTAAGTAAAGAGAAATCTGCTGAATGTAAAGCTGCCAGTGAAGCCATTCTTCTTTTATTGGAAAAAGACATCAAGCCCCGCGATATCATGACGATGAAGGGTTTCGAAAATGCAATGACAATAGTAATGGCATTGGGTGGTTCTACCAATGCGGTGTTGCATTTAATCGCTATGGCGAGATCAGTTGGGTTAAAAGTAACTCAGGAAGACTTTCAGCGCATCTCAGATAGCACACCACTGATTGCCGATCTCAAACCAAGCGGAAAGTATTTAATGGAAGATCTTCACAAAATAGGCGGTACTCCTATGGTGATGAAATATCTTCTTGACAAAGGCCTCCTTCATGGCGATTGCCTCACCGTCACTGGCAAAACAATCGCTGAAAATTTAAAAGACGTGATGGCCATTGACTTTGAAAAGCAGAGTATTATCGTTCCGCTTGAAAAGCCAATTAAAAAATCAGGACATATTCAAATCTTGTATGGCAACCTTGCTGAAAAGGGTTCTGTAGCCAAGATTACCGGAAAAGAAGGTGAGAAATTTAAAGGAACTGCACGTGTGTTTAATGGTGAATTTGAACTGATCAAAGGCATCACCTCTGGTAAAGTTAAAGAGGGCGATGTGGTAGTAATCCGATACGTAGGGCCAAAAGGAGCACCGGGTATGCCTGAAATGTTAAAACCTACAAGTGCTATTATGGGCGCAGGTTTAGGAAAAAATGTAGCATTGATCACAGACGGGAGATTCTCCGGGGGCACACATGGATTTGTGGTGGGCCATATCACGCCAGAAGCGTTTGAGGGTGGCTTGTTATCATTGGTTGAAGATGGCGATTGGATTGAAATCGATGTAAAAAAACATCAACTGAATTTATTAGTGGATGAAAAAGCTTTAGTGATTAGAAAGTCCACTTTCAAAAAGCCTGAACTACGGGTAAAAAATGGAGTACTTTATAAATATGCAAAACAAGTAAAAACTGCTGCTGATGGATGCGTTACTGACGAAGACTAAAAAAGAGAATCAAACATTAACTCAACAAAAGATTTCAGGATCTGAAGCCTTACTTCAATGCCTGATTGGCGAGGGAGTCAATACTTTATTTGGCTACCCGGGTGGTGCTATCATGCCAGTGTATGATTCACTATATCAATATGCAGATAAATTAAAACACATTCTGGTTCGCCACGAACAAGGAGCTGTTCATGCAGCACAAGGTTATGCACGGGTTTCTGGTGAAGTCGGTGTGGCCCTTGCCACTTCTGGACCAGGGGCCACCAATCTCATCACTGGATTAGCAGATGCATTAATAGATTCAACCCCTATCGTTTGCATTACCGGACAGGTATTCGCTCACTTATTGGGTACAGATGCCTTTCAAGAAATTGATGTGATCAATACCACTAACCCGGTCACCAAATGGAATGTACAAATCACCGAAGGAAAAGATATTGCCGAATCCGTTGCAAAAGCATTTTTTATCGCACGCTCTGGCAGACCAGGCCCCGTGCTGATTGACATCACAAAGAATGCACAAAATGAGTTGATTGATCAGTTTGAGTATAAAAAATGTGAACAGATAAGAACGTATAAGCCCAAACCTGTTTTGCAGTTTTCGCAAGTGGAAGATGCTGCTGATCTTATAAATCTTGCAAAAAGGCCCTATCTGTTGGTGGGTCAAGGTGTACTACTTGCAACAGCGACTGATGAATTAGTTGCTTTTTCAGAGAAAACTGGAATTCCCGTGGCATGTACCCTACTGGGACTGGGGGCTTTCCCAACGGATCATCCTAATTATGTCGGGTTTCTAGGCATGCACGGCAACTATGGCCCGAATGTTAATACCAATGAATGTGATGTATTAATTGCCGTAGGCATGCGCTTTGATGACCGTGTTACTGGAAACGTAGCCAAATATGCTACTCAGGCTAAAGTAGTCCACATTGAAATTGAAAGAGCTGAAATTAATAAAATCATTAAGGCCGATGTGGGCATACATGCCGATGCCAAAGAAGCACTGACAGAGTTAACAAAACTTTGTAAAGCCGGTAATCATAATTCATGGATCAAAAGTTTTGAGGCTTTAAGTTATAAGGAACATGAAAAGGTAATTAGCAGAGAGTTTAATCCTAGTGGTGAATTAAAAATGGCAGAGGTAATCAATCATCTTTCATCTTTGACAAACGGAAAAGCAATCTTAGTGACGGATGTTGGTCAACATCAAATGGTTGCCGCACGCTATTATGCTTACAAAGACCCCAGAACCAATGTTACTTCAGGGGGAGCGGGCACCATGGGATTTGCGTTACCCGCAGCAATGGGTGCCAAGCTGGCAAAACCAAACCAACAGGTAATAGCTGTAATTGGAGATGGAGGATTTCAAATGACGCCCCAGGAATTAGGAACTATTATGCAATATAAAATCCCCGTAAAAGTACTCGTACTCAATAATTGCTTTTTGGGAATGGTTCGCCAATGGCAAGAGTTATTTCATGAGAAGCGGTACTCCTGTACAGAAATGACAAATCCTGATTTTATCAAATTGGCACAAGCCTACGACATTCCAGCAAAGAAAGTAAGCGACCGCAGTGAACTTGTTTCCTCACTAAAAGAAATGCTTGAATCTGAATCCGCATATTTTCTGGAAGTAGTAGTGGGCAAGGAAGAAAACGTATTTCCCATGATACCGACCGGAGCTGGAGTAGCTGACATTTTATTAGAAAAAGTTGAATAATAAAACCATGAAACAAGAATATACACTTGAATTATCAGCAGAAAATAATTTCTCAATACTGAACAGGATTGTCAATGTGCTCAACAGAAGACGGGTACGCATTAAAAAATTAATTGCACATGAAATCAGTGATGATTTTCGTAAAGGAGGTGCACTACTACTGATCTATACTACCTCAGAAATGATGGAAAAAGTAAAACATCAATTAGAAAAATTGATTGAAGTAGATTATGCCAACTACTACCCTGGTAGTGACGTATTCGATGAAATAAATAACAGAAATAATAAAGAAGTAGTAGTTAGTTAATTAAACAGTAAACCAAACTTTTAAAGATAGAATTATGGCACAAATTAATTTTGGTGGAACATTAGAAGAAGTAGTTACCCGCGAAGAGTTTCCCATGGAAAAGGCATTGGATGTATTGAAAGATGAAACAATTGCAATAATTGGATATGGTGTACAAGGACCAGCACAGGCCTTGAACTTACGTGATAACGGATTCAATGTAATTGTAGGACAGAGAAAAGGATCTAAAACATGGGACAAGGCAGTTTCACACGGTTGGGTACCAGGGGAAACACTTTTTGAAATTGAAGAAGCCGTGCGACAAGGTACAGTAATTGAATATTTACTTTCTGATGCAGGTCAAATTACGTTGTGGCCAACAATAAAACCACACCTCACCGCGGGAAAAACATTGTATTTCTCCCATGGATTTGGAATTACCTTTAAAGAGAAAACAGGAATCGTTCCACCTGCTGACATTGATGTAGTGTTGGCTGCGCCAAAAGGTTCTGGGACTTCTGTAAGAAGATTATTTCAACAAGGAAAAGGAATCAACTCCAGTTATGCTGTTTTTCAGAATGCTACAGGAAAAGCTGAGGAAAGAGCAATTGCCTTAGGAATAGGCGTGGGCTCCGGCTATTTGTTCAAAACAGATTTCAAGAAAGAAGTATATTCTGATTTGACCGGAGAGCGAGGCACGCTCATGGGCGCTATTGCAGGAATTTTTGAAGCGCAATATGAAGTACTTCGGTCCAAGGGACATTCTCCGTCTGAAGCATTCAACGAAACGGTAGAAGAACTTACGCAAAGCCTTATGCCACTCGTGGCAGAAAACGGAATGGATTGGATGTACGCCAATTGTTCTACCACTGCACAACGAGGCGCCTTGGACTGGAAGAAAAAATTCAAAGCAGCAACCCTTCCTGTGTTCAAAGAACTATATGATAGTGTAGAGAGTGGAGCAGAAGCACAACGCACTATTGATAAATGTAGCCAGCCCGACTACCGTGAAAAACTTGGAGAAGAACTGAAGGAATTGCGTGAAAGTGAGTTGTGGCAGGCAGGAGCTGCCGTACGTCAGTTGAGGCCAGAAAAGGCAACAGTGGAAGCGAGTATGCTGGATTAAAATCAAATAACAGTTGACAATAAACAATTGACACTCAGTTATTTGTCAATTGACCAGGTTTCAACTGTCAACTCCTTGAATAATGATAAACATAGGCCTAAATCAACTAGATATTAACGCAGCTGCGGAGGTACTACAAAAGGTAGTGATCAAAACTCCACTGCAGTACCACCGTAAGCTATCTGAAAAATACGGATGTGATCTGTATTTGAAACGAGAAGATTTACAAAATGTACGCTCTTATAAAATTCGGGGTGCCTATAATCTCATTCAAAGTCTTTCTCAAGACCAGCGAAAGAATGGTGTTGTCTGTGCAAGTGCGGGCAACCACGCACAAGGTGTTGCCTTTTCTTGTCGTGAATTAGGGATTCAAGGGATAATTTACATGCCTTCTATTACCCCTAAGCAAAAGATCAATCAGGTAAAAATGTTCGGTGGTGAGAATGTTGAAATCATTTTGATTGGAGATACTTTTGATGAGTGCCAATACCATGCCTTGCTTCATGCCAAAAATCATAGAATGGAATTCATTCCACCTTTCGATCATTTAAAAATAATTGAAGGTCAGGGAACTGTAGCAAAAGAAATTCTGGCTGATCAAAAAAATATTGATTTTATTTTTGTGCCAATTGGCGGTGGTGGTTTATGTGCTGGTGTATCCAGTTATTTTAAAACCTTTTCTCCTCAAACAAAAATCATTGGTGTAGAGCCACATGGAGCGCCATCGATGACCGAAGCATTGAATGCGGGTCATCCGGTAGTGTTAGACAAAATTCAAAGTTTTGTGGATGGTGCATCTGTAAAGAAAGTAGGTGATATTACTTTTGAGTTGTGTAAAGACACAATCCATGAAATGCTCTTGGTGCCCGAAGGAAAAGTAAGCTCTACAATTATTCAACTTTATACGGAAGATGCCATTGTAGCCGAGCCTGCAGGAGCACTCAGCATTGCAGCGCTGGAGCAGTATGCCAATCATCTAAAAGGTAAAACCGTAGTTTGTGTGATCAGCGGGGGCAATAACGACATTGATCGCATGCAGGAAATCAAAGAGCGGTCGCTGTTATACGAAGGATTAAAACACTATTTCATTATTCGTTTCGCACAACGTCCGGGGGCGTTGAAGGAATTTGTAAATCATATTTTAGGCTCCGATGATGATATCGTTCGCTTTGAATTCATTAAAAAACACAACAAGGAAACGGGGCCGGCTTTAATTGGTATTGAAGTGAAAGACGAAGCAGATTTCCATGCGCTGGTAAATAAAATGAATTCAGAAAAAATCAACTATACACTCATCAACGAGAACGAAAATTTGTTTGAGTATTTGGTGTAGTAGAGCGAATAAGAGGGCTTAACTATGATCAAAGCCTCTGACTTCTTCATTTCTATGAAAGCGTACAACAGTGACCTTGAACCTTAAAAAAATACCCATCAAGTTACGCTGATGGGCATTTTTCACTTATAGCGCCAACTATTATTTCACCTTTTCTCCACTCATACCAATTTTTAATTTATCAATCGATAAGTCTAAAAATTCAGTCACTGCCTTGCCTACCTCGCGGGTATAGTCTTCAGAATTGCACTTAATTGTATTACTTAACTCCATTTTTGAATTTCCTACAGAAAAATATGAAGAGTAAGACGGAACAGAAGTAGTTTGTCTCTTTGCCTGAGATTTAAATTCTTGTTCAGCAAAAACACCCTTAATTTTTATTGGCTCTTTCAGCATCATCTCAATGTATTTATCAGGTGTGGCAGCACCTGGTTTATTTAGCTTACCAGATCCATAAGTAGCCCTTGCATTTTCCAGCCTTAAATCAGAACCTCCTTTAATTTTCACGGAGCCTAATGCGGCCTTCTGATCCATATACATGCTGGGAACATTTACAGCAACATCTACGACAATCATATCGTCTAATTCCTGTGAAACCTTTGGAAGCCCTTTGTGATTAATGGACGAAGTAAATTCAGAGACTCCAGAACCACCCAAGTTAGAAATGAACCCACCTTTTTCCTTTCCTTTTTTGGTCACCTTTTTTACATAGTAAGAAAATCCATCTGGCACCACCATTAAGCTTCCTTCTATTTGCTCCTCGTTAATCCTTGGGCCGTCCAACAATTCATCATCAGCAAAAGATTCCAGATTTGGATAATCTTTGGAGCTGTACACTTCCAATCCAAGATTTTTCAATTTAGTCACGTAGTCATTGTATAGGCTATTCGTCAATTGCTGAAGGTCTTCTGGTTCTATTCCTTCTACACCCACTACTAATCGAGCAGTAGCATCACCCGTATAAGTACCTCCACCAAACTGACGTCCGCCCTGAATGGTTTTCTCTGCTTCAGCAATCATTTGGTAATACACTTTGAAATTTTTAATAAACACCTTCTTGGGTGCCTCATTAAGGTCTTTCGAATTCATCTGGTTAACATCAATCTGCTTGTCTGTAATCATTTGAGCATTAACACTCATAGATATTCCAAAAGCAAATAATATGATCACTATTTTTTGTACTATTCTATTCTGTTCCATAAAGATTAGTTTTGATTTCAAAGTATAAAGGTGGGCAATGGGTTTAGGGATTCTTATACCCTACTTCCGGCATTTCAGTATACCGTGAACCCGCAAGAATTAGATGAGGTTGTTGGCGTAGGCAAACTTGATCAGACCGACCAATGAGTTCGTTCCCGTCTTTTTAAAAATATTCTTTCGATGAGTCTCTACTGTTCTTTCACTGATGAACAGTTCTTCTGCAATCTGTTTATTTGTAAACTCTCTGGCAATTAATTTTAAAATTTCTCGCTCACGATCAGTCAATAATTTGCCTTCATCTGGATTTTGAAGGTTAACGATTAACATTTTATTGATATCGTTACTGAGAAAAACTTTCCCAACCTGAACTTCACGAATGGCCTGCAACAATTCGTTCCGTGTATCCTTCTTAAGTACATAACCATTCACCCCCGCTTTAAGTATTTCCTTCACCAGGTGCACTTCATCATGCATACTCAATACTATAATTTTTATGTTTTGATTGATCCTTTTCACCAAATGGATCAGCGAAAGCCCATCCATGCCTGGCATATTAAAATCGGTAATCAACAGGTCAGCTTCGTTTCCTTTCAGAAATTCCAAAGCGCGTTCAGCGCTGTCTGCCTGAAATACAACTTCATAATCCTCATTTTCCAACAGGCTTTTTACCCCGTCACTTAAAATTACATGATCATCGACCAGAAGTACCTTCATTCTTAACCCTCTACGTTTTCGCCAAAAATCAAAGATACCTGCCTTGTGCATAGGAGCAAGAATACATTCCTGCTAAAGGTAAAACCATCCGTGCTATAGGGTATTTTTCAGTTTTTCTGCCTGTTGCTCTTCCGGGACACCTTCTAATGGAACCCTAATGATAAGTGTGGTGCCCGATCGGTTAGGATGAGAATCAATTTCCAGTTCGCCATGAATCAACTTTACTCTTGACAAGATGTTCCGCCATCCATTTCCGCTGCCCAGTTCCAATACGCCAGTGTCGAACCCCTTGCCCGTATCCTCAATAGTAATACTTAACTCGTTTTCATGGCCCACCAATTGTATCTCTATTTTTGGTGCTTGCCCATATTTCAAAACATTGTTGACCCACTCCTGTATAATACGGTAAAGAGAAATTTCCTGTATTTCTGGCAATCTTTTTGGTATATCAAATGAAATCACCGAAACGTTAACTTGACCTGAAGACGTGATTCGGAGTGCCATTTCTTTTAAGGCGGGAACCAATCCATATTGAATTAAAGTTTGTGGCATCAGATTAAAAGCAATTCCTCTGATTTCCTTTTGCATCTCATCGATAACCTTTTCTGATTTCGACACAACCTCTATTCTCGATTCCATGGAAGAATTAGAGTTAATATTCCCCAACAGCAACCTCAAAGAAGAAATCAGCTGTCCCATTCCATCATGCAGATCCTGTGCAAATCGTTTCCGTTCCAATTCCTGAGATGATAGGGCCGCCTGAATGGATGCTTCTTGCAATTGAATTTCTAATTCCTTCTCCAAAAGCTCTTGCTTTTTTTTGAAACGACTTTTATTGAGCCAAAGAATGATCACGAGCATTCCAATAAGTACAATTAGGAATACAGCTACTATTACTGCCCTGTTAAACTGAGCCTCCCTTTCCATCAATTCCGTATTCTGCTCCAGAATCTGGTTGTCCTTAATGGAGGTCTGGTATTTAGTTTCCAATTCACTTACTGTTTTCAGTCGTTCAGTTTTGAAGATGGAATCTTTTAAAACGTAAAACTTATCCTGATAATAGATAGCCTGCGACAAATCACCCCGCTCCTTGTTAAAAGTGTATAAATCAAAATAAGTATCCCGAATTTTTTCGAGACTTTGGGATACCAATGCATAGTGTAGTGCGCTATCAAAATATATTTTAGCCTGACGAAAATCCTTCTGTTTTGTTTTTAATTGCCCCAGGTTGGTGAAGGATCCGGCATAATTATATGGGCTATCAATTTTTCGTGCCCATTTCAATGAAATCAATAAATATTGTTCCGCTTGAACATACCGTTGCATTTTCATCAGTGTGTTGCCAATATTATTGAAGGTAAACTTTATATCGAGCGAATCAGGAACGGGATCCAATTCGAAGATCTTGAAATGATAGAATAATGCTGAGTCAGGTTTATTCCAATCATCAAAATTTATTCCTATAGCATTAAGGCAAATGGCTTTATGCATACTGTCTGCCCCACCTTCAACTGCAGTATTAAAACATACCTTCCCATATTCAATACCCTTCTTAAAGTCTTTGAACTCGTGATAAATAATTGCTATATCAGCGAGCTGATAAGCTACCGCATTAATGTCATCCGCCTTCTTTGCCCAATCTAACCCTTGTTGAGAGTATGCCAGCGATTCCTCATACACACCAAGGTCAAGATAAGTACGGCCTATCCATCGGCAAATCAAGAAACATTTTTCCGGAACGTTATCGATACCGGAATGTTTAAGAAATTGCGCTCCATAATACAGTGTTGAGTCACTTACCTTGTTTCTGTACGAGTGCTTGATTTTTGTGAATAAGAAATTAAGAGAATCATTGTTTGTCTCAATTTTCTTTCTCGCTTCACTGAAATAAGTAGCATCATTATTTTGTGAGCTTAATGCACTGTCTAATAGCACTTCAAAACTTTGTGAAGATCCATCAAACGATAATAGAGAAAGGAGTAAAAGGAAAAACAGACATCTCATAGGTTAAACAAGAGTCTCAAATAATGAAAGGTAAACAACAGAAGCTCTAAAGCCATTAAAATTTTATTTGCAATAAGTCAAAATAGAATTTTAAAGTTAAGCATAGGCTACCAAACACTCGTCAGTTTTTGAAAATCTTTTTGTTGAATTCGTTGAACCGTTCAGCAAGTTTTTACACCTTGTCGTCACATTGAAAACAAGATGTAGATAAACTAAAATACAACTCATTCGAAAACCGTCCCGACTCTATCGGGGCGGTTTTCGTTTTTTAAGGGCATTCCGAACTAACGATTGTTATATTTTTTATGTCAAGAACACTTTTCGATAAAATCTGGGACTCACACATTGTAAAGAAAAAAGAAGGATACCCGGATCCTCTTTTTATAGATCGTCATTTTATTCATGAGGTCACTAGCCCTCAAGCTTTTGACGGATTAAAGAAAAGAGGAATAGGTGTCTTCAACACCGAGCGCACTACAGCTACTGCGGATCATAATGTTCCTACAAAAGACCAACATCTTCCAATTAAAGAGGCGCTCTCAAGACATCAGGTAGAGGCACTAAGGAAAAATTGTAAAGACTTTGGTGTGACACTTTACGACCTCGGCCATCCTTTTCAAGGGATCGTTCACATTATCGGTCCAGAGTTAGGATTAACGCTGCCCGGCATGACCATCGTGTGTGGAGATAGTCATACCTCTACCCATGGCGCCTTTGGTTCCATCGCTTTTGGCATTGGTACCAGCGAAGTGGAGCAAGTATTGGCTACGCAATGCATTCTCCAATACAAGCCTAAACGGATGAAAATCGAAATCAATGGACCGTTGAGTAAAGGAGTTTTGGCCAAGGACATCATCCTCTACATCATCTCCAAAATTTCTTCCAGTGGTGCAACAGGATATTTTGTAGAATATGCAGGTGACACAATCGAAAATCTATCGATGGAGGCACGCATGACCATTTGCAACATGAGCATTGAAATGGGTGCAAGAGGTGGGCTCATTGCTCCAGATGAAGTCACATTCGATTATATCAAAGGAAAAAAATTTGCGCCACAGGGCGCTGAACTGCATAAAAAAATAGAACAATGGAAAACGTTAAAGTCAGATGAGGACGCAACGTTTGACAAAGTGTTGGTCTTTGATGCCACGGACATCGGGCCCATGATTACATATGGTACCAATCCGGGCATGGGTATTAAAATAACAGATCGCATTCCAACACCGGAAGAACTCAAAGATATTAGCGAACAACCGTCATTTATTAAGTCGTTGAATTATATGGGGCTTGAACCTGGCTCTCAATTGATGGGCAAACACATCGACTATGTTTTTATAGGAAGTTGTACCAACGCACGAATCGAAGACTTGCGATTAGTGGCTTCCATAGTGAAAGGAAAGAAAAAAGCCGAGGGTGTAGAAGTGTGGGTGGTGCCAGGATCAAAGCAGGTGGAAGAGCAGGCACGCAAGGAGGGCCTCGACAAAATTTTCGAAGCAGCAGGTTTTGAGTTGAGAAGTCCCGGATGTTCTGCCTGTTTGGGAATGAATGAAGACAAGATTCCTCCGGGAAAATATTGCATCTCCACATCGAATAGAAATTTCGAAGGAAGGCAAGGACCAAAATCGAGAACATTTTTAGCAAGTCCATTGAGTGCAGCGGCTGCCGCTATTACGGGGCGGGTAACTGATGTGCGCGAACTGATAACCAATTAACAGTTGACAAAAAGCAATTGACAAAGTACTGTCAATTGGTCTCTGTAAACTATCAACTAATTATGTGAAGATGAAAGAGAAGTTTAACATAATAAAAAGTACAGGAATCCCCCTTCCCAACGAGAACGTGGACACCGATCAAATTATTCCCGCCAGGTTTCTTAAGGCAACTACGCGTGAAGGCTTTGGTGAAAACTTATTCAGGGACTGGCGATACGATGACAACAATCAACCGGTAGTTGATTTTGTACTAAACAACCCAACTTACAACGGCAGGATTCTAGTAGCAGGTAAAAACTTCGGTTGCGGTAGTAGTCGCGAACACGCTGCATGGGCGTTGTATGATTATGGCTTTCGTGTAGTGGTCTCCAGTTTTTTCGCAGATATCTTTAAAAACAATGCACTCAACAACCGACTGCTTCCAGTAGTCGTATCTGATGAATTTCTGCAAACCATACTGAAAGGGATTAGTACCAATCCCAACACTCCTATTATAGTAGATTTTGAAAATCAAACTATCGCTTTCAAAGGGAAGGAAGAAACGTTTGAGATCAATCCCTACAAAAAATCATGTATGATTAATGGCTATGATGACATTGATTATCTATTGAGCCTGACGGAAGACATTAAACAATTTGAATTACAGCAATCGTGAAGAAATTAATAATCATACTGCCTGGTGATGGCATCGGAAAAGAAGTGACTGCCCAAGGAAGAAAAGTCCTGGAAAAGGTGGCGCATGAATTCAGGCATCAGTTTGAGTTTAAAGAAGCTCTCATTGGTCACGAGGCCATTGAAGCAACTGGCACTTCATTGCCGGACGAAACATTGTCAATACTGAAACAAGCTGACGCCATATTATTTGGTGCAGTCGGTCATCCTTATTACGACAACAATCCTTCTCTAAAGGTAAGACCCGAACAAGGACTATTAAAAATGAGAAAAGAACTGGGTCTGTACGCAAACCTACGCCCTATCAAATTATTCGATGAACTTCTTGACGCTTCCAGTATCAAACCAGAAATATTGAAAGGATCGGATATTCTATTCTTCAGAGAACTTACTGGCGATGTGTACTTCGGTGAGAAAGGAAGAAAAGACAATGACACTACAGCCTATGATGTGATGATCTATTCCAAGTACGAAATAGAGCGTATCGCACACAAAGCATTCGCAGCAGCCCAAACCAGAAAGAAAAAATTAGTATCTGTAGACAAAGCCAATGTACTGGAAAGCTCAAGACTTTGGCGATCTGTTGTACAGGAAGTTGGTAAAGATTATCCCGATGTTCAGCTCAGTCACCTATTTGTAGACGCTGCCGCCATGAAGTTGATTCAGGATCCAAGAAGTTTTGATGTAGTGCTCACTGGAAATCTGTTCGGAGATATACTCACTGATGAAGCCTCACAAATTGCAGGATCGATGGGCATGCTTGCCTCTGCTTCCATTGGTGACACAGTCGGTTTGTATGAACCTATCCATGGAAGTGCGCACGACATCACAGGTAAAGGCATTGCCAATCCGTTGGCTTCTATTCTTTCAACAGCGTTAATGCTCGATATCTCTTTCGGGCTAAAAGAAGAGTCGGAGTCTGTAATTGACGCTGTATCTCAAACTCTAAAAGCCGGATTCAGAACGGTTGATATTGCTGATTCGAATACGGCAAAAGATAAAATCTTAAGTACTGAACAAATGGGAATTAAAGTCTCCCATCGCATCCACGCAAACAAAACTGTACTTGCTAACTAATAAATATTATGAGTAAAAAAATTCAAATATTTGACACTACTCTTCGCGATGGCGAACAAGTACCCGGCTGTCAACTCAAGACAGAAGAAAAAATAATTATTGCACGAGAGCTGGAAGCATTAGGTGTGGACGTAATAGAGGCTGGATTTCCAATTTCAAGTCCGGGTGATTTTAATTCTGTAGTAGCGCTAACAAAAACCATAAAAGATGCCGTGATATGTGCGCTTACCCGCGCGAAAAAAGAAGATATCGATGTGGCTGCAGAAGCTTTACGCTATGCGAAACGTGGCAGAATTCATACCGGCATAGGTGCTTCTGATGTGCATATCAAAAACAAATTTTATAGCACCAGAGAGCAGGTGTTAGAGCAAGGAGCCTGGGCAGTGGCCTACGCCAAAGAAAAAGGGCACGAGGTAGAGTTCTATGCAGAAGACGCAGGCCGAGCAGATCTTAAATTTCTTGCCCAGCTGATTGAATCTGTAATCGCTGCAGGAGCAGACGTTGTGAATATTCCAGACACTACCGGTTATTGCCTTCCTGATTCCTTCGGAAAGCGAATAAAGTATTTAGCAGAACACGTGAGCAATATCGACAAAGCCATCATTTCTGTTCATTGTCATAATGATCTGGGCCTGGCGACCGCCAATACCATTGCCGGTCTTTGCAATGGAGCCCAACAAGCGGAAGTGACTATCAATGGAATTGGAGAACGGGCAGGAAACACATCTCTGGAAGAAGTCACTATGATTATCAATACACACCAGGACTTGAAATTACACACCAACATAAAAACAGAAAAAATCTATGCATTAAGTAAATTGGTGTCTGGCATGATGCGTATGCCTGTACAGCCCAACAAAGCGATAGTCGGTAGCAATGCTTTTGCGCACAGCTCTGGCATTCATCAGGACGGGTTTTTGAAACATTCAGAAAACTACGAAATCATCAGCCCTGATAAAGTGGGGGTTCCTTCCTCTTCTATCGTATTGACGGCTCGAAGTGGACGGGCAGCGCTTAAACATAGAATGGAATTGTTAGGCCATCGCCTGGAAGGAGAAGAGCTAAATCATCTGTATGAAAATTTCCTCACAATGGCAGATGAGAAGAAAATGATTGGCGATGAGGACCTGATGATGTTGGTGGGCTTGATGCCGGTGCTGGTTAAAGGTTAAAATAAATCTTCATTGCGATCCGCCAACTGGCGGATCGCAATGAAGATTATTCCTATTTCTTAATTGTAGGGTAAGTAATCCCCAATTGTTCTAAATAACTATCATACTTGGTTTCATCATAATAGTATTTCTCTAATTGCGGACGAAACTCTTTCATTATCTCTTTATTTAAATAAATCGCAGGCGTGTCCTCTTTAGTAACCAAAGGTGTATACTGTTGCTTTGCTAGTTGTTCAGTCTGGAAATAATTTTTTGCGTTGGCCACCAGTTCAGGATTTGTTAAAAGGTCAATGATCGTCATTGCCTGTACCTTCGCACCTGCAGTCACTCCCTTATGTGCAATGGGTGTAGCCATCGCAATGGCATTGGCCCAATTATGACCAGGAAGACCAGGAATATTGGCAGGATAGCGCAGGGTAACCGTTGGTACCTTCCATGAAATATCACCAATATCATCTGAACCCCCACTTTTTGGCTCTTTTGGCGGAGCCTTAAATTCATCCAGCTTGGTAGGCATTCCATCAATGTCTTCTTTTGCCTGCACCTCCTTCTGAACTGCTTTTGCTAATTGTTGGTCTTCAGCAGACCAGGTAGGAAGCCCTACCACCTTGATGTTTTCATTCATAGCCTCCGCCACTGGTTTGTTAAAATGACCTGGCCATGCAGATCCTAGCGTTCTCCGCGTTACGGAAGTTTGGGTCATCATGGCTGCTGCATCCGCTATTCGGTTTCCCTGAGCATACAGATCCATAATTGCCGGATAGCTCATCTCTCTGAAATAATACCAGATGGATGCCTTTGAGGGAACCACGTTGGGTTGATCTCCTCCATCTGTAATTACAGAGTGTGAGCGCTGCAACGGTTCTAAGTGTTCGCGTTGATATTGCCAGCCAATATTCATTAATTCAACAGCATCTGCTGCGCTACGCCCTCTCCACGGTGAGCCTGCAGAGTGAGCAGATTCACCTAAAAAGGTATACTCCACCGAAATGAGCCCTGTTCCACCAGTCCTACCATAAGACACGCCAAGATTTGAACCCACATGTGTGAAAAGACAAATATCTACATTATCAAAATATCCATCCCGTGTGTAGTAGGCTTTGGTCCCTACCAACTCTTCTGCAATACCTGGCCAAAGCATTAGCGTACCTGGTAGCTTCTCCCGCTCCATAATATCTTTTACCGCAAGTGCCGCAGCAATATTTAATGGAATACCCGAGTTATGCCCTTCCCCATGCCCGGGCGCTCCCTCTACAATGGGATCATGATAAGCAACGCCTGGCTTTTGAGAGGCCTTAGGGATATCATCTACATCGCTGCCCAATGCAATCAATGGTTTTCCACTTCCCCAGGTGGCTATCCATGCAGTAGGTATGCCAGCAATACCCATTTCTATTTTAAATCCATTTTCTTTAAGAATTCCTGTCAGGTACTTACTGGATTCATATTCCTGAAATCCCAATTCAGCGAAACTGAAAATCTTATCCACCATCACTTGAATTCTTTTGGCATCTGCCTGTACTTTTTCTGATGCTTCTTTTTTTAAGGCATTAATTTTCTTTGCCGATAACTTCGGTGCTTGCGCAAAGGCAAGTCCGGAGGCTACCATACAAAGCAGTAATAGTCGTGCTTTCATTTGCTGTAGGTTTAGTTTTAGACGATCATTTTCCAACGAACAATTTAACAATTGCCGGGTGTCCTTCCGATAATTGAGTCGATCAAATACTCAACTCTGAAATGATCGGTAGTATTTGGGTTCAAGAGGTATGAACCTTTGAAGTCTGGTTCTTTAGATACCTTCTAGCTTTTTCAATAAAACCGCAGGAATGGATGCCACTTTTCGTTTATCATAATCAAAGCACACGATGCCTGTCTTGCCCCGAGCTGCCTCCTTGCCAGTGGTGAGATTCGTAATCAAATAGACCATGTCAAATCCGTATTTATTGAAATCGCTCACTCCAATTTCGATTTTCAACTTGTCTCCCAGAAAAGATTCAGATTTATAGAGCACCAGTGCATCTGAAATAATTTGTCCAATGCTCTCTTCAAACCTCAACTCATTTTTGAAGCCAAGTTGCTGATAAAAAACAATCCTGGCCTCCTGCATCAATGTCAATATGCTGTCATTCCCCACATGCCCTCCATAGTTTACATCGCTGGAACGTACCGAAAACGTGGTGCTAAAAATAAATTGTGGGGGTAAATCCAATGTGAGACGGGCCATGCTAGTTTATTATTAATAAAATAATCTTCAATTTAATGAGCTTACAATAATACTTATATTACAATATCATTGTTTAAAAAACTTATATGCAAACTATTCTTGGAGCCAATGGCATAATCGCCAATAACCTTGCTAAGCACCTACCCGGGTACACCCACGAAATTAGATTGGTAAGCAGGAACCCAAAAAAAGTAAATGACACAGATCAGTTGGTGAAGGCGGACCTAATGGATGCCTCACAAACTACAGAGGCCATTAAGGGATCAAAAGTAGCCTATCTCACTATAGGCATCCCTTATCGAACAGAAGTGTGGAAAAAACAATGGCCAGTTGTGATGCACAATGTAATTGAAGGGTGTAAACAACACAATGCTAAGCTTGTCTTTTTCAGCAATGTCTACCCTTACGGAAAGGTGGAGGGCTGGATGACTGAAAATACTCCCTTCAATCCGTGTAGTAAAAAGGGAGAAGTGCGAGCCAACATTGAACTTACATTACTGGATGAAATAAAAAGAGAAAACATCAACGCACAAATTGTGAGAGCCGCAGACTTTTATGGTCCTCATGCGCCAGTGAGTTTTTTGAAACCAATGGTATTTGACAATTTTGATAAAGGAAAAAAGGCGCAATGGTTCATGTCCGATCAAATAAAACATTCTTTCACCTACACACCAGATGCAGGAAAGGCAACTGCCTTATTAGGGAATACAGATCATGCCTACAATCAGGTTTGGCATATCCCTACTGACAAGAACGTACCTACAGGTAAAGAATTTCTTGAATTGGCAGCAACTGCTTTTGGCGTACAGCCCAATTATATGGTACTCAAAAAATGGATGGTGCGAATGGCGGGGCTTTTTAATGGTGACATCAAAGAGTCGGTGGAAATGCTGTATCAAAATGAGTATGATTATTTATTCGACAGCACCAAATTTGAAAGGGTATTTAATATTCACCCCACTCTCTATAAGGATGGACTGACTGAAGTAGCGCAATCGTATAAATAAATAGCCTGTCTTTTGTTCCTCATCGCTATTAATCGAAACCTAAAGACTGCGCCACAGATAGAGCGTAGCATAGGCCTCCCAATCCTTGTATCGTACAAACACCTCTCGTATTTCGTTCAATGTGGGTTTTCTATCCAATTGCAAAAAGACACGAAGTGCGTTACTTAGTGCAGCATCCTCCAATGGAAAGGCATCCGGATGGCGAAATGTTTTCATCAACGCATAGTTGGCAGTCCAGTTGCCGATGCCCTTAATTTTCATTAGTTTTTCTTTCGCATCTATTAAAGACAATCCTTTCAATTTTTCTTTTGATATCGTGCCATCCAAAAACGCTTTTGAAATACCAATGGTATATCGTGCCTTCTGCCTGCTGAATTGAATTTTTAATAAGTCTTCCATTGAGAGATAAGCAACGATACCAGGTTCAGGAAATAAAAAATATTCTTTGTCCTTAAACACTAATTTCTTTCCATACTCCCTCACAAACTGTTGTTTCAATGTATAAGCAAAACTCAAATTAATTTGTTGTCCAATCACTGCCCACACCAACGATTCATACAAATCGGGCATCCCTACAATGCGATAGCCATAATGCTGTTGAGCCAAATGTGACAAAAAAGGATCTTTTGTCGCCATTTCATAAAAGGGCTTCAAATCCTTATCAATATCAAACCACTCTATTATATAGCGTTCAATCTTCTGTTTGATTTCATCGTTGGGTACGGCAATAGGAAAATCAACGATTAGCCTTGAATCAGAGGAAGAAACCTTAAAAAGGATCTTTTCACTTTCGTAATTCACCAATTTATACACCGCATCCCCTTCTACCTTATGAAGAAGCTCTCTGGGTGAGCGTTCCAAAAAGTGAAGGCACTCTTTGAAGCTAAATTCTGGTGGCAAGGAAATTTCCATTCTTTTCTCAAGTCTACTGGAAGTTGATGAATTCACACAACTCAAGCATGCAATCCGCAAGAATTGGGTCAGCTTTAAAAGGCAAATTCATCAAATTTGTACCATGGATACATTAACAACACAAAACTGGGACGACATTGCCTCTACGCTCAATAACAAGGGCTATGCCATACTCCCAAAAATTTTGAATCCATTCGGCTGCGAAACATTAATTCATCAATACCATGAATCTCATCTATACCGCAGTACCATCAATATGCAGCGCTACCGATTTGGAAAAGGGGAATATAAATATTTTGATTATCCGCTTCCTTCTACTGTGAAGGCACTGAGAGCCAACTTATACACACCACTCGCACACATTGCGAATCAATGGATGAGGTTACTCAAAATAGATTCTTCCTTCCCCGCTGAACACAACACCTTTATTGAAAGCTGTCATGCTGTACAACAAGTACGCCCCACTCCTCTCATTTTAAAATATGAAGCGGGTGGATTTAATACTTTGCACCAGGATTTATACGGTGCTGTGTTCTTTCCTTTTCAGGTAATTTTTATGCTGACCCAAAAAGGAACTGACTACGAAGGGGGTGAATTGGTGCTGACAGAACAAATCCCAAGAGCGCAATCCATAGTAAAAGTAATTCATGCCAACAAAGGTGATGCTGTGATCATCACCACCAACTTCAGACCCATTCAGGGATCGAAAGGATATTATCGGGCTAAAGTAAAACACGGTGTGAGCGAAGTAAAATCAGGAACGCGTTATACCTTAGGCATTGTCTTCCATGATGCGGCATAGCAACATATCCAAAAGTCAATTATCTCTCCAGATCAAATCAGGTGCTATTACCCTTGGGGGAAATGCGCGTTTAAAAATTTATGGTTTACTCAATTGTAAATCGGGCAAGCGCATGCATCAGCGCAACCGGGTTTTCTTTGCGAATAAAAAAGAAGCTATTCAAGCTGGATACCGACCATGCGGTCATTGTTTGAAAGCAGCCTATCGATTATGGCTTTCACAATTTTAAATGTTGAATTTTAAATTTTTCACCGCAAAGACACAAAGACGCAAAGCCCCTAACTTAGCGTCTCAGCGCCTCTGCGGTTAATCTATACCCAATTTGCTCCTGCCATCCATTTGAGTAAATTATGCCTTCATAAAACCCTATTCCTTATGAAGTCCATACAATCCATGCTCATTGTAATGTTCCTGAGCAGTAGCCTATTGACGTACGCCCAAAATGATCAGGCGCTTACGCGCGAAATTTTCAAAGAACTCATAGAAATCAACACCACCCATTCTACTGGCAACACTACGGAGGCAGCCAAAGCCATGGCTGCGCGACTCAAAGCAGCTGGCTTTGAAGACAAAGACCTCTTTATTGGCGGTCCTACTCCCAACAGAGGAAACCTGGTAGCCACCCTACACGGTACCGGAAAAAAGAAACCCGTTATTCTTATGGCCCACATCGATGTGGTGGAAGCCAACCCCACCGACTGGTCTATCGATCCATTTAAGTTTCAAGAAATTGATGGCTACTACTATGCGCGGGGCAGCAGCGATGACAAAGCCATGGCCTCCATTTTTATTGCCAACCTCATCAGCTTGAAAAAAGAAAACTACCAACCCGAACGCGACATCATGGTGGCATTGACAGCCGATGAAGAAGGAGGCGATCACAACGGTATCGCCTGGCTGCTGGAAAATTATCCTCCCTTTAAAACAGCAGAGTTTGCCATCAACGAAGGTGGTGGCGGTCAGTCCAAGGACGGAAAGAAAATATTGAATGGTGTGCAGCTGAGCGAAAAAGTATTTCAAAGTTTTCAGCTGGAGGTCAAAGACCCGGGTGGGCACAGTTCCCTGCCACGCAAGGACAATCCCATTTACCATTTGGCCAAAGCACTGACAAATCTGTCCGGCTATGATTTTCCCATCACACTTAATGATGGCACGCGCGCTTTCTTTGATCGTTCAGCCAAAATAGAAACAGGACAGTTGGCAGCAGATATGAAAGGAATTATTCAAAATCCTCCCGATGCAGGGGCAGTGAAAAGATTCTCTGCAGAACCCTATTACAATGCGTTGTTGCGCACCACCTGTGTGGCCACAATGCTGAGCGGAGGCCATGCAGAAAACGCATTGCCACAGACAGCTACTGCTGTAGTCAATTGCAGAATATTACCGGGAGAAGACCCGGCAAAAATAAAACAGCAATTGATTAGTGTGTTTGACGACAACAGAATCTCCGTTACACCCATAGCCCCGGCCAAAGCCAGTCCCCCTTCCCCACTCGACCCGCAGGTAGTAGGGCCTATTGAAAAAGTGACAGCCAAAATGTGGCCCGGTGTTCCAGTGATCCCTGTAATGTCTACCGGAGCTACCGATGGCGCATTCACCCGCAATGCAGGCATCCCTACCTACGGTGTTTCAGGCCTCTTCAGCGATATGGACGACAAGCGCGCCCACGGTAAGGACGAGCGCATTAATGTAAAAGCCTACTACGAGGGACAGGAGTTCTTGTATCAATTGACCAAAGAGCTCACCCAGCCGATTAAGGTGGGCTCGAAGAAGTAGAATAATAATATTAAAGAATTCCAGTGGCGTCAGGTGTTAACACCTGACGCCACATTAACATCCCAAGTCCAAAAATCAATTCCTACTCATTCTGTTTACTGTCGGCATTGTCACTGATCTGCTTATTTTGCGATCCCACTCTTTCCCTTCCATCTCAATAACTTATCTTTGATCGATGACCAGATGAAACTAAAACAGAGGCCTCCATTTCAAAATGCAAAATCTATAAAACAATAAAAGATGGAAACCAGCAAAGAATTTGAGCAAGCCATCCAAAGCTTTTCGAATGACATAAAGGGGATAGCACGTCAAACAAGAAAGCTGATTTATAAAGTGCTCCCCGAAGTGGTAGAGGTCGTTTGGGTAAGACAAAAAAATACAGGATTCGGAACGGGGCCTAAAAAAAAGACTGAACACTTCTGTTGGATTATGCCAGCGACTAACCACGTAAATTTGGGATTTAATTATGGAGCGGAACTTCCCGATCCCAAAAAACTGCTTGAGGGAACGGGAAAATTATTCAGGCACTATAAAGTAAAATCCGTCAATGATTTGTCCAACCCAGATTTGATTAAACTTTTAAAGTTTGCAACGACCTATCGCGTGCCAACCATAACCGTGAGGTAAATGCCGAATTTCCAGATAAGGTGATGGATTTGTGAACTTTATACTTCTATTGAGGTTGTAAACAATAGCTGACTTTTTGTATATGAGTATTTTAGTAATAGAAGACGATATCACTTTAAATAAAAACATCAAAACCGCATTGAGTGCTGAAAATTTCATTGTTGAAAGCATATTTGATGGATTGCTTGCAGAAAGGATGCTAAAGAAAGATAATTTCGATTGTGTTATAATGGACGTAAACCTGCCCGGAAAAACAGGCTTTGATCTCTGTCGTAATTTTAGAAATTTTAATACAAAAACTCCCGTACTAATGCTTACAGCATTTAGTGAGCTTGATGACAAAATAAAAGGTTTCGAGTGTGGCGCAGATGATTATCTCACAAAACCATTTTTAATGCGAGAATTGATCTTAAGAGTTAATGCACTGATCAAGCGAAGTAGAAATCACAATCCCAAAGAAAACACGCAGATAATTGCAGGAGATATAATAATTAATCAATCCGCCAAAAAAGTTATAAGGCAAGGTCAAGAGATTTCGCTCACTCCAAGGGAATATCAAATTTTGATAAAACTCTGCAAATCTTCCGGAGAGATAATATCAAAAGGTGAATTGATGAAAGAGATTTGGGGTAAAACGATGGATGCCAATACAAATACAATTGAGGTATACATCAGCTTCTTGCGGAATAAGCTTGACAAGCCCTTCAACAAAAACAGTATCAGAACAAAAATTGGGTATGGATATTATCTGAATGTGGAGTGAGGATTCGAAATAAAATACTCTTTTACTTTTCAAGCATTGTAATTTTTCTAACCGGAATTACATTCTTCACTATTTATGTTGTTTTCTCAGGCAACCGGGAAGAACAATTTCAGCAACGTCAGAAACAGAAAATAAAAACTACCTTAGAATTTCTTTATGAAATAAAGAAAACAGATAATGAATTGATTGAAGCACTGGATCGATTAACAATAAACGATCTCTTCGATGAGAAGCTATTGCTCTTCAACGAGAAAAAAGAGCTAATCTATTCTAGCCTGGATGACACGCCCATTCCTGTTTCAAAAGAAATGCTTACTGCGTTAGATTCAAAAAATAATTGGATTGAGACGAAGGATGGGCTGTATGATGTGGTGGGGACATATATAGATAAGAACGGAAGCACCTATTATGGAATCAGCAAAGCCTACGATACTTTTGGTTACACCAAATTGTACTTCCTTCGCAACATCCTCATTCTTGCCTTCATGGCCATTGCAGCTTCAGTTCTATTAATTTCATTTTATCTGGCTGAGAGAATCTCAAAACCTTTAACAGATTTAGCCGGTCTCGTGAATTCTTATAGGCTTGGAGAAAATCAATTACCTGAGAATATTAAAACAACAACGTATGAGATTACCTATCTCAATGAAAAATTCAATGAGCTTGTTAAAAGAGCAGATGACGCATTTGCTTTTCAAAAAGATTCTATCCACCACATTTCACATCAACTAAAAACCCCAATTACCATTCTGATTTCAGAGTTGGAAAGAATAAAAAGTAGCGAGGATGCGCGAAAAATTAAGTCAGAACTTGAAAATCAAATTATTAAAACTAAATCATTGGCTGATATCATCAACGTACTGCTTGAAATCTCAAAAGTAGAAACCGGACAGCCAATAATTCGGGAACGGCTACGAATTGACGAGATTATTTTTGATAGCATTGATACTTTAAATGTCCTTCACCCTGAATTCAATTTTGAGGTAAATTATTTACCACAAGATCCGGATGCCAATAAGCTTATTTTAAATGTGAATGAAATGCTTATCCGACAAGCTATACAAAATTTATTGAGCAATTGTATTGCCTACAGTAATAATGGAAAAGCCGAAATAAAAATTGATTGTACCCCGAAAAAAGAATTGAAAATATTGATCAGTAATAACAGTGTTCCTGTTTTAAAAGAAGAAGAAAAATATCTCTTCAACCACTTTTTTAGAGGGGAAAACAGTCGTGGCAAAGCAGGATTTGGATTGGGCCTGGTTCTGACAAAAGAAATAGTTGATCTCAACTTAGGCCACATAGCTTACTCAAACCCTTCTGCAGATCTCAATATCTTTGAACTGCGGTTTCCATTAAGCTAAATTTTATTCCCTTTAAGGTCATTTAAAGGTCGCTGTCCTGATCTTCGCTGCCAATTCTTAATCGCGAAGCAATAATGGGTATGCTCAAGAACGCTAAGTTTCTTTTTATTTTATTTCTTATCTCTACTCAAGTAAGAGCTCAGGATACTTTAAAAATAAACATTCGTCAGGCCGACAGTATATTTTTAAAAAATAGCTTTTATCTCCTGGCTTCGTCCATGAACATAGAAGCACAAAAAGCACAGGTAATACAGGCTAAGCTATATCCCAATCCTATTTTCACGGCAAATGTAAATGCCTATGATTCGGAAAACAACAAATTTTTTCATATAGGAGAAACAGGGCAGAAAGTATTTCAGCTTGAACAGCTCATACTATTAGGAGGAAAACGGAAAGCAGAAATTGAGATGGCCAAAACCAACACTGTCATTGCCGAATTGGAATTTCAACAATTAGCAAAAAATCTTAAGTTTCAGTTACACAGCAACCTCTATTCTGCCGGGCAACAAGAATTTTTACTGCACAAATACAATGAGCAACTTACTTTGTTAGACAGTTTGCTTTCGACCTATCAAGTACAAGCTGATAAAGGTAATATTCCTCTTAAAGAAGTGGTGCGATTAAAAGGAGCTTACCTTAAATTAAATAATGGCCGCGCTGAATTATTCCGGGATTATTTTGCAGCTCAATCCATTTTGCGAAAAATACTTCAAGTATCCTCCATTATACAATTTGAGTATTCTGAAGAAGACATTTCACGATATGTAAAACTCATTTCCTTAGCGGATATCCAATCCACTGCATCGACCCATCGACCCGATTTACTAATCATGCAGCAAAGCAATATTCTATCTAAACAATATCTACAATATCAAAAAAAATTAGCAATCCCAGACATTAATCTATTTACCTCTTATGATCAAAGGAGTGGGGCGTTTCAAAATCAAATCGATGCCGGCATTTCTATCCCTCTCCATTTATGGAATCGGAATCAGGGAAACATAAAAGCCGCTCAATTCAAATTACAGGAAACGGACTATCAAATTCAATCTGTGCAAAATGAAATAGCCAGTGAAATTCAAAATGCCTACACGGTCTACATGCAAACTGTTTCTGAATATGAGAAGTCTAACAAATTATACAATCAAGATTTTGAAACAACTCTTAAAGCCATGACAGATAATTTTCAAAAACAAAATGTTTCCATTATTGAATTCATTGATTTCTTTGAGGCACACAACGAAGTGCTTACCGAACTCACCAGAATCAAAACACAATTGGTTTCCTCGGCAGAAAAGCTAAATTTTTTAACAGGGGCAAGTATCTACTAAATAGAAGGTTATTATAATGAAAGCTACAAAACAACATTTTTGGGTACTATCATTTCTTATTTTATTCCTGGCAAATGCTTGTGCAGAGCAAAAACTGGAAGAAGATCACGTCATATATTCCATGAGCGATACCATGTACAGTCGATGTGAATTTTCTGTAGCAACAGAAACGATGGTAAAAAACGAAATACGGTTATTTGGAAAAATTGAGGCAGATAACAATAAGGTCGCGGAAGTACACTCCACGGTGAGCGGAATAGTAAAATCAATTCATGTGGGCTTAGGAGATTATGTGCAACAAGGGCAAATCCTTGCAAGTATGCAAAGTATCGAGGTGGCCTCATTTCAGAAAGAAAAGCTAGATGCAATAAATAGCGTCACCATTTCTGAAAAAACCCTACAAGTAGTGAGAGATCTTTTTGCTGGAAAATTGAATTCGGAAAGGGATGTTGCTCTAGCGGAAAAAGAGCTGGAGAACGCCAGGGCAGAATTGAATCGGATCGAAGAGATACATAAGATTTACAATCTAAAGGGAGGTTCACAATTTGATATTATTACACCCATCAGTGGCTTCATAATCACAAAAAAAATAGTAACCAATGAATTGCTCCGTTCGGACGATATGGATGCTATTTTTTCCATTGCGGACACAAAAGACATGTGGGCAGTTGCCTATGTGAGTGAAAGTGACATTTCCAAAATAGCAGAAGGTCAAAATATTGCAGTGAAGACACTTGCCTTTCCGGATATAACTTATCAAAGTAAAATTGAAAAAATCTACAACGTCATCGACCCTCAAACCAAGTCCATTAAGATCCGGGGAGTAATAAACAATGACAACTTACAATTGAAACCAGACATGAATTGTACGGTTACGGTAAGCTATCCTGAAGACAAAAGAATGGTCACCATTCCCACTTCCTCAGTAATTTTTGATAAGAGCAAGTACTGGGTAATGGTATTTAAAGACAGGCATAACATTGAAACAAGAAAAATTGAAATATACAGACAGCTGGGGGACATCACTTATGTTAAAAATGGAATAACTGATGGGGAAACTGTCATCTCCAAGAATGGCTTATTGATTTATGATGCTATTAACGACTAATCGTTTATGAATAATTTTATAAAAAATATAATAAGTTTCTCACTCAAAAATAAATTCTTCACTTTTTTCTGGGTGGGTGTACTGGTTATTGCAGGAACTATCAGTTTTATTAAAATTCCAATTGAAGCCTTTCCTGATGTTACTAATACCCAAATTATCATCGTAACACAATGGTACGGTAGAAGCGCGGAAGAAGTGGAACGCTTTGTTACCACGCCCATTGAAATTGAAATGAACAGTGTACAGCGAAAAACAAATGTTCGTAGTATTACCATGTTTGGCTTGTCTGTGATCAAGATTATTTTTGACGATGATGTAGAGGACTTTTTTGCACGACAGCAAGTAAATAATCTACTGGTAAATGTAGAGCTGCCTGAGGGCGTTGATTACAGTGTGCAGCCACCTTACGGTCCAACAGGTGAAATTTTTAGATACATTTTACGAAGTGATGAGAGGGATACGAGAGACTTGCTTACCATTCAAAACTGGGTAATAGATCGGGAGCTACGCAGAGTGCCTGGAGTTGCTGATGTTGTTGATTTTGGTGGACAAGAAAAAATATATGAAATATCAGTTAACCCTGTTAAGCTGCAACAATACGACCTCACGCCTCTTGAACTTTATGAAGCAGTCTCCAAATCCAACCTGAACGTAGGCGGTGATGTGATTGAAAAAAATGGACAAGCCTATGTAGTAAGAGGCATCGGGCTTCTAGACAGCAAAGAAGATATTGAAAATACCATTGTAGATATTTTTAATGGAAACCCACTATTGGTAAAAAATGTGGCTGTGGTGCAGGAGGCAAGCAAACCACGGGTAGGCCAGGTGGGGTTGGACGATAATGATGATGTGGTGGAAGGGATTATCGTAATGCGAAAAGGAGAAAATCCAAGTGAAGTATTGGCAAGAGTAAAGGAAAAAATAAACGAGCTCAATACATCCATTTTGCCATCCAATGTAAAGATGGAAACTTTCTACGACCGTGATGATCTCATGTCGTACACCACCAGAACAGTAATGAATAACCTAATGGAAGGAATAGTATTCGTTACCGTGATTGTATTTCTCTTTATGGCTGAATGGCGAACTACCTTCATTGTCGCTATCGTTATTCCACTTTCTTTGCTCTTTTCATTTTTTATGCTTCACCTCAAAGGTATGAGTGCCAACCTGATTTCCCTGGGTGCTATTGACTTCGGCATCATCATAGACGGTGCCGTGGTAATGGTGGAAGGAATTTTTGTGGCCCTGGACCACAAGGCCAAGCAAGTAGGCATGAAACGTTTTAATCGTCTGGCCAAAATGGGATTGATTAAAACTACGGGTATTCAAATGGGTAAAGCAATTTTCTTCTCCAAACTAATCATAATCTCTGCTCTGCTGCCGATCTTTTCATTTGAAAAAGTAGAAGGCAAAATGTTCTCCCCGCTGGCATGGACGCTCGGCTTTGCTTTACTCGGTGCACTGTTATTTGCACTCACTTTGGTTCCGGTCCTAAGTGCCATGTTGCTCAAAAAGAATGTGGTAGAAAAAGACAATTTTTTTACAAGAAATGTTAACAACCTTGTGACCAAGGGCTTTAATTGGACGTTTGCCCGAAAAAAATTAACCCTGCTTATAGCGGTTGGATGTTTTGCATTGACCATTTTTTCAACCCGTTGGCTCGGAACTGAGTTTTTACCACAACTAAATGAAGGGGCATTATGGGTGACGGCTGAACTGCCAATGAGCATGTCATTACCTGAAAGTGTAAAGCTTACAGGAGAATTACGAAGTAAGCTTAAAACATTCCCTGAAGTAAAAAATGTGCTCTCACAAACAGGAAGAAGCAATGACGGCACAGATCCTAACGGATTTTATTTTGTTCAGTTTCAGGTTGACCTTATACCAAAAAGCAATTGGAGAAGTGGTGTTAATATGGATGATATTATAAAAGAAATGGATGATGAGCTTTCAAAATATCAGGGAATTCTTTACAATTATTCTCAGCCGATTATTGATAATGTGGCTGAAGCCGCTGCCGGAGTGAAAGCTTCCAATGCCATAAAAATATACGGAGATGATTTTGATAAATTAGATGAATACGCCAATCAGATAATTGAGCAAATAAAAAATGTGCGGGGAATAAAAGACGTGGGCATTTTAAGAAATATTGGTCAGCCGGAAATAAGCATTTTATTGGATGAAGAGAAAATGGCGATTTACGGCATTACGAAAGCCGAAGCACAAGCAGTTATTGAAATGGCGATTGGAGGGAAAACAGCCACACAAAAATACGAAGGAGAAAGAAAGTTTGACATCCGTATTCGATATGATAAAGATTTCCGCAAAGATGAAAATGACATCCTGATGCTAATGGTCCCTAGCATTACTGGAAACAGGATCCCTCTCAAAGAAATAGCCACCATTAAGCATGCCACCGGGCCCGCCTTTATTTATCGTGATAATACCAAAAGATTCATTGGTGTCAAGTTCTCTATTCGTGAAAGAGATTTGGGAAGCACTGTTGCCGAAGCTCAAAAAAATATAAAAGCAAATATTAAATTATCAGAGGGTTACAAGATTGGATGGACAGGGGAGTTTGAAAATCAGGTTAGGGCCAGCAAACGTTTGTCACAGGTTGTTCCAATCAGTTTAATACTCATTTTCGTTTTGCTTTTTGTCATGTTCAACAATGCCAAAGATGCAGGTTATGTTTTAATTAATGTTCCGTTTGCTCTCATCGGGGGAATCCTTGCCTTGCATGTTACTGGCATCAATTTTGGGATTTCAGCAGGTGTAGGATTCATTGCTTTATTTGGCATTTGTGTTCAGAACGGAGTGATTCTCATTTCCGAGTTTCACAAACAGGCCAAAACGGTAAAGGGCCTCAACCAGGCAATTGTAAATGCTATAAAAGCCAGAACCCGACCCGTTGTAATGACTGCCCTGATGGCTGCCATTGGGTTGTTTCCTGCTGCCATCAGCACTGGCATTGGCTCTGAAGGTCAGAAGCCCCTTGCGGTAGTAATCATTGGTGGATTGGTCACCGCAACTATTTTTACATTGTTGGTTTTCCCCATTGTATATCACAAGGCCTTACATTTAAGAGAGAAGAAGAGAGTCAAAATTGCGTAAAGACGCCCAGCGCACAATACTTACTAGCAAAAATCTTCTGATTGTATGAGCATTGTAGTAATAATAGTTCTTTCGACCTGAAGGGAATGGATGTAGAAATAACAAATTTGGCGCTAAGTAATCTTTAAAATGCAATCGCTTGATTAAACAACGCAAGAATCAGGTTGAAATTGAAAGGCGTGTATTACAGTTTTGCTCAACAAAAGCAATAAATTTATGATTGTGTCAGCCAACGAGTTCAATATCAATTATCAGCGCATAGAACAGGCCATTCAGTTTCTGGAGGAAAATTTCCAGCGTCAGCCCGAATTGGATGAAGTAGCCGAGAATGTACATTTGAGTCCGTTTCACTTTCAGCGCTTATTTACAGAATGGGCAGGGATTAGTCCAAAACGTTTTTTGCAATTTCTTACAGTAGGCTTTTTGAAGCAAAAACTACACGAAACAAAAAATCTTTCTGAAGCGGCCGAGTCTGCCGGACTTTCCAGTCAATCAAGAGTGTATGATCTGTTCACTACACTGGAAGCGGTGACACCACAAGAATATAAAAAGCAAGGGGAAGGATTGCACATTGAATATGGAATCCATGAAACACCCTTTGGCCTTTGCCTGATTGGTGTTACAGAGAGAGGCATCTGCTGGCTTTCTTTTTTGAATACTGTGGATGATACCAAAGTCAGCATCGAGGACATGAAAACACATTGGCACAATTCCGTCTTTCATCAAAATCAGGATATCACATTCACTTTTGTTCAACAAATTTTTCATCACAATATTTCTTCTCCAACCAAACTGCATTTGTTTGTAAAAGGCACCAACTTTCAAATCAAAGTATGGGATGCCTTGCTCAAAATTCCTACGGGAGGCGTAATCACTTATCAAGATGTTGCCGAAAAGATTGACTCACCCCGTGCCATGCAGGCGGTAGGGTCAGCAGTAGGGTCAAACCACATTGCCTACCTAATCCCCTGCCATCGTGTTATTCGCAAAGACGGCATTTTAGGCGACTACCGATGGAGCGCAACAAGGAAGAAAAGTATGATTGGCTGGGAAATGGCCAAACAGAGTTGACAGTTGACAATAAATCAGTTGACAAAATTTTGTCAACTCAACTCTTCCACTGACTACTTTAAGACCCATACCGATTGAACCAAGTCCCATTTCCATCAATAAATTCATTTGTTCATTCGTTCAATAGGTAGTACTTTTCGGGAAATCATCACCCTATGCTGCACTCCAAACTCACTTCTCTGCTATTAATTATTGTCTGTCCACTCATGGCCCAGAACCTTCGTTCAGGAGGAAAACTTAAGCCTGAGCAGGCGATCATGGACATCCGCCATTATACAGTGGCTTTAAATGTTGATCCTGTTCAACAATCTATTGATGGATACACGGAGATTGATCTCATTCTTTCCAAAGATACGCCACTCCTTCTTTTTGATTTTTGGCATGGCCTAACCGTAGCGCAGATATGGGTGAATGGAAAGAAAAAGTCTTTCCAACACGGAGAAGATGATCTCATCCGCATCACAGACACAAAACCATTCGCAGCAGGAAAAACAAAAGTGAAAATAGCATACGGTGGCAAACCCGCCATTGC